>NZ_CP049905.1:0-311666 GCF_011305535.1 Diaphorobacter sp. HDW4B
TTGGCCCTGTCGACTGGCGCTCACGTCAATCTGGGCAACGATTTGCTGCTGCCTGTGTTCGCTGCCGCCATTCTGGGTGGTCTCGGCAACCCACTCGGAGCCGTCGTCGGTGCGCTGCTGATTGCACTCACCGAAACCACCGTCACTAACATCAACTTCGGCCCCATGCTGGGTCAGGAGCTTGCCTTCCTGCCCGTAGCCTACATCAGCGCCGCTTCGTTCCTGATTCTGCTGCTGGCCCTGCTCTTCCGTCCTTACGGCCTGTTCGACCGGGAGGTGCGCCGTGTTTGATTTCCTGATCTCCTCCTTCACCATCGCCGGTATCTACGCGCTGATGGCCTTCGGGCTCAATCTGCAAGCGGGATATGCAGGTTTGCTGAATTTTGGTCATATCGCTTTTGCGGGTCTGGGTGCCTATGCCGCAGGCATCGGCTTTCAACTGGGTTGGTCGCCACTCGCCAGTCTCGGACTGGGCTTGTTTTCCGCCATGCTGCTCGGCCTGTTCATGGCCAGCATCGGTCGCAAGCTGGCCGCCGACTACTGGGGTATCGCCACGCTCGCCGTCGCGGAAATTCTGCGCACGGTAGCCACCAACGAAGGCTGGCTCACCGGCGGCGCGAACGGCATCAGCGCCATTCCCGCGCTGTTCGATGGCCTGTCGCGCCCTTGGGATTCGGTAGCCTTCCTCGCGCTGGTTGCAGTCATCCTTGCGCTCACGGCATGGGTCTGCACGCGCATCGGCAATGGTCGCTTCGGACGCGCCTTGCGCCTGATGCGCGAAGAGCCACAACTGGCCACCTGCATGGGCTACGACCTCCGCTCGCTCAAGACCCGCGCCATCATCACAGGCGCTGCAGTCACTTCGCTGGGTGGATTTCTCTATGCCCACTACATGAGCTTTGCAGGTCCCGAATACATGCTCGCGTCCGAAACCTTTCTGCTCTGGACCATGCTGATGATCGGCGGTCTGGGCAACACCGCAGGCGTGCTGGTTGGCGTCGTCGTGGTGCAGGCGGCGTACGTGTTCGTTCCCTTCATCAAGGACTGGCTGAGCCTCAGCTCCGACGTTTCGGGCTCGTTGCGTCTGGGCCTCATCGGAGCCATCCTGCTGCTGTGCCTGATGTGGCGCAGCGAAGGTCTCATCCCTGAAAAACTGCGGAAGATGCCATGACCACCTCCATCTCATCCTCTTCATCATCACTGCTCCGACTCGACCATGTCTCCAAGTCCTTCGGCGGCAACCACGTGCTGCAGGACGTGAACTTCAGCATCGCCCAAGGCGAGATCGTCGGCCTGCTGGGCCCCAACGGTTCCGGCAAAAGCACGCTGCTGAACCTCATCACCGGCTTTGGCGCCATCGACGGCGGCAAGATCGACTTCGATGGTCAGAGCATCGGCTCCCTGCCCGCGCACCGCATCGTGAATGCCGGCATTGGCCGCACTTTTCAGTTGCCCTCCATGCCCAAGAAGATGTCGGTGATGGAAGTGGCCATGGCCGCATCCACCTCGCACCACGGAGTGCTGGCGACAGTTTTCGGATCGGCAGGTGCCAAGAAAGCCGAAGCCGCTGCGCATGCCAAGGCCACCTTTTTGCTGGAGCAACTACTGCTGACCCGCGTGCGCGATCTGCCCTCCTCGGCCCTGTCCGGCGGGCAGAAGAAGCTGCTGGGCAGCGTCTGCGCGCTGATGAGCGACCCGCGCCTGTTGATGCTGGACGAGCCCACTGCGGGCGTGCATCCCAACCTGCGCAACGACATTGTGCAATCGCTTCGCAAGCTCAACGAACAAGGCATGACGCTGGTGATCGTCGAGCACGACATGCACTTCATCCGCGAGGTCTGCACGCGCTGCATCGTGCTTGATCGGGGTCGCATCGTCGCGAGCTGCCACCCGGACGAGTTGGCCTCCAACGAGCATGTGGTGCAGGCTTATCTCGGCGGTGCAGAAAAGCGCGAACTGGCCGAAGTGGATTGACGAACAACGAGGACAAGCAACCATGATGATCGAAATCGACAACGTCATCGCCGGCTACACGCCCGAGGTGGACATTCTCAAAGGCATCTCGCTGCAGGTGGATCGTACCGAGATCGTGACCTTGCTCGGCCCCAACGGCTGCGGCAAGAGCACGCTGCTCAAGACCATCGCGGGCCAACTGTTGCCGCGCAGCGGCCATGTGAAGATGAACGGCCAGGACCGCTCGCAGATGCCCATCTTCCGCAAGATCCGCGAATGCAGTCTGGGCTTTGTGCCGCAGACCGAGAACATCTTCAGCAACCTCTCCGTGCGCGAGAACCTGCAGGTCGGCGGCCACTACATGAGTACACAGGACTGCAATCAGCGCATGGAGCAGCTCTACGCGCTGTACCCGGTGCTGGGTCGCAAGTTCAACGCTGCCGCGTCGTCACTGTCCGGCGGCGAACGGCAGATTCTGGCGCTGGCCCGCGCACTCATGCCACGTCCGGATGTGCTGCTGCTCGACGAGCCATCGGCGGGCCTGTCGCCCAAGGTGCTGCAGGAAGTGTTCGAGGCCATCGTGCAGGTGCGGGACAAGGAGAAGGTCACCATTCTCATGGTCGAGCAGAATGCGATGGAGGCCATGCGCATGTCCGACCGTGCGTATATCCTGTCGATGGGCACCGTGGCGCTGACCGGCAATTGCCAGCAGCTCATGCACGATCCACAGGTGCGCGAGCTGTACTTGGGCGGCCGCGCTGCATGATGAAAACGACTGAGCCGCAGCCTTCAAACGGTTTGCGGCTCGGCAGGCAAGGGTTGCAGCGCGGATCGGTAGGCATGCCAACTCGCAAACCCAAGCACCGGCCCCACCACCAACAGCCCCGCACCCCAGGCCCAGAGTGAAAAAACCACCAGAGCTGAGATGATTACACCCCAGAAAATCATCACACCTGGATTTTCCAGAACCACGCGCATGCTGGTGATGGCGGCAGTAAGCGCATCGGTGTCGCGGTCGAGAATCATCGGAATCGACACCACCGAAGTCGAAAACACCAGCGCCGCAAACGCCCCGCCCACCACCAGATAGACCAGCACGAACTGCCAGTTCTCGGGATTGAAGATCGCCTGCACCACGCCCGTGGTCGACGGCATGCCGGTGTTGAAGAACACCGCAAACACCACCAGCGACGCGCGGCCCCACAGCAGTTCCAACACGATCAGCACCAGCACCAACATGCCCATGCTGCCCATGTGCTCGTCCCAGCAGGTGATGGATTGGCCCAGATCGGGCTTCAGCCCCAGTTCGCGCCGCCGACTCGTGTCGTACAGTCCCATGGCCAGAAACGGCCCGACCAGCAAGCAGCCGCTGGCAATCGACATGGTGTATTCCGGCTTGGCGCGAAACACCCAGCCCAGCAACAGCGCCAGCAACCAGAAGCACACGCCATAGAACGAAGCGACACCCGGAGAATTGATCATGTCGTTCACACCGCGCATCACCCAATGCAGCGGATCGGACCATTTCAACGGCAGCAGCACGGGCGCGATGCGCGAGGGAGTCTGGGACTCGTCGTCTGCCGGTGCTGCATTCATGTGGATCGCCCCTCCGAACGGATATGCGACTCCACCATACGCACCGGCGCTGTCCCGGTAAAGCTGGGAAAACACTAGCCTGTCAAACAGCGTTCACGCGACAAGCGACTGACGGTTCCGCCAAGTGCTTGTCGTCGCATCACTTCCGCTTCTTGGCTCGGGCCAGAGAGAACACGCCGACCAGACCGCTGAGCGCCAGCAGCATCCATGTTGAATCGACCGGCACCGGAGTGGACGTGACAACAGGTGTAGGTGGCGTGTCGGTATCGACCGCCACGTTGTTGGCCGGAGTCGGGTCGGTCATGCCCGCTGGCAATGCCGTCTGCGCAGTGCTGACCAGATTGCCGGTCACGGTGTCGGGGACCGTGACGGTGAACGTGTAGGTCACGCTCGCTCCGGGCTGCAGATTGACGGCGGCATCCTGGATCCCACCCGTTCCGCTGGCAGTGCATGCAGTGCCAGCACCTGCGGTGCAGGTCCACTTGCCAGCCGTCGCGCCTGCTGGCAATGGATTCGTGACCGTTGCGCCGGTCACGGCGTCCGGCCCGGCATTGGTCACCACGACGGTGTAGACCACGTCCTTGCCCGGCGTGTAAGTGGGGCTGCCATCCGTGTTGGTGATCTGCAGATCCGCCTGCGGTGGTGCATCCGTATCGGTGGCGGAGTTGTTGGTGGGCGTCGGATCGGTCATGCCGGTCGGCAAGGCGGTTTGCACTGTGTTGACCAGATTGCCGGTGAACGTGGCCGGTACCGTTACGGTCAGTTTGTAGGTCGCCGTGCCGCCGCTCGGCAGGTTGACTGTCGTGTCTTGAATCGGTCCTGAACCGCTGGCAGCGCAAGCAGCGCCCGTGCCTGCTGCCGTGCAGGTCCAGCTTGCAACGCTGATGCCGTTGGGCAATGGATCGCTGACCGTTGCACCCGTCACCGCATCGGGGCCGATGTTGGTCACCACGATGGTGTAGACCACATCCTTGCCGAGTGTGTAACGGTCCACGCCATCTGTTTTGGTGACTTGCAGATCGGCTTGTGGCGGTGTATCGGTGTCTGTGGCCGAGTTGTCAGCAGGCGTCGGGTCCGTCATGTCGGCAGGCAAGTCTGCCTTGGCCGTATTCATCAGATTGCCGGTAAAACCCACCGGCACAGCCATGGTCAACGTGTAGACAACGCTCGCAGTGCTGCCCGCACTGCTGGGCAGATTGACGGCCTTGTCTGCGATGGCTCCTGTTCCGCTGCCAGTACAGGCTGTACCCGTCGGTGCCGACGGGCCCGCTATGCAGGTCCAGCTGGCCGTGCTGATGCCGCTGGGCAAAGGATCGCTGACCGTCACGCCGTTCGCGGTGTTGGGCCCCTTGTTGGTCACCGTGATCGTGTAGACCACATTCGTGCCGGGTGTGTAGCGGGTGATGCCATCATCCTTGGTGACCACGAGATCCGCCTCTTTCGGTGGAATCTTCAGCAGTTCCACATTCGGACAGCTCGCACCATCGTTGATGGTGGAAGTAGGCGCATCGGCCAGCTTGGTGCGCTTGCCTGTTGCCAGATCAATTTGAAAGAAGCCTGCGCCAATGTTCGACACACCGAACAAGCCATTGGTTCCCGAGAACTGGGCACCAAACGTGCCCCCGGTGGTGTCCGTTGCGCCAATGGGCGTCAGCGTCGCGGGATTGGTAGACACATCGATCGAATACAGTTGCCCGTTGTCGTCCGTGGTGTAGAGGCGATCCTTCACCCATGCCATGTCGGAGATGATGATCTGCTGCGGCAGTTGAATCAGCGTTGCCGCCGGAGGTGTAGCTTTGACATCGATGGCGAAGATCTTGTCGCCCATGCCCTGTTTTTTCACGTAGTACACGCCGTTGGTGTCGAAACCGCCAGCGTAGTAGTTTGCGGTAGTCGTGGCCGATTCGAGACCCGTGATCGCGCCATCGGTATTGACGAGAGAGGTCAGCCCGCTTGATGGGTCCACGGTGATCAGTTGCCCTGTCGCATTGGCAATCGCATAAAGCAGGCCATCCGTTGGATTGCGCCCCAGCGCGTTGTACTGCCCGACAGCCACCCCGCGGTCGGCGAAATTGATGCTCTCGGCCTGCGTGACTGGGTCCACCACAATGCCTGCGCTGTAGCGCAACTTGGTCTGCGGAGATTCCTGCGACAGGTAGATATCGCCGTCACCACAGGTCTGCGCGGACGCGGCAAAACTTGCCGACAACAACGTGAATGCGACTGCAGCAAGGCGCACACTCATGTTTGAAGTGCCTCGCGGCAATGAAAAGCTTGTGGAAACGGTACCGCGGGACATAGTGAAATTCCGTCCATTCTCAGGATCGCAAAGAACAAAAAAAGGGACCACACCTCGCAGCATGGACCCTTCGCTTGCGGGATTCACATCGATGGCGTGAACCCCTTGTTGCTACTGACTTTACGGAATTCAGAGGACTACAGATATAGTCCCTCCGCCTGCTTGCCTGTAAGCCAGCGACGGCATGTATGTAGGCGCAGATTTACTTGCTGGTTGACCAATTCAAGAGATTGCCTCCTGCCTGAACTTGTCCTGCAGTCGTGCGATTTCCTTCACATAGGCCAGACGATTCGCCTCCTTGACCGGACCGTAACCGCGCACCTTCATGGCAGCTTGTGCGATTTCCACTGCCAGTGAATGCTGATCGGCGCGCAATCCGGAAAGCATCGAACGGATCAAGGATTCATAGCTGTCCACCAGCGCACGCTCATGCTGCCGTTCTTCGGACTTTCCAAAGATATCGAATGCCGTACCACGCAAGCCCTTGAACCTGGCGAGCCAACGGAAACCCGACATCATCCAGCCGCCCCATTCGCTTTTGGCGGGTCGGCCGGTGCGCTGGTCGATCTTGCTGGTCATGGGCGGGGCCAGATGGAAGGTGAGCTGATGGCCGTCTTCGAACTGCGCGGCAAGCTGCGCCTTGAATTCCGGCGATGCATGCAGACGCGCAACTTCGTACTCGTCCTTGTAGGCCATGACCTTGTAGAAGGTCTGCGCCACCGCCTTGGCAAGCGCATCATCACCGGGACGAATGCGGGCTTCCGTCGCGCGCACCTCATCGACCAGTACGCGATAACGTTGCGCATAAGCGGCGTTTTGGTAGTCGGTCAGCATCTGGCTGCGGCGCTCGACGATGGTGTCGAGCGACGGCTGCGCAAAGTTCACCACTTCGGATTTCTGCTTGCCTGCGAAGGCCTGCATCACCACGTCCTGCGGGTTGTCCGCATGGCGACGGCCCCAGCGGAAGGCTGCAAGATTCATCTTGACGGCGGCACCGTTCAGGTCGATGGCACGCTCGATGGCATCGGCGCTTACCGGAATCAAACCGCGCTGGTAAGCCGCGCCCAGCATAAACAGATTGGTCGCAATCGAGTCACCACACAAAGCGAGTGCAAGACTGCCTGCATCGATGACCTGCACATTGTCCTGACCCACGGCGCGCGCCACGGTCTGCACCAGCGGGTTGGCGGGGAACTGCATGTCCGGCTGCTGAACGAATGCGCCTGGCATCACCTCCTGGCTATTGAGCAGCACGCGCGTTGCGCCCTTGCGTGTCATCGCCAGCGTGTTGCCCGATGCAGCCACGACCAGATCGCAACCCATCACGGCATCGGCTCCACCGGGGGCGACACGCACGGCGGCAATCGATTCGGTGCTTGCGCCAAAGCGCATGTGCGTCCAGACCGAGCCGCCCTTTTGCGCCAAGCCCGCCATGTCGAGCACGCCCACGCCCTTGCCTTCCAGATGCGCCGCCATGCCCAGCAACGCGCCGATGGTGACCACGCCCGTGCCGCCCACGCCGGTGATGATGAGGCTGTAGACGCCCTGCTTCAGATCGGGCAAGGCAGGCTCTGGCAACTTCACGCCCTGCCCACTTTCGCCGCTGGCCGATGAGCCCTTGCGCAGCTTGCCGCCGCTCACCGTGACAAAGCTCGGGCAAAAGCCCTTGATGCACGAGAAGTCCTTGTTGCAGGCCGACTGGTCGATTGCGCGCTTGCGGCCGAGTTCGGTTTCGAGCGGCACGACGGCCACACAGTTCGACTGCACACCGCAATCGCCGCAGCCCTCGCACACCGCTGGGTTGATGACGACGCGCTTGTCTGGATCAGGAAATGTGCCGCGCTTGCGACGACGGCGCTTTTCCGCCGCGCAGGTCTGGTCGTAGACGATCACGGTCGTGCCTGAGATCTCGCGCAGTTCGCGTTGCACGGCATCGAGTTCATCGCGGTGGTGAATCGTCACGCCCGGCGCAAAGCCGCTCACGTTGTCGTATTTGCCGGGTTCGTCCGAAATCACCGCAATGCGCGTGACGCCTTCGGCATGCACCTGCTGCGTCATGCGGATGGGGTCGAGCGGGCCGTCGTGGCGCTGGCCGCCCGTCATCGCCACGGCGTCGTTGTAAAGCAGCTTGAAGGTGATATTGGTCTTGGCCGAAACCGCAGCTCGCACTGCCAGCAGACCCGAATGGAAATACGTGCCATCGCCCATGTTCTGGAACATGTGCGGGCGCTTGGAAAACGGCGCCTCGCCCACCCACGCCATGCCTTCCGCGCCCATCTGCGTGTAGCCCAGCGTGTCGCGGCCCATGGTCTGCGCCATCCACGAGCAGCCAATGCCTGCATACGCGCGGCTACCGTCAGGTATGCGCGTGGAGGTGTTGTGCGGACAGCCCGCGCAGAAATAGAAGCTGCGCGACATCACATCGACCGCCGCCACCTGCGGCTTGCGCGCGGCAAGTTGCTGCACGGTGTCGCCAAGCGACGGGTCGATAAGCGCGAGACGCGAACCCACCACCTGCGCAATCATCGACGCATCCAGCGCCAGCTCGGTGCGGAACAGCTTGGCACCCTGCTCGTCGCGCTTGCCGATCACGCGGGGCGCGTTGGCTTCGCCGTACAGAATTTCCTTGAGCTGACCTTCGATGAGTCCGCGCTTTTCCTCGATCACGATCACCTGATCCAGCCCCAGCGCAAATTCGCGCAGGCCGACGGGCTCCAGCGGCCACACCATGCCGACCTTGTAGACCGCCAATCCAAGTTGCTTGGCGCGCGCCTCGTCGATGCCCAGATCGGCCAGTGCCTGCCGCAGATCCAGCCAGCTCTTGCCCGAGGTGATGATGCCGATGCGCGCACCTTCACGCGCGCCGAATGCCACTTTGTCGATGCGATTGGCGCGCGCAAAAGCACGCGCCGCATCGAGCTTGTAGTTGACGAGGCGAAACTCCTGCGCATGCGGCGTGTCGGGCAGGCGGATGTTCAAGCCGTCCTCGGGCGCGCCATTCCAGTCGGGCGTTTCGATCTTCAAGGCTGCATCGTCGATGCGCACCGAGCCCGATGCATCGGCCGTGTCCTTGATGCACTTCATGCCCACCCAGGCACCGCTGTAGCGCGACATCGCCCAGCCGAGCAGGCCGTACTGCACGATCTCCGGCACGCCTGCGGGCGAAAGGATGGGGATGTGCGCATCGACCAGCGCATATTCGCTCTGATGGCAGGTGGTGGACGATTCGCAGGTATGGTCGTCGCCCATCAACACCAGCACGCCGCCGTTCTTGGAACTGCCCGCCAGATTGCCATGGCGAAACGCATCGCCCGAGCGGTCCACGCCCGGACCCTTGCCGTACCAGATGGAGAACACGCCGTCGAACTTGCCCTCCCCGCCGATCTCGGCCTGCTGACTGCCCCAGACGGCGGTGGCCGCGAGGTCTTCGTTCACACCGGGAATGAAGGTGACGTCGTGCTTGTCCAGATGCTTGCGCGCCTTCACCAACTGGTCGTCGAACGTGCCCAGCGGCGAGCCGCGATAGCCCGTGATGTAGCCCGCCGTGTTCAGCCCCGCAGCGCGGTCGCGGCGTTTCTGGATCATCGGCAATCGCACCAGCGCCTGCACGCCCGTCAGGTAAACCGTGCCTTCATCGGCCGTGTATTTGTCCTCCAGATCCACATTTCGCAGCTGGCTCGTGATGCTCATATCGCTCATGGCTCGTTCTCTCCTCGCGCGCAGGGTCGCTGTCACTCAATCAATCGGTCGGGGTGGGGATATCGATGCAGTACAAAAGGTTGACCATCTGGCCGAAAGTCTCTTGAGTCACACCGAAAATTGATTCACAATCAAAGTGTAGACAGTTATGACGGCATTAGTCAACAAATCCGCAAGGCAGTTTTGATACCGACCTTCCGGTTCACGGGGACGTATCATTTGGGCTACGGGTTTTCCTGATGGACGCCACTAGAATGGGTGATCGTCCTATCGATGGCAGAGGCTTTGTTGTCGACACTGTCCCCAGACAAA
This sequence comes from Diaphorobacter sp. HDW4B, assembly GCF_011305535.1. Taxonomy (GTDB): domain Bacteria; phylum Pseudomonadota; class Gammaproteobacteria; order Burkholderiales; family Burkholderiaceae_C; genus Diaphorobacter_A. Next base: position 9,860 of record NZ_CP049905.1, read on the forward strand.
ACAGACCACCTCAACGTGCACTTATGGCAACCAAGAAAAACACACAGAAGACCGAGCGCGTACCTCAGACGCGGGACGAAAGCAGCGTCGAACGGCTGTATCTGGAGCTGCGCGAACGCGCCATGCGCTACGACTTCCGGCCCGGCTCCCGTATCAACGAACAGGCCTTGGGCCGTGAATTCAGCATCAGCCGCCCGCCCCTGCGCGAGGCCCTCAATAGACTGGTCGCCGAAGGCTTTCTCGACTTCGTGATGAACAAGGGGTTCTTTCGCAAGGCCATCAGTGTGGAAGAGCTGTTCAATCTCTATCAGGTGCGCATCGCACTGGAGCGCCGCGCCGTCTATCTGGCCGTCACGCACGCGAGCGACGAGGAAATCCAGTCGCTTGAGGACTACTGGAAAAGCATCATGGCCAAGGGCGAGACAATGACCGTGGGCGACCTGCTGCTGGCTGACGAGGAGTTCCACCGCCGCCTGACCGAGCTGTCGCACAACCGCGAAATCTGCCAGTTCCTCGAACAGGTCACGCGCCGCATCCACGTCGCGCGGCACATCGATCTGGAGCAGTCCGACTGGAACGCTCAGGCCTTCGATGCGCACTTCCAGCTCGTGCAGCTCATCCGCCAGCGCAAGACCGAAGAGGCACTCAATGCGCTGTCCGAGCACATCGACCTCAGCCTCAAGCGAGCGGTGCAGATCACAAAGGAAATGGTGGCCAAGTTCTTCCTGCAGGACCAAGGCTGGAATTCTTCGCAACCCGCGTCGCCCAGCACCGCTCCCGCGTTGAACAAGAAGCCTGCTGCGCCCGCAAAGACGGAGTGATTGCTGGCGATTGGTGAAAGCGCTGGCCCGCGCGTTGTACGATGCAGTTTTTCTTAAAGGAAAATTTTCATGACCATCAAGCGCCTTCACACCAACGCCCGCATGAGCCAGTCCGTCATCGCCAACGGCTTCGTCTTCCTGGCCGGCCAAGTCGCCACCGACACCACCAAGGACGTTGCAGGCCAGACCGCAGAAATTCTCGCCAAGATCGACGCCCTGCTCGCCGAATCCGGCACCGACAAGACCAAGATCGTGCAAGCCACCATCTGGCTGGCCGACCACACCACCTTCGAACAGATGAACGCCGTGTGGGACGCCTGGGTTCCCCAAGGCCACGCCCCTGCCCGCGCCTGCGTGGAATCGGCGCTGGCACGTCCGGCATTCACGGTGGAAATCGGTGTGGTGGCGGTCGCTTAAATCGCGCGCTTTGGCTCGTCCTGACTGGACAGCCGATCCCTGCCTCTTGCGGCGGGATCGGCTGTTTTGTTTTGTGAATCTGCAATGCGTGCGACTGCAAACCGCTCATGCAGTGAGCCCGTCAATTCACCCCTTGCTCGATCACCGCTCCATAGACTCGAAGCCCCTGAATGCCGCCCACATTGATGGATGTTAAGGTCACGAGGATTCGATCGAATGCCACATTGGCGGGTACGTCGAACACCAGCATTTTCTGTGTCTGACCCGAAGTCAGTTCCGGCATGCTCAATAGCGTCAGTTGGCTCGCAGTGGGGGATGCAGCAAGGTCGGATCCATCGTAAAGACTCAAGTCAATCAGCACTGCGTCTTGCGCAGTCAGTCCATCCGAGGTGTCGTCACTCACAATCACCCCGGCCCGCCGCACGTTGGGCGACGCAGGCACTGGCGCCGGGCCGATCAATGCCTGCTGAACGGACACGCCGAGCAAGCCCACCGTGATGGCGAATTGCGAATAGTCGGTCGTAATGTTGTGCGAAATCGGATTGTTTGGATTGACGACTCCACACAACAGGCATAAGCCGGTAACCGAGTTGGTCTGCGAAGTCCCGAAGATGTTGAACACCCCAAAGCTCTCGGGGGTCGTGTCACCCGCACAGAATTGGGCAACGGCTGGCGCGTCGAAAGTCTTGGTCAGCGGAGCCGAAGTGCCTGCGTTGGTCGTCACCGTGATGGCTTGAGCTCCGCCACTCCAGCCAGACGGCAAAGCCGCAAGGATTTCTGTGTCACTCACGATGGTGATCGAAGGTGATGGCACCGCTCCCAGCATGACACTGGAGGCTGTCGCCAACTGAGTGCCCGTGAGCTTGATGAACCTTGCACCGGCGTCGGTGCTGTTGCACATGGCCCGGGTGGTGGAAGTCAACGTGGGCATGTCCGGTGTGACTGTGACCGCAACACTTGCCACGGAGGTATTGGAGCCCGCCACATTCACGCTGGTTGGCCCCTCCATCACCGAACTGGTGAAGGTGATCGAGCAACTCGCGCCGGGCGCGAGCGACGCGCCGCAGGTCATGCTTTGAACAGAGATGTTGCTGCCCAAAGGAACAATGGCGGCGATGTTCTGCGCAGACATGGGCGCTGCCGGATCGACCGTCACCGTCACGCTTGCGGATTGGTTCATGACGAAGTTCAGGCTAGAGGGTGAAACATTGATCACCGTGGGTGGGATCGCCTGCGTCGTCACCGCCAATGTCACCGAGTTGGTATTCGAACCTGCCATCTGCACGTTGGTGGGCCCCTCGATGCTTGGGTTGGTGAACGTGATGACGCATGAAGCACCCGGAGCCACCGAAGCTCCACAGGTGCTGCTTTGAACGGCCAGTTGGCTGCCCAATGGAATGACGGGCACCACATTTTCGGCCGAAACGGTAGCGGCTGAATCCACGGTGACCGTCACGCTGCCGGTTTGAGTCTGCATGAACGTCAATGCGCTGGGTGACACACTGATCGTCGGCAGGGCTTGCGCAGTCAACACCACCTGAGCCGCGTTGGAATTGGAGCCAGCCACCGTCAAAGTAGTGGGCCCTTCTGCGGCAGAGGCTGTCAATGTCAGGCTGCACGATGCACCGGGGGCCAGCGATGGGCCGCAGGTGCTGCTCAGCACGGAGATGTGACTGCCCGAAGGAACAAGCAGTGCTGGATGGAGAGCGGCCTGTGGCGAATTGGCGTTGGTGGTGACGGTCAATGTCGTTGTGCCATGGACATTGAAAGTCGCCTGCGATGGAGACACGCTGATGGTGGACGCCAGTTGTGCACACATGCTGGCCACGTTCACTACGCAACTGGTGCCATGGGCCAATTCAAGATTCCCCGTGCAAGGGGTTGCACCCGAAGGCAACGGCGTGCTGGGCAAGCTGGCAGGAACACCGGCTGGAAAGCACACGGCGGCACTGGCAGGCGGCGTGATCGAAGAAATCTTGAGCTTGGTCTGCGTTGTGTTGGTGAATTGAACTGGCGTGAAATCGACGGGCAGCCCCGTTGAAGGCGTACGAAGAATGGGGACGTTCAGCGTTTCGCCACCTGATTGGGTGAAGCTGAGCAAGGACAGCAATTGCTGAGCGCTCACGGAAGGGTTGTAGCCACCAACGGTGACCAAGCCCGCCGCCACCATCAAACCCAAGACGGTCTTCAAGGCACGGGGGGCCGTGTCGCGTCGAATCAGCCAGACGCCCATGAAGGCCAGTGCCAGCATCAGCGCCACCAGCATCCAGATGCCGTCCACTGGTACAGCGGCTATCCCTGTCTGTTCCGGGGACGCGGGAACGGTGGTGATGGTCTGGGCATGCACTGCACTCACGCTCGCTGCAAGGAGCAACGGCAAGGCGACGCGCAAGCCCTTTTTGAACGGATGCATTGAAGTCGCAGCGTTTGCGGAAAGGTGGCCGGATTGCATATGTACTGAACCTGCACTTTCTCATCTCTTGTGTCGTGCCATGAGGACTCGGCCTGTGCAGAGATCACCTGTCACTGACCACTCCTCCCTTGATTCGCGCTCAGGCGACCAAGACATGTAAACAATTGTCGATTCAATTACAACAGGATTGACGGCATACCCGCCGCACCGGCTGTGTAAATTCAACGGCAAACCACTTGGTACTTACCCTTGATTTCATATTCAGCGAAGCAGACCCGGGAGACCAGAGCAATGGCCGAAAATACGGGGCTCTGCCCATCGATCCGCATATGCCTACCAGCCTTCCCATCCTCTACTCCTTCCGCCGCTGCCCCTACGCCATCCGCGCGCGTCTTGCGCTGGCCTATGCGGGCTTCTCCTGCGAGCTTCGCGAGATCAAACTGCGTGACAAGCCGCAGGCCATGCTGGAGGTGTCGCCCAAGGGCACGGTGCCGGTGCTCGTGTTGCCGGATGGACGGGTGATCGAGCAGAGTCTGGAAGTGATGCTGCATGCCCTGCAAGCTCCCGACGCGCGCGATGCGGATGGCTGGTTGCAACCGACCGAGGGAACGCTGGAGCAGATGCTGGCGCTCATCGAGCGCAATGACCAGTTCTTCAAACCGGCGCTGGATCGCAGCAAGTACCCGGATCGCTACAGCGCGGAGCAAGTCGCAGAGGCCACTCGGGTGGCCGATGAATGGCTGGGGTCGCTCGATCAGCGATTGGCGGACACGGGCTATCTGTTTGGCCTCAACCCCAGCTTGGCCGACATGGCACTGCGTCCGTTCGTGCGGCAGTTTGCGGCCATCGACAAGGACAAGTGGACAGCGAAACCTTGGCCGCATCTGCAGGCATGGCTGCAGCGGTTTCTGGATTCGGCATTGTTTGCCGAAGTGATGGAAACCTACCCGGTCTGGATTCCCGGAACCACCGGGCCGGTCGCGTTTGAAGGCAAGCAGCCCGCGACCAGCGCCGAGTAAGCCAGATCAGCGCTTGCTGGCCTTGTACCAATCGGCGGCGATCTTGCCGACTTCCGCAAGAATCGCATCGCGGCCATCGGATTCGACCTTCACCGCGCCGGTGAGATAAGCGCTCACCATCATCGGCGCCATGCCCTGTGCGCTCCAGACGATGCTGACTTCGTTGGCCGTGCCGTTGTCGCCCGAGCCGGTCTTGCCGCCCACTTTCCAATCGCTGGGCATGCCTGCGCGCAGTCGCTTGTCGCCCGTGCGGCTGGCCAGCAGCCAGTCGCGCAACTGCTTTTGGCTTTCCGGACTGAGCAAGCCCTTCTTGTCGGTGAGCAGCGCAAGCGCCGCCCGGCCCATGGCGCGCGGCGTGGTGGTGTCGCGCGGGTCTCCGGCGATGGCGGTGTTCAGATCGGTCTCGGTACGATCCAGACGCGTGCGCATGTCGCCCACCGTGGTGCGCAGCCAGCGCGTGAGGCCCGCCGGGCCGCCCTGCAATCCAAGCAGCAGATTGGCGGCGGTGTTGTCGCTCAGCACCACGGCGGCCTCGCACAGCGCGCGAATCGTCATGCCTTCGGCGTCTGCATGTTTTTCGGTGGCGGGCGAATAAGCGACCAGGTCCTTCTTTTCGTAGAGCAGCGCCTGCTCCAGCGGAAACTCGCCCAGTTGCGACAGATGCAGAATGCGCGCGGCCAGCAGCAGCTTGAAGGTGCTGCACATGGGGAAGGCTTCATCCTCGCGATAACCCAGCGAAGTCTGCCCGCCCAGCACCTGCACCGACAGGCCCAGACGACCGCCGCTGCGTGCTTCGAGCGCCTGAAGGCGTTGTTGAAAGTGGTCGCCCTTGGGCGTGGTGGTGGTGGTGGCTTTTTCTTCGCCGCCCATGCCCACCAAACTCTTCACCGAGCCGCAACCCGCCAGAGCCAGCGTGGCCAAGGTGGCCGTGCCCATCAGGCCGGTGGTGAGCAGATGGCGTCTTTGCATTTCGAGCTTATTCATATTCAACCAATGAGTGATTCACAGCCGGCCAAAATGACGCAGACCCCGCACACGGCTGGCGTGTCGGGGTCTTCAAAGCTGTTGCTTGATCGGAAAATCGACGGATCAGTTTAACGGCGGCCGCCGCGCACCAGTGCAACGAGAAGCACGATGGCGAAGATCACGAAGCAAACGAAAGACCAGTTGGCGATTGATCCGCCGAGGAAGGTCCAGTCGATGGCCGTGCAGTCGCCCGAGCCACGGAAGATCATGGGCAGCGAACGGCTGATGGGGTAGTTCTCGATCATGCCGTAGAAGTCGCGACCGCAGGTGGCGAACTCGGGCGGATACCACTGCAGCCAGCTTTGGCGAGCGGCCACGAAGGCACCAAAACCGGCCATCAGCAGCGCGAGGAAGCTGAAGGTCTTCCACCAGCCCGCACTGCCGCGCAGCGCCGCGATGCCGGTGAACACCGCCACGCCGATCAGCGCATAACGCTGCACGATGCACATGGGGCAAGGCTCGAGGCCCACCACATGCTGCAGATACATGCCAAAGCCCAGCATGGCAATGCAGGCCAGGCAGATGAGCCCGAGAATCTGGCGCGGAGCCCGGGAAATCCAGTTGAAAACCACTTCTTTGTCCTTTGGGGGAAACCGTTATCTTACCCAACGTCCCCCTCGGGCCATGGCGATCAGATACCGGCAGCTTGGTCCAGGAAAACCTTGGCGTGGCGCGGTGTCACCACCAGCAGCTCGCCCTCGCGCAGTCCCTGGTCACGAAACTGCTGCGCCGGAATCTGTGCTTCGATGAGCGACTCCGTGGCTGTATTGTCCGCCGATTGGTTATCGGATTCGGGAATAAGTTCCAGCCGCGCGATGGGGCCGACCACAATCGCACGCGAGAGCTGGACCACGATGCCGCGCGGACGGCCCTGCGCATCCAGCGCCTGACCGGGCGAATAGCGCTCCACGTCGAGGTCGTGCGGACGCACGAAGGCGAACGCCTTGGCCTCGTGCGCGCCCTGGGCTTCAGTGCTGTCGAGCTGCATGCCGTCGTCCAGATAGACGCGGCCATCGCTCGCGCGGCCCTTGAACAGGTTCACGTCGCCAAGGAAACCGTAGACGAACGGGCTGGCCGGGTTGTCCCAGACCTGCTGCGGCGTGCCTTCCTGCTCGATCTTGCCCTTGTTGATGACGACCACGCGGTCGGCCACTTCCAGCGCTTCTTCCTGATCGTGCGTCACGAAGATCGAGGTGACATGCAGCTCGTCATGCAGACGGCGCAACCAGCGGCGCAGTTCCTTGCGCACCTTGGCGTCCAGCGCGCCGAACGGCTCGTCGAGCAGCAGCACCTTGGGCTCCACGGCCAGCGCACGGGCGAGAGCAATACGCTGACGCTGACCGCCGGAAAGCTGCGACGGGTAACGATCAGCGATCCAGTCGAGCTGCACGAGCTTGAGCAGGCTCATCACCTTCTCGCGGATCTGCGCTTCGCTCGGACGCTCCTTGCGCGGTTTCACACGCAGGCCGAAAGCCACGTTCTCGAACACCGTCATGTGACGGAACAGCGCGTAGTGCTGGAACACGAAGCCCACGTTGCGCTCGCGCACATGCACGTCGGTCGTGTCTTCGCCGCTGAAATGGATGGTGCCGACATCGGCCGTTTCCAGACCGGCAATGATGCGCAGCAGCGTGGTCTTGCCGCAGCCCGAGGGGCCGAGCAAGGCGATGAGTTCGCCGGATTTGATGTCGAGATTCACGTCACGCAGGGCTTGGAAGTCGCCGAACTGCTTGCTCACATTACGGATTTCGATGCTCATGTTCTCTGTTCCTCTTTCGGTCCTCTCTCCCTGTTGCAGGAGAGGGAGAAAATCTCAATTCGTGGCCGGACGCTCCGGTGGCATGTCGGCCGCAGCCTTGAGCTGCTTTTCGGCCTTCCACTCGGCAAACGTCTTGATCGCCAGCGTCACCAACGCCAGCAGGGCCAGCAGCGATGCGGCAGCGAACGCAGCCACCGACTGGTACTCGTTGTAGAGAATTTCGACGTGCAGCGGAATCGTGTTGGTCTGACCACGGATATGGCCCGACACCACCGACACCGCGCCGAACTCGCCCATGGCCCGCGCATTGCACAGAATCACGCCGTACAGCAGGCCCCATTTGATGTTGGGAAGCGTCACATACCAGAAGGTCTGCCAGCCGGTCGCACCCAGCACGACCGCGGCTTGTTCCTCGTCGTTGCCCTGCGCCTGCATCAGCGGGATCAATTCACGCGCGATGAACGGAAAGGTCACGAACACGGTCGCCAGCACAATGCCCGGCACGGCGAAGACGATCTTGATGTCGTGCTCCGACAGCCATGGCCCGAACCAGCCCTGCGCGCCGAACACCAGCATGTACATCAGACCGGCCACGACCGGCGAGATGGAGAACGGCAGATCGATCAGCGTGATCAGAAACGCCTTGCCCTTGAAGTCGAACTTGGCGATCGCCCAGGCCGCCGCCACGCCGAACACCAGGTTCAACGGAACGGCAATCGCGGCGGTCAGCAGGGTCAGCTTGATGGCGGACCACGCATCGGGCTCGCGCAGACCAGCCCAGTAGGCTTCAAAGCCCTTGCGCAGCGCTTCGGTGAACACGGCCGCCAGCGGCAGCACCAGGAACAGCAGCAGAAAGACCAGCGCAATGCCGATCAGCGTCCACTTGACCCAAGGCGCTTCGGTCGTGCCCGCCTTGGCGCGGCGCACGGTACGGGAATTGTTGACTGCGGCGCCACTCATAGCGGTGCTCCTTGGCGCTTGCGCTGCCATGCCTGCAGCGCGTTGATGACGAGCAGCATGATGAACGAGAAGAACAGCATCACCACGGCCACGGCGGTGGCACCAGCGTAGTCGTACTGCTCCAGCTTGCCGATGATGATGAGCGGCGTGATTTCAGACACCATGGGCATGTTGCCCGCGATGAAGATGACCGAGCCGTACTCACCGATGGCACGTGCAAACGCCATCGCAAAACCGGTGAGCAGCGCGGGCGTGATGCCCGGCAGAATCACCTTGTAGAAAATCTGCCAGCGGGTGGCACCCAAGCTGGTTGCGGCTTCTTCGAGTTCCTTTTCGGAATCTTCAAGCACCGGCTGCACCGTGCGCACCACGAACGGCAGGCCGATGAAGATCAGCGCGATCACCACGCCTTTCGGGTTGAACGCGAGCTGAATGCCATAGGGCTCCAGATACTGCCCCACCCAGCCGTTGCCCGCGAGCAGCGCCGTCAGCGAAATGCCCGCCACGGCGGTCGGCAGCGCGAATGGCAGATCAACCAGCGCATCCACGATCTTCTTGCCGGGGAACTGATAACGCACCAACACCCAGGCCACCAGCAGACCGAACACCAGATTCACGCAGGCCGCGAAGAACGACGCGCCAAACGTGAGCTTGTACGAAGCCAGCACGCGCGGAGCCGTCACCGCCTCCCAGAACTGGGGCCAAGTCAGCGTGAAGGTTTTGAACAACAGTGCCGACAACGGAATCAGCACGATGATGCTCAGATAGAAAAGCGTATACCCCAGCGTGAGCCCGAACCCGGGCAACACACGCTTGGGCGCGCGCCGGGCAGAGCTGTCCCCGGACGATGCATTCAGCGCCGCAGCAGTCATAGATGAATGGTTTTGGTTGGATCAGAAATCGGGGCATGGCGCTCATACGAGCACGCCCCAAGCCAGCGGCCGCCGCGCAAGGGCCGCCCCGCCCCGCCGCGCTGGCGGCGTCCCCCTCCCGCGCAGCGAGAGAGGGGGAAGGCGCAAAGCGCCTCAGGGGGTGATTACTTATTTCCCGGGGGTGTAGATCTTGTCGAACTGACCGCCGTCGTTGAAGTGCACCTTCTGTGCATCGGACAGCGAACCGAAGTACTTGGCCACAGTGAACTGCTTGATCGGCTTGAACTCGTCGGAGTGCTTCTTCAGCACGGCTTCGGAGCGTGGGCGCAGCGCGTGCTTGGCGGCGATTTCCTGGCCTTCATCCGAGTACAGATAGTTCAGGTAGGCGGTTGCCAGCTCGCGCGAGCCCTTCTTGTTGACGGTGCGCTCGACCACAGCCACCGGGTTCTCGGCCACGATGCTCACCGATGGATAGACCGGATCGACCTTGCCCTTGCCGAATTCGCGGTCCACGGAGACCACTTCGGATTCGAACGTGATCAGCACATCGCCGATATTGCGTTGCAGAAAGATGCTGGTCGCATCACGACCGCCCTTGCCCAATACCGGCACGTTCTTGAACAGCTTGCCGACGAACTCGGCGGCTTGCGCATCCGTGCCGCCCTTTTCACGCACATAGCCCCATGCGGCCAGATAGGCGTAACGGCCATTGCCGCCGGTCTTGGGGTTCACGACCACGACTTTGACATCAGGGCGGATCAGGTCTTCCCAGTCCTTGATGTTCTTGGGATTGCCATTGCGCACCAGGAACAGCATGGTCGATGTGGTGGGCGATGCGTCGTTGGGGAATTTCTTGGCCCAGTCCTTGGCCACCACGCCGTTGCTGGCGAGGAAGTCGATGTCGGTGGTGGTGTTGAAGGTCACCACGTCGGCTTCGAGGCCGTCGTTCACGGCACGCGCCTGGGCGCTGGAGCCGCCGTGGGCCTGATCGACCTTCACGTCCTTGCCGGTCGTCTTCTTGTAGTGCGCGACGAAGGCTTGGTTGTAGTCCTTGTAGAACTCACGCGCCACGTCGTAGGAAACGTTCAGGAGCGTGGACGATTGAGCAGCCGCCAGACCGCTGGCTGCAAGAGCAGCCACGGCGATGATGGACTTGAGCGAGCGGGAGAGAGATGTCATTGTCGATGTCACTGTCTGATTTGATAGTTACATCATTGTGAGGATCGTCTCTTAAAACTCAAAAGAATATATTCTTGTTTAAAAATCCTGAAAATGCATAAGCAAGCATTGGTGCGGCCTGCAGACGCATTTTCCTTTCCCAACATTTGCCATCGGCGTGGATATTCGGCAGCAGCCTATCGCCATCAGCACCCGGAACCCCACCCCACACACACGCCTCAGGTGATCACCCGGCTGCGCTCCGGCACGGTCTCGCCCAGAAAATCCAGAAAGCTGCGCACCGCAGGCACCAGCCCGCGCCGCGACGGAAACACCGCATGCACGATCGCCTTGGGCTGGGACCAATCGGGCAGCAAGCGCACCAGACGCCCCGCCTGCATGTCCTGCTGGCACAGGTAATCAGGCAGCCAGCAGAAGCCCGTTCCCGCCAGCGCTGCAAAGCGCAACACCAGCAGGTCGTCCACCAGATAGCGCGGATGCAGGACGGCGATTTCCTCCTGCCCATCGGGGCCGAGCAGCCGCATGATGTTGCGCCCCTCGGACGATGGCATGGCGATGCTGCCGAGCTTGGCCAAATCCTCCACGGTTTGGGGCGTGCCCTGCCGAATCAGCAGATCGGGGCTGGCCACCAGCAGTTGCACGCCCTCACCCAGCCGCTTGACCACCATGCTGCCGCTTTCGTCCAGCGACAGCCGCACGCGCAGCGCGATGTCGATGCCCTCTTCCAGCAGATTGACCGGGCGGTTGAGCACCTGCATTTCCACCCGCACCTCGGGGTTGCGCTCCAGAAAAATGGGCAACAGCTCGCCCACCACCGTCTGCGCCAGCGTCACCGGGCAGGACACGCGCACCGTGCCACGCGGCGAGCCCTTGACCTGCGCCACCGCATCGGCGGCGGCCTGCGCCTCTTCGCGCATCGACTGGCAGTGTCGCAGATAGGTCTCGCCCACCTCGGTCAACGAGAGCTTGCGCGTGGTGCGCTGCAAAAGCCGCACGCCCAACTCCTGCTCCAGCTCCGAAATCCGCCGCGACAGCCGCGACTTCGGAATGCCCAGACTGCGACTGGCCGCCGTGAAGCCACCGCGCTCCACCACCTCGGCAAAAAACAGCATGTCGTTCAAGTCTTGCATGGAAACACCATCATTAGGAATGATTTCAGAACAATCCGTCGCGATTATGCCGTCTTATCAAACCATTGTCCCGACCGCACAATTCATCCATCGCCACTCGCAAAACGTGCAGACACCTTCCAGTGAATCAACGAATTGCGGCGGCTTCCTTCACAACCTGAATTTCAACGAACAACCCAACGGACATCACCATGCAACTGCTCCACATCGACTCCTCCATCACCGGCGCTCAATCGGTCTCCCGCCAACTCACCCGTCAAATCGTCGACGCCTTCGTGGCCGAACATGAAGACACGCAAGTCAGCTACCTTGATCTGCTGACCAACGCCCCCGCCCACTTCACCGCTGATGCGATGGCACCTCGCACCGGCCAGACGGAAGGCCTGAGCGAAGCCCAAGTGCGCGAAAACGCCGTCTCCGAAAAGCTGGTCAGCCAGTTCCTCGCATCCGACGTGATCGTCATTGGTGCACCGTTCTATAACTTCAGCATCCCCACACAGCTCAAGGCCTGGCTCGACCGCCTTGCCCAACCCGGCCGCACCTTCCGCTATACCGCCAACGGCCCCGAAGGCCTCGCCAAGGGCAAGACCGTGATCGTCGCATCGACACGCGGCGGCATGTACGCCACCAGCGAGCAAGGTCAGGCCATGGAACACCAGGAAAGCTACCTGAAGGTCATGTTCGGCTTCTTCGGCATCACCGACGTGCGCTTTGTGCGCGCCGAAGGCTTGGGCATGGGCCCCGAAGCCAAGGCCAAGGCACTGGCTGACGCCGAAAGCCAGATCGCTGCCGCAGTTGAATTGAACGAAGTGGCCGAAGCCGCTTGATCGCTCCGCGTGTTCCCTCATAAACGACAAAGGCCGGTTGAACCGGCCTTTGTCGTTTTGAAAAAGATCAAGAGTCGCCGTCGCTGTCGCCGCCCTGCTCTTTACCAGCCGCAGCGCGCAGCTTGTCCTTCTTGCTCATGCGCTTGCCCTTCACGCCACCGTTGTTGCCGTCTTCATGCGGCTGGCGCTCGGGCACTTTTTCGGTCACGGGGTATTGCGGCAAGGTTTCCAGCGCCACGTCAGTCAGTGCGTTGCGCTTGGCGATCAGTTTCCAGTGCGTTTCGGTCGCCGGGCTCACAAAGCTGATGGCCAGCCCGCTGGCGCCCGCGCGGCCTGTGCGGCCGATGCGGTGGGTGTACTCGATGGCCGAACGCGGCAGGTCGTAGTTGACGACCAAGGGCAACTCATCCACATGGATGCCGCGCGCCGCCAGATCGGTGGTGATCAGCACCTGCCACTGCTTGTTCTTGAACTCGTTCAACACCTGCTGGCGCGCGCCCTGGCTCAGATCGCCGTGGAACGCCGTGGCGTTGATTTTCTTGTCGTACAGCTTGTTGGCCACATGTTCGGCGCTGTAGCGGCTGGCGACGAACACCAGCATGCGCTGGCCCTTGTACTGCTCGACCAGTTCGCGCAGCAATGCCGAACGCTTGGCGGCGTCGATAAGGAAAACGCGCTGCTCGATGGTCGCATCCATGCGATGGGTCGATTCGATCTCGACCTTGGCATGATCAGCGCGCAGCAGGCTCGCCACCAGCTCCTGCACGGAAGGCGGGAACGTGGCGGACAACAACAGCGTCTGGCGCGCAGCGCTTTCCGGCACCAGCGCGAGCACCTTGTTCAGTTCTTCGGCAAAGCCCAGATCCATCAGCCGGTCGGCCTCGTCCAGCACCAGCGTGCGAATGGTCTTGAGATTCAGACGGCTGTGCTCCACCACATCGAGCAAACGGCCCGGCGTGGCGATCACCATGTCCGCACCGCCGCGCAGCGCCATCAGTTGGGGGTTGATGGACACGCCGCCGGTCAGCACCGCCACCTTGGGGCGCTTGCCCAGAGACTCGCCGACCACATAGATCAGCTCGGCCACCTGCGCCGCCAGCTCGCGCGTGGGTACGAGAATCAGCGCCTGCGTGTCCCGATGACCTGCGCCGCGCTGCGCCGAATCGCTCAGCATCCAGGCCTGCAGCAGCGGCAGCACATAAGCCGCTGTCTTGCCCGAACCCGTAGGCGCGCAGGCCTGCAGATCGCGCCCGCCCAGCACCGCAGGAATGGCTTGCTGCTGCACAGCGGTAGGCGCCATCAGGCCACGGGATTGAGCGGCCTGAGCCAGCGATGGGGCAAGGCCCAGATCAGAAAAGGACATGAAGGGGATGGGGCGGAACGGGCCGCTTGAGAGGAAAAGGCAACCCGCTATTGTCGGGCCTGCCGCCCCATCGCGCACGGGCCGCCCGAAAACAACCCACGCTTACTGCAAACCCAGCATCAAAATCGGAATCAGCAATGCCGTGAGAATCCCGTTCAAACCCATGGCCAAGGCCGCAAAGCTGCCCGAGACCTGATTGACCTGCAACTCCCGCGCCATGCCGATGGCGTGGGCGGTGAGTCCAATCGCAAAGCCGCGCGCGGCCGGGTCGGTCACTTTCAATAGGCGAAGCAGCGGATGCGAAATCACCGTGCCGACCACACCCGTGATCACCACCGCCACCGCCGCCAGCGCGGGCAGGCCGCCAAAGCGCTCGGCCATGGGAATCGCAATCGGCATGGTGGCGGACTTGGGCATGAGCGATGCAATCGTCTGCCAACTTCCGCCCAACGCCCAGGCAATGCCGATGGCGCTGAGCATGGCGACCAGCGACCCCACCAGCAACGCGATCAGCAGCGGCTTCCAGATGCGCTTGAGGCGATCGAGCTGCGCGAACAGCGGAATGGCAATCGCCACCGTGGCGGGGCCGACCCACCAGCTGAGCGGCTTGGTGGCCATGGCATAGGCCTCGTAGCGCACACCACTCAGCCAGAGCACCAACATCACCATGGCGGATGTGGTCGCCACCGGAACCAGGATGGGATTGCCGCCAAAGCGTCGATAGAGCTTTTGCGCCAGCAGATACGCGGCAAAGGTGACGCCGATCCAGAGCACGACGGAAAGCCCAAACCCCGTCCAGCCATTGAATGGCCGTGGTGCATTCGGAAGCATGGTGTAGATGCCGCTCATGCCTTGCCCTCCTCTGCCGATTCATCGCCTACCTGTCCTGACTGTCTGTGCAGCAGATGCTGAAGCAGCACCGCCGTCACGCCCAAGGTGATCACTGCACCAGCCACTCCGGCCACCAGAAACGGCAACCACTCTTCCCGCACGCGACCAAAGTTGTCGATCAGCCCCACCACCGCTGGCGCGAGCATCAGCATCATGTTGCGCAGCAGGCCGCCGCTGACCTTGCCCAGCGCCGCAGGCACGCGGCCCAGCGCGAGCAAGCACAGCGTCAAACCCACCAGACCGATGAGCGAACCGGGCACTGGCAGGCCGAGCGCGCGGACCAGAAAGTCACCCACCAACTGGAAGACGACCAGAACGACAACTGACAGAGCGATGAATAGCAGAGGCACGTTGGAGCAAGAAAAAGACGAAAGGACGAAAAAGACGAAAGCGAAGCGAACGGCCACCACGGCGCGGACGCAAAGGGAAATTCAATGGTGAGAGCTTACCCAAGAGCCCAAATCGGTGCGCTGCAGTGCGAAATCGACCGCAATTGCCGAGAGATGTGCTGAGGCTGTTACATGACTTTCGTCAAAATAGCCAAAGCCCGAACCGAAAATCGCTGCATTTAGGCGAAGTTGACCGATATTGAAAGCAAGATCGCAACATTCCATTTTCACAAACCCGAACGTCTTGCATCAAGCAGCCAACTTCGGCTAACGCGACGACATCTTGGCTGCGAAATAACCGACGTTGGAGCAGATTTTCCAACGCAATTAAATTCACTTGCGAGCAGATTCAGCATGTGTTGAAGGCATTTGCGATCCATAGAATGAAAAAGGCATCGCACTCGCCTTTGCGGGGATGCCCTCACCTTTCGCTCCAAACCATGCATTCATCCCCTTCGTCCACTTTCGCCACGCCCAGCCACACTGCAGGCATCACGCTGCAAGATGTGGTGCTCCGCCGTGGGCGCACGCAGGTGTTCGATGGCTTGGGCCTTTCTCTGAATGAACCACGCATCGGCCTGATTGGCGACAACGGCGCTGGCAAGACCAGCTTGCTGCGCCTGCTGTGCGGACTGGAAGTGCCGCAATCGGGGCGCGTGTGCATTCGTGATACCGAGATCCAATCCGCCGGACAGGAACGCGCTGCGCTCGTCGGCTTGATGTTCCAGAACCCGGACGACCAGATCATTTTTCCCGTGGTGGTCGAAGAAATCGCGCTCTCGCTGCGCACCCGTGGCCTGAAAAAAGCCGAAGCGCATCAGGCAGCACGCGCCCTGCTGGCTGATCGAGGTTTGGAGAGCTGGGCCGACCGTGCGGTGAGCAGCCTGAGCCAAGGCCAGCGCCAGCATGTCTGCTGGCTTGCGCTGCAGGCCGCCAAGCCGCGCGTGCTGCTGCTGGACGAGCCCTTTGCCAGCCTCGACCTGCCCGGACAGGCCAAACTGGCGCAAGACATTGCCAGCGCCGATCAGCAAGTGCTGGTATCGACCCATTTGCTCTCGCATGTACGTGGCTTCTCGCGCGTGATCTGGCTCGATCAAGGCCGTGTTCGCTCCGACGGGCCGGGAGCGGAAGTCTGCACTGCCTACGAGGCCGATGTGGCCGCGCGTGCCCACATCCCGCACAACTGAAGCACGACCATGGGAAGCCTCTACAGCGACATTCCAACCTGGCTGCACCGCATCGCGGCGGGCCGCAAATTGCTGGCGCTGGCGGTGCTGGGCGCACTGCTGTTCATCACGCAGTCGCCCATCGTTCTGGCGCTGGCGGCTTGCGCATGCGCTGCGCTCTGGTTCTCGCTGGGTCAGGCCACCACAGGCGCACGACGGCTGCTGGTTTCGGTGCTGATCGCAGCCTTGCTCGTGGCGGCGTTCCACGTCGTCATGGGTAACTACCGGATTGCCGCTGCCAGCACCTTGCGGCTGGTGAGCGCCTCGGTGCTGGGGGTTGCATTCACCATCACCACGCGGCCTGCGGATATCGTCGATGTGCTCGAAGGCCTGCTCACGCCGCTGTCGCGCTTTGGCCTGCATCCCGAACGGTTGGCCCTGCAGATCGCGCTGATGCTGCGCTTCACCGAGCATTTCTTCACCCAGTGGCAAAAGCTCGCCGACGCGTATCGCCTGCGCACCGGCAAGCCCGGCGGCCTGCGATTGATCGCGCCGCTTGCCATCCACATGCTGCTTGCCACACGCCGCGTTGCCGACGCGCTGTGGGCACGTCTTGGTCATTGACAGGAGTCCATTCATGAACACCAACCCCAACCACAAGCCCACCCACACCGTCTCGCGCTCTGCCGCCTCGTCCATGGCGCAGGTCGCGCTCTTCGCGGCGCTCATGGCCGTGCTCGGACTCATCCCCAAGATCGATCTGCCCATGGGCGTGCCGATCACCGCACAGTCGCTCGGCGTGATGCTCGCAGGCGTGCTGCTGGGCCCCAAGCGCGGGTTTCAGGCGATGGCACTGTTTCTGCTCGCAGTCGCTGCGGGCCTGCCGCTGCTGTCCGGCGGACGCGGTGGCATCGGCGTGTTCATGGCCCCGTCTGCGGGCTATCTGATCGGCTACGCACCTGCAGCGCTGATCGCCGGACTCGTCATGCGCGCCATGCCCCAGCGCAGCCCCATGTGGATTGGCCTCGGCGCATTCGTTGCCGCGCTCGTCGGCGGCCTGCTCGCGCTGCATGCGATGGGCGTTGCCGGGCTCATGCTGATGGCGCACATGTCGCTCAAGCAAGCCGTGATCACCACGCTCGCGTTTGTACCGGGCGATCTGATCAAGTGCGTGCTGTGCGCCGTCATCACCCACACCGTGGCGCGTGGTCTGCCTGATTGGCAGTTTGGTGGTCGCCGTGTCTGAGTCTGCAATCAAATCGGACGTGCACGAACTCGCCGCACCGTTGCGCGATTTCTGGGAACTGGTGCACGGCCCGCTCGCGCATTGGGCGGCAGTCACGCCCAACGCAGTGGCGTTGCAGAACGAAACACGCAGCCTCACGTTCGCGCAACTGAATGCGGAAGTTTCCGAACGCAGCGCAGCCATCGCACAGCAACGCAAACCGCAAATGCTGCTGCTCGACACATCGCGCGGCACGCTGGAATGCGTGATCGATTTTCTCGCCATCATCGCCAGCGGACGCTGCGCAGCCGTGGCCGATCCCGAGTGGCCGCAGTTCGTGCATGAACGCGTTCGCGCCTGCCTGCCCACCGACGCAAGCGAGCTGACCGAAGCCACGCCGCTGGCCGCGTTCTACACTGGGTTCACCTCGGGCAGCACCGGCATTCCCAAGGGTTTCATGCGCCACCACCGCTCATGGACCGAGAGCTTTCGCGTGAGCATTGCGGACTTCGGCCCCATCGCCGCGCAGCGCGCGCTCGCGCCAGGACGCATGTCGCATTCGCTGTTCCTGTTCGGCGTGATGCATGGGCTGTGGTGCGGTGCGGGTGCCGTAGTGCAAGAGAAATTCTCGGCACTGCGTTGCCTTCAATCGCTGGCGGACGGCATCGCGCCTGTGCTGGTGGCCGTGCCCAGCCAATTGCTGCTGATGCTGCAATGGGCGGCGCAGCGCGACATGCCACCCATCACCGGCGTGCAGCTCGTGCAGATCAGCGGCGCACGCTGGATGCGCTCGCAAACGCCCGCGCTCCAGCGGCTGTTTCCCAACGCGCGCATCGTCGAGTTTTACGGCGCATCCGAGGCCAGCTACATCGCGTGGATGGACGCCGACGCCGATGCGCCCGCGTCCGCCGTCGGCAGGCCGTTCAGCAATGTGCAGTTGTCGATTCGACCTGCGACGGAGCAGCCTGCAGACGGTACCGGTCTGATCTATCTTCGCAGCCCCATGGTGTTCATGGACTATGTCGGCGACAACGTGGACCGCACGGGCGTGCTGCGCGATGGCGACTGGCTTTCGGTGCGCGACATGGGCCACGTCGATGAAAGCGGTCTGCTGCATCTCGCGGGTCGCGAAAGCCGCATGATCGTCACGCGCGGCAAGAATCTTTTTCCCGAAGAGTTGGAAGACCTGCTGCAGACACATCCGTCGATTGCACGTGCGTCGGTGCTCGGCATTCCCGACGAGCTGCGCGGCATGCAGATCCACGCAGTCGTGCAATGGCAGGACGATCTGGTCGAAGCGCCTCTGGTGCAGCGGCTGACGCAGTGGCTGCAGGTGCGCACGGAAAGCTTCAAGCAGCCAAGGCAATGGTGGTCCTGCAGCGACTGGCCGCAGACCAGCAGTGGCAAGACCGATCACCGCGCGCTCGCGAGTCTGGTGCAGCAGCACCTGAACGGCGAAGTGACGACACTCGTCGCATGGCAATCATGACGACTTCTTCACCCGCAAACCCCGCCATTGTTTCGTGGGCACGCAGTGCGATTGCGCCCAAGGGCGGCGCATTCAATGCATTGCTGCCGCACGAAATTGCAGCGCCCGTTCTGCAAACCCTGCTCGCTCGCACCCACTTGCATGGCGATCAAATCGATGCCGTAGTGCTTGGCAACGCTATGGGCGCGGGCGGCAATCCAGCGCGCATGACGGCGCTTGCCGCCGGACTTCCGCAAACCTGCGCGGCCATCAGCGTGGACAGCCAATGCTGCGCCGGACTGGATGCCGTCGGCATGGCCATCGGCCTGATTGCGTCGGGTCAGGCCGAGTTCGTCATCGCAGGCGGTGTCGAGGCATGGAGCCGCGCGCCGATCCGGCAGACGAGGCCGCTGCTTGCAACGGAGCTGCCAACCGCCTACGAACGCCCGGCGTTTGCACCCGACCCTGCTCAGGACCCGGACCTGCTTGAGGCCGCGAGCGAACACGCCTTCGCGCGGCAATTCAGCCGTGCTCAGCAGGATGCCTACGCCCTCCTCAGCCACGAGCGCGCATTGCGTGCACAGCAGTCGTCGATGCTGCACGATCTGATCACTATGGCAGACTGCGACCGCGACATGTACCCGCGCCATATCGATCCCGCACGCGCAGCACGCATGCCCGTGATCGCGCATGCGAGAGCAGATGAAGCGCGTCGCTTTGGATTGAGCGCGCTGACCGTGTCCGCCAAAGCCGATGGCGCGGCCATGGTGCTGCTCGCCTCGGATCGCGCATGCCAGCGGGCAGGCATTTCTGCCCCGGCGCTTTGGCTCGCGAGTGCAAGCATTGGCGGTGACTCGCGCATGCCGTTGACTGCTGCTGCAACCGCTGCGAAAGCAGTCCTGCATCGACACGGGAACCGGCAAGCAAGCGACATGCACGCCATCGAACTGCATGACGCATTTGCAGCGCAAGGCTTGTCGTTCTGCGAAGACTTGGGCCTCCAGCCCGAAGACATCAACACACTGGGCGGTGGGCTTGCCCGTGGTCACCCCATTGGCGCATCCGGCGCGGTGGCGCTGGTGAGTCTGCTGAACACATTGCAGCTTCAGCAGATGACTGATTCAACGACGCCGCGCATCGGTCTGGCCGCCATTGCGGGCGCAGGCGGGCTGGGTTCGGCCTGCATGGTTCAAATGGAAATTTCACGATGAATGTGCCCTACGAACACAGCGCAGCCTCGCAGGCTTTGCAGTTGCTGCATCAACGCCGCTCCATTCGCGCCTTCACCAATCAGCCTGTTCCGCAAGCCTTGCTCGAACAGCTCCTGCAGGCCGCGCGCGCTGCGCCGAGCGGAGCCAATCTGCAGCCAGGCAGATTCATTCAAGTCTGCGGCAATGCACGCATTGAGTTGAGCAATGCGCTGCTGCGCAATCGACAGAACGAAGTCGAGGAGCGCGAAGACTACGGCTACTTTCCCCGTCCCATGCCCATGCAGTTGCGCAAGCGCCAAGTGGCCGCCGCGCAAGCGCTGTACAGCGCCATCGGCATTGCGCGTGACGATGCGCCGGGACGTGAATCACAGTTCGAGCGCAACTACCGTTTCTTCGATGCACCGGTCGCTCTCATCGTCACCATCGACGCGAATTTTGGTGCGGGGGGTTACATGGATCTGGGCATGGCGCTGCACGGTCTGCAACTTGCCGCATCGGCCGTGGGCATGGGCAGTTGCGCGATTGGGGCCATGGCGTCGCATGCGCAGACCATTCGTGAGGTGCTGCAACTTCCGGCCGATCAGCACATTGTCTGCGGTGTGGCGCTGGGATGGCCCGACATGAGCGCACCGGTCAATCAGACGATCACGCAGCGCCTCCCCTTGAGCGTGTATTTCGAACAACGGTCGGAAACACACTTTTGCTCGCATTCAGAGGCGGCGCGCTGTCCTACACCGACCGCCTAGTGAATCCAACTATTGACCCTTACTTTCAATATTAGGAATTGACTATTAACCACTTGGTAAATAAAAAATCACCTCGGTGATTTTGGGTCAGGGCACAAAAACCAGCCCCTTGCCGAACACCGCTCGCACCGGAAGCATCAACTGCGTGCCGGCCAACGTCTTGCGGCGCAGGCGCATCAGCGAGGATTCGATGCGGTGAAAGCCATCTTCCGCCTCGGCATGCCCCATGGCCTTGACCAGATTGGTCTTGGACACCATGCCGCCATTGGCCGCCATCAGGCATTCCAGCAACTCGCATTCGCGGCTGGTCAGGCGAATGGTCTTCTGGTTGGGAGCGATCAGGCGCGGCACGCTCAGGTCCAGACGCCAGGAGTTCTGCTGCTCGGCGTTGGTCACGCGCATTTCGAGCTGACGCAACTGGGCACGAATGCCCGCCCCCAGCTCTGCCAGCGACAGCGGCTTGATGAAGTACTGCAGCGCACCCGCATCGAGACTCGCGACCCGCGCACCCGAATTGGCGTGTTGTGACAGCACGATGGCCGGAATGCGCTGAGCAACCAGTCGACGAATCAGGGCCAGACCGGGGTCCACGCCCAGATCCAGATCGATGATGACCAGATCGGCTTTCTCCTTGAGAAGACCAATGTAGAAGTCCTCTATCGAGTTCGCCCCCCAGGTCGTATACCCCGACTCTTCGAGGAACCTACACACCTGTATGCGATGTGTTTCATCACCGTCTACGACTGCGACTGTGAACTTGACTGACGATGTGAGAATTTGTTGCATAGTGAAACCACAAGTTTTGCAAAATTTTCGTCATCAACATCCAGTTGCGCCATGCACAAAAACACTTAGTCACTCACAATGTGTATGTCATTGCTACAGTCTATTGTAAATAATTGTTAGGTCATTCTTGCAGAAACCACTCAATTACTGTAGTCAATCGCAAATCATTTCGATCATTGAGAAAGCTCTTAACCAGCATCAAAACCAGCCACCGAGGCGCACGGTGACTGGTTTTGTCAGTTTCAGAATGCCGAGATCACGGAACCCTTGAATTGGGTCTCGATGAACTTGCGGACTTCTTCCGATTGATAGGCGTTGATCAGTTTGCCCACCCAAGCCTTGCCCTTATCCGTATCTCGGATGACAAGAATATTTACATATGGATTTTTGGCGGATTCAAGAGCGATAGAGTCCGTTTTCGGATTCAGACCTGCCGAGATCGCAAAGTTGGTGTTGATCGCCGAGGCGTCCAGATCGTCCAGCGAACGGGGCAGTTGAGCGGCATCCAGCTCCACGAAGCGCAGCTTCTTGGGGTTTGAAACCACATCCAGCGGCGTGGCCTTGAGGCCGGCGTTTTCCTTCAGCTTGATCAAGCCCAGGGATTGCAGGAGCAGCAGCACGCGGCCACCATTGGTCGGGTCGTTCGGAATGCCGAACTTCGCGCCGGATGGCAGCTCGTCGAGCTTCTTGATCTTCTTGGAATAAATGCCGATGGGGAAATTCACCGTGTCGGCGGCCCAGCTGATCTTGTAGCCGCGGTCCTTGACCTGAGCGTCGAGGTACGGACGGTGCTGGTAGCTGTTGGCGTCCAGTTCACCGGCGGACAGCGCGGCGTTGGGCTGCACGTAATCGCCAAATTCGATGACCTGGATCTTGAGACCTTCCTTCTCGGCCACCTTCTTGACCTGCTCCATGATCTGCGCGTGCGGGCCAGCGGTCACGCCCACCTTGATGGAGGTCTTTTCCTGCGCCATGGCAGAACCGGAGAAGGCTGCCGCCGCAGCCAGAGCGAGGGTCGTTTGAAGAAGAGTGCGTTTGGAGAACATGATGTTCGGCTTTCTGCCAAATGGAAAACCGATCATCGTAATCCACATCAGCACTCAGTTATAAGATTCCTTTTCCATATGCAAACAACCATCGCGATGCTCCCTGTGCGACAGCGCTGTTTGCGCAAAGCCATATATGGTCATGTAATCCGATTAAATAACCTCAAGGCCGAAGCGCAAGGTTGTTGAGTTTGTCCAGCCGCTCGGGCCAAGTGCCCTCTTCCGCCGACTGAAGCAGAATGCGCGTCCAGGCGATCCAGGCATCCCATTGCACGCGCTTGTCCCACGCGTTGCCCCAAGCGCTGAAGCACTGCAACGCACTCCGGGCGGCGTGCACTGCGTCTTCCTGCCGGTCGGCCGACAGGTAGACCTGCGCCAGCACC
Source organism: Diaphorobacter sp. HDW4B (assembly GCF_011305535.1). Taxonomy (GTDB): domain Bacteria; phylum Pseudomonadota; class Gammaproteobacteria; order Burkholderiales; family Burkholderiaceae_C; genus Diaphorobacter_A. Next base: position 32,957 of record NZ_CP049905.1, read on the forward strand.
ATCTGTGGCTCGCCCACCCAGGGGTTGAGGCGAACCGCCTGCTCGAGCACGTTGGTGACCACGTCCAGATCGACCAGAGGCTGATCCAACTGAATCACCGACCAGTACAGCGAGGTCGCAGCTGCATCGTTTTCCTTGCTCACGCTCTGCGTGCAGTGGTCGAACACGGGCGGAATCGGCAACTGGTGCTTGAGCCCCGGATGCTGCAGCGCCAGCCCGAGCTGCGACAGTTGCGATATCTTGCGGCTTGGTGGGCGCATCGGCCCCGGCCAGAGCGACGCCGCCCAATGCACGGCCTGCTTGCGCGAGATGTCCACGTTGGGCGAGCGCGAATAGATTTCCTCCTGCCAACTGAACCACTGCTCGATCGTGTCCGCCATGCTCACGATGATGAAGGTAGCCACCTCACGCGGCGTGAGTTGCACGGTCGCCCTCGGCGCGGGGCCGTTGAGTTCCAGCTCCATGCCGCCGTCCTCGTCGAAATCGCGCTCCAGCACCTTGTTGATGAACTGGCTGCGGCTCATGGTGCAGAACAGGTAGACAAGATGCTCGGCCTCCTCGCCCACCAGCTCCTGCAGCCGCGCGCGCTCGGTACGCGCATCGAACTTCACCAGATCGACAAAGGCATTGCCGTACACGCTGTGCAGCAGCCCGAGCAACTGCACGTCATGCGGTTGCTGCCACAACGCCAGCGAGCGAGCCACGCCATAAAGATGGTGGCGAAACGTGCCCGCCTTGTGCCAATCCTGACCCACTCCGCGCTCCAGCACCACGGGCAGCACCGGTGCCAATTCCGGGTCCTTGGTGATCCAGTTTTCGTCGAGCAGTTGCTGCGCGCGCGAGAAAAGATGTCTGTCGAGTGTTTGCCAAAGGGGTGTCATCGTTCTTGTGTCTCCATGTGAATCCGTCACTATGCCTGCACGCATGCGTCATCGCATTGGGGCAAATGCTCGCTGCGCACGCAGCGAAAACCACAGACGGTGTCACCATCGCCCTCTATGATGGCCCTTCATGAGCAAAGCCATCATCTGGGTTCTGGTCACCATCTTCGCCTTGGCGCTTGGCGCACTGGGCTATCTGGCCGCCGCCAATTGGCAGGACGAGCCGCTCTCCGAAACCTCGCGCAAGGCGCTGGTCTACATCCAGCCCATTGGCAACCAGGTCAATGGCAACGGCCACGTGCTGCTGGCGGGCTTTGACGCGCCAGTCCCCGAAAAGCCCAAAGCCGATGCGGTCGAGCCTGCCAGACAGCTGGGCCTGAAGTTTCTCCAACGCGAGCAGGAGCGCTTCAGATGGAACGAGCGTTTTGGCTCGTTCGACGATCCCAAGTCCCCCGCGCCCATCAAGATGGACAAGCCGATCACGCCAGAACAAATCCTGCCGCTTGAACTGCACTGCAAGCCCGCGCAGCCCGATTGCATTGCCTGGTATGTGCAGAACCGCAAGGCCATCTCCGCGACCGATCCTGCAAGACGCGCGGCGCTGGCACGTGTTGCCGCCATCGCCAACGCACCGCAATACGCCAACATTTTCCCGATCTACCAAGGCGACCAGACCTACAACACCAATGCGCTGCGCCATGCGGTGATGCTGCAACTCGCGCAGGCCAGCCTGCTGTGGAATGACAAGGCGTATGACAAGGCGCTCGATCAGGTCGAGCTGCTCGAAAAACTGCGCCAACGTCTTGCGCGTTCGGACTCTCTTTCGCTGAGTGCGATGGCCACCTCCTGGCTCAACAAGGCATGCACCCAATGGATCAGCCAGGTGCTGACGCGCGAAGGCAAGAAGCTGCGTCCACAGGATGCGGAACGACTGCAGAAGCTGCTCGATGCTCCGCGCCTGACCGTGCGTGACGGCTTGCACGGAGAAATGGTGTATTTCGCCAGTGTGAACGCTTCGCTGGGCATCTTTCTGACCTTCCCAGAACCAGATACAAATGCCGCGTCGAACAAGCCCGAAGAGCAACCCAAGACAGATGCGAAAGCCGCCGACGAACCCCGCCGCGCGAGGCCTTCCACCCAATCGCTGCCAGCGCGTCGCTACATCAGCTCCCTGCTGTACCTGCCGCATCAAAGCACCAACATCGCGGTCGAGCAGTTCGGTCTCACCATGGCCTTGGCGGATGTGCCGACCATCGAATTCGACAAAGCACTCGAAGCCACCAGCGATCAACGCAAGGCCTTGCACAGCAAGCGCGACGAATGGTACGGAGCGCGCAACATCGTCGGTCAGAAATTGATGGATCGCGCTGTCGACTGGGACACCAGCTACGTCGACTACATCCGCCGCGAGATCGATGCCAGCGGATATCGCCGGCTCGTGCAATTGCAGTTGCTGGCCATCCAGCAGAACTTGGCACCGGACTCCATGCCCGGCTGGCTGGCACAAAGCGCTTCGCCGCTGCGCAATCCATACGATGGCAAGCCCATGCAATGGGACGCAGCCAAGCGCAGTCTGGTGTTCGAAGGCCGCGTCAAACAACGCGCGGATGCTGACGATTCAAAGTTTTATCGCATAGAGTTGCGCTGAAAGTCCACATCAGCACCCATGCGCAAACTGCTTATTGCCATCGTCACCACCCTCTTTGTCCTGCTGCTGTTGACCGTGGCCTTTGTGGTTGCAGCCAATTGGCGAGATTCCCCGCTGAGCGATGACGCACGCGCGGTTCTGGACGCGGAGCCAGCCAAGGAACTGCCCGGCATCGCCAATGGATTCCCCATCATCGCCGGGCTCGACGCGCCTCTTGAAGGCGATCCCGTTGAAGCCGCCCGTCAACTCGGCAAACAACGCCTGCAACGTGAAATCGAACGCAAGCAGTGGTTCGATCAGGAGGGTTTCAAGGCAGACGCAACCAAGGCCCCTGCGCCCGTGGAGCCGCCCGCGTCCGTCAAAGTCCAACAGATCTTGCCAGATGGATTGCGCTGCAAGACAGATGTGGATGCGCCCATCAACTGCCATGACTGGTACGTGGAGCACGCCAGCCAGTTGCAAGCTGTCATCGCCGCGCAGCAGCCCATGCTCCAACGTTTTGCGGCCGCTGCCGACGCGCCGCAGTTCCAAAGCGAGTCTCCGGTCTATTTCTGGCATTTGCTCCCGCCCTATCAGGTACTGATGCGCACCCAAGAGCTGCAACTGGCGCGCTCCAGCCTGCTGTGGCATTCAGGGCAGCAAGAGCAAGCGCTGAGCGAAGCCATGCGGGGTGATCGCGTAACGCACGGCTTGGGCGATGGCACCACTCAGTTGGTGAGCAGCATGATTGCGCTGGCAATGCAATACCGCATGCAGCGCTGGCTTGCCGACTTGATGGCAACAGACACGCCACCCCACTCACCCAAGGCATACGAACTGGCCAAGGCGCTGGTGCAGATCCCGCCGCCGTCGCTCCATTCGGGTCTCGTCGGCGAGACGCAGTTTCAGGTGCGAATGATGCAGCTCATCGGCAAGGATGACAGCGAATGGCGGAGCATTCTGAATGAAGCGACACAGGACCGCCCCGCCTGGCGCGCAGCATTGGAGTCCGCATGGGTGCGCATGACGTACCTGCCCAACGAATCGCTGAATCAACAAGTGAAGTGGTGGCAGCTCTATCTGCCGACCACACTCGTGCCAGCCCATGAATACGACGCAGCGCTCAAAGCATTCGAGCAACGCGAAAAGGAATTGAGCGAGCAGCGATCCCGCTGGTTTGGTGTGCGCAACTTTGCAGGCAACGTGCTCGCCGATATTGGCAAACCCAACTTCTCCACCTACATTCAACGCCGCTTCGACGTCGATGCCCACCGGCGCATGGTCCTGCTGATGCTGCAGGCCAAGGAACAGAACATTCCCGCCGACAAGATGCCCACATGGCTAGCCCAATCACCGGAGAACCTGCGCAATCCCTACACGCTGGAGCCCATGCAATGGGACGCTCTCAGCCACAGTCTGGTGTTCGAGGGCCGCGAGTCGCAGAATCAGAATCCGGGACGCTCCAAGACCTACCACGTCAAGTTCTAGTCCATAAAACAAAAGGGAGCCGACTGTCGTCAGGCCCCCTTCTTGGATGTCAGCAGATCGCTAGCATCACTTGTGGCTCAGGCGGCGTACGGCCCAGTCGCCCAAGCTCTGGATGGCCTGCACAAAGAAGATCAGCACAATCACCACGGCCAGCATGATGTCGGGCAGAAAGCGCTGGTAGCCGTAGCGGATACCCAGGTCACCCAGACCGCCGCCGCCGATGGCGCCGGCCATGGCCGAGTAGCCGGTCAGGCTCACGAAGCTGATGGTCAGGCCCGCGACGATGCCGGGCAGCGCCTCGGGCAGCAGCACCTTCCAGACGATCTGGCTGGTGGTGGCGCCCATCGATTGCGCTGCTTCGATCAGGCCGTTGTCGACTTCACGCAAAGCGGTTTCGACCAGACGTGCCACGAACGGCGCAGCAGCCAGCGTCAGTGGAACGACTGCGGCCCAGGTGCCGATGGACGAGCCGGTGATCAAGCGCGTGAACGGGATGATCGCGACCAGCAGGATGATGAATGGGGTCGAGCGCACGGCGTTCACGATCCAGCCGACGGTCTTGTTGAGCGGGCTGTTTTCGAGCACGCCGCCCTTGTCGGTCAGGCGCAGGAACACGCCGAGCGGAATGCCGATCAGCCCACCGACGAGGCCGGACACGCCGACCATGATGATGGTTTCCCAGAGCGATTGGGCGAACAGCTCCAGCATCATTTCAGAAAAATTCTCGAACATCGCTTCAGTCCTCCAACGCCACTTCCTGCACCAGCACGCCCTGCGCGCGCAACTCGGCCACGGTGGCGTCGAGCTGCACTTGCTGGCCGCTGGCGAACACGGCCAGCGAGCCAAAGGTCTGGTTCTGGATTTCATCGACCTGACCATGCAGGATGGACAGATCCAGCGAATGCTCACGGATCAGACGCGAGAGAATCGGCTGATAAGCCTGCTCACCCGAGTACGACAAGCGCAGCAGACGGCCACTCTGGCCAAAGCCCTGCGCTTGCGCCGACAGGTGACGCACGCGGTCGAACACGCTGGCGGGAAGCTCCTGCGGCACGATCTCATCGATCAGGCTCTTGGTGATGGCTTCTTGCGGACGGGTGAACACGTCGATCACGCGGCCCATCTCCACGATGCGACCGGCCTCGATCACGGCCACGCGGTCGGCGATCTGCTTGACCACCTGCATCTGGTGCGTGATGAGCACGACGGTGACGCCGAGTTCGTTGTTCACCTTGCGCAGCAGATCGAGAATCGAGCGTGTGGTTTCCGGGTCGAGCGCGGAAGTCGCCTCGTCCGACAGCAGCACCTTGGGGTTGCTGGCGAGCGCGCGCGCAATGCCCACACGCTGCTTCTGACCGCCGGAAATCTGCGCTGGATAGCGATCCGCCAGTTGGTCCAGACCCACCAGTTCAAGCAGCGGGTCGATGCGCTTCTTGATCGCGTCCTTGCTCATGCCGGCCAGTTCGAGCGGCAGCGCGGCGTTGTCATAGACGGTGCGCGAAGACAGCAGGTTGAAGTGCTGGAACACCATGCCGATTTCGCGGCGTGCCTGACGCAGCTCGGCGTCGCTCAGCTTGGTCAGGTCGCGCCCGGCGACGATGACTTCGCCCGCCGTCGGTCGGTTGAGCAGATTGATGACACGCACCAGCGAGCTCTTGCCCGCGCCGGAACGCCCGATGATGCCGAACACTTCGCCCGCGCCGATCTTGAGATCAATACCGCGCAACGCCTCAACCGGGCCTTTTGGGCCCTTGTAGATCTGGGTAATACCCCGTAAATCGATCATGAATGCAAAAAACACGCCGCAGCAAGCCTGATGGGAGATCAGTCCCACCAACCTGCAGCGGCGCGCTTTCAGGAATTAATTGGATGGCTTGAAATGTAATCGTTCGTCATGAATGTCACAACGAACATTACGTTAAGTATTAAGACCCGGAAGTTATAAGCACAAAGGGGCTTCAGCAAGCCATTCGGGGCCAACACTGACAGCAGAGTTTTTCCGCACTCGCTATCATCCGGGTTTCCCCTGATTTTAAGGCGTTCGCAAAGGCCGTCCCATCCGGACGACTTTCCGGCCACTTGTGGCTGCCGCGCAACCGCCTCTCCCCCCTACCTCTCTCCATCAATGCAAAGCCGCTGGCCCCCTGTTCTCTGGATCGGTTATTCCATGTGCGTGGGCGTGATGGGCACTGCGCTCGCCAGCCCCCTCTACCCGATCTACCAGGCCGCCTGGAAGCTGCGCCCCAGTGACATCACGCACATCTTTGTGCTCTACATGTGCGGCGTGCTCGTCAGCCTGCTGTTTTTGGGGCGGCTCACCCAGCGCTTTGGCTTTCTGCCGATTCTGCGCGCGGGCCTGATCGTGATGACCACCGGCGTCGTGGTCTCGGCGCTGGCGTGGAACGTGCCTTCCTTCATGGTTGCGCGCATGCTGATCGGTCTGGCTTCGGGGATGATCACCACCTCCGCCTCGGTCGGCATGGTGCAGGCCAGCCCCGGAAAAGACCCGCGCCGCATTGCCGCGCTCACCACCGTGGCGATGACGCTGGGCTTCGGCATCGGCCCGCTGCTGGGCGGCGTGATGGCGCAGTGGGTGCCGCATCCACTGCTGACCGCCTACATCCCGACCACGCTGATGGGCGCGCTGGCGATCTACGCGCTCTTCCAGTTGCGCGCCGAACCCGTCGCCAAGCCGCTGGACGAGCACGACCCGCAAGCCACCATCGACAACACCCGTTCGCTCGCCGGCTGGATGCCCAAGATGACCTTCCCCCCCGCCCGCGGACGCCGCCAGTTCTGGCTGGCCAGCATGGGCGCGTTCAGTGCCTTCGGCATGTTCAGTCTGTATTCGTCGCTCGCACCCAGTTTCATGAAGGAGTTGGTGCCATGGAGCGGCCCTGCGGTGAGCGGCCTGTCGATCGCGATGATTCTGTTTCTGTCCTCGGCCTTTCAGTACGCCGTGCGCAACCTGAAGACCAAATCGGTCGTGCTGACCTCCGAAACCGCACTCGCCCTGTGCAACGTGCTGTTGATGCTGACCATCTGGACCGGCGAGGCCTGGCTGTTCATCGCCGCCGTGCTCGTGACCTCGTTCGGACACGGCCTTGCCAACGTGGGCGGCATGGGCGTGGTGGCCAAGCTCACCGCTCCGGCCGAGCGCGCAGGCCTGCTCAGTTCCTACCTGATCATCGGCTACATGGGCACCATCGTCCCGATCATGGCCGTGGGCTGGCTGGCCGACCATCTGGGCCTGAACCAAGCGCTGATCATTTTCTGCTCGGCCATGGCGCTCATGAATCTTGTCATCTGCGCGATGGTCTGGCGTACCAAAGAACTGCCTGCGGCGAACTGACAGGCTACTGAGCGGCTCGGGCCTGCGTCTTGGTCGCCGCCGCGCGTGCTGCAGCCTCGCGCTTCTTCATCTCTGCAAACAAGGCTGAAAACTGCTCCGCCGTCTGATCGCGCACCGCCGCTGGTCCAACCAGCGGTGGCAGCCAGAACCCCGGCTCCACATCGGCGTGATACACCAACCGCGTGCCGCCCGGCTCTGCCGACAGCGTCATCACGCTGTGCATGGATTTCACATTGCCAGCCACATGGGTCGCGCTGATGTGCTCCTGCGGCACCAGCACCACCTCGCGCGTCGATTCGTATTTCTTGGTGAACGGCCCAAAGCGCGCCAAGCCCACCTGCCGGATCGACAGATGCCGCTCGTCCGCACCAGGAATCACATCGCTGACCTGCACATCGGGAAGTATCTGCTTCAAGTTCGCAAAGTCGGTCAGCACCTCCCAGACGATTTTCTGCGACACCTCGGTGTGCATGACCGCATCGACATGGAACTGCTCACCATCGCGCTGCACCGTCACCGATTTGGGCGATACGAGTTGAGGCGCACGCGTTCCCATGGACGTGTTTCCGGCCGAAGGGTAGTCGTCGGCATGGGCTCCCGCCGCCGCACCCAGCAGCAGCGCCACGCATCCAACCACCACTCGCACGCCATTCGCTCGCCCATTCATATCGCCATTCCCATGGATTGATACGCGAGCATATCGGTCGTTGGAGAGTGGCCGCAAGCCAGACAACATCCATTCTTCACGGTCGAAGAGTGAACTAACATCATCACAGTTCATCGAATGACGGCTTGGCTGACCTGCGCAGCCGCCCCACTTTCGACCCATCCGCATAGGCAACCGATGACCACACGCGCCCTGCCCCTTCTCGAAGTCCCGCCCGGCCAGCCGTTTCGGGTGCTCATGGCCTGCATGGGCAACATCTGCCGCAGCCCCACGGCGCATGGCGTTTTCGAGAAACTGGTGGCCGATGCGGGCCTGGCCCACGCCATCCATGTCGATTCCGCAGGCACCCACAGCTACCACGTGGGCGAACCACCCGATCGGCGCTCGCAAGCCCATGCCGCGCAACGCGGCTACGACCTCTCGGCCCAACGCGCCCGCAAACTGGTCGCCCGTGACTTCAGCGATTTCGATCTGGTGCTGGTCATGGACGGCAACAACGAAGCCGCCGCACGTGCCATCTGCCCACCGGAAATGCGACACAAGCTGCACCGGCTGACGGATTTCTGCACACGCTTCAAGGACAAGGAAGTGCCCGACCCCTACTACGGCGGCTCGGGCGGATTCGAGCATGTGCTCGATCTGGTGGAGGACGCCTGCCAGGGCGTGCTGGCAGCGATCACTTCGGCACGCAAGACGGGTTGAAGAGACCGCGCACTCGAAGAAAGGCCGCTCATCGAAAGCGGCCTTTTTTTCTGCGCAGCTTTTCGTCGTCAGATCACGTACTCAGCCTCAAGTTGCTCGGACTTGAGTGCCTCCTGCACCACGTCCTTGGTCAGCGTCGGCACGAACGTCTCGATGAAGCGATACGCATAGCTGCGCAGCCACGTGCCGCGGCGCAGGCCGAGGCGCGTCAGGTTCACCTCGAACAGATGGCGCGCATCGATGGCATGCAGATGGCGGTCACGCTCGGGGTCAAACGCGATCGATGCGACGATGCCGATGCCCATGCCGAGTTCCACATAGGTCTTGATCACGTCCGCGTCCATGGCCGTCAGCACGATGTCGGGCGAGAGACCTGCGCGGTTGAATGCGGCGTCGATGTGCGCACGGCCTGTGTAGCCCGACTCGTAGGTGATGATCGGGTACGCCGCCAACTGCTCCAGCGTGATGCTGCCGCCCTCTTGCTTTAGCAGCGGATGGCCCGGCGGGACGACGATGGAGTGCGTCCAGCGGTAGCACGGCAAGGTGACGAGTTGATCGAAGCTGGCAAGCGCCTCGGTCGCCACGCCGATGTCGGCCTCGCCGGACAGCAGCATCTGCGCGATCTGCTCGGGTGAGCCTTGGCGCAGGTGCAAGGACACATCGGGGCACAGCTCGCGAAAATCGCGCACCACCTGCGGCAGCGCGTAACGGGCTTGCGAGTGCGTGGCCGCGACGATCAGGCCGCCGCGCTCGCTTTTGGCGAAATCGTCGCCCGCGTGCTTGAGGTTTTCGGCTTCGAGAAGCAGGCGCTCGACGATGGGCAGCAGCACCTCGCCGGGCAGCGTCATGCCGGTCAGGCGCTTGCCTGCGCGCACGAAGATTTCCACACCCAGTTCGTCTTCCAATTCGCGGATCTGGCGGCTCACGCCGGGCTGCGAGGTGTGCAGGATGTTGGCCACATCCGTGAGATTGAAGCCGCGCCGAACCGTCTCGCGCACTGATCGAAGTTGCTGAAAGTTCATGTTGTTATAGGTCTGAATTCAAACGCAAAAAAACACGCGCTCGCGGCATGTTTGCCGCGCTGCGCGTGAAGAGACGCCAGACAAACCCTGTACGCATTTGCGCGCAGGGCTTGTCTGAAGTTTCATCAAAGCTTGGCGATGGAAACCTCGGTGGATTTCACGAGTGCCACGACTTCCGAGCCAAGGGTGAGACCCAGCTCGTCCACGGAGCGCGTGGTGATCACCGAGGTGACGATGCCGAACGGGGTCTGCACATCGACTTCGGAGACGACTTCGCCGCGAATGATTTCGGCGACCTTGCCCTTGAATTGGTTGCGTACGTTGATGGCTTGAATGGACATGATGTGGAATTCCTTGAAATGCGGGGCAGCTGATAAGCAGCTCAGTAAGAGATTGAAAAGCCCAGCAGCGAAGCGACGCTGGCGACCTTGCGCTGCACGGCTTTCACGCTTGCAAATCGCGGAGCACGCAGGCCCCAGGACGCTGCGGTGACCTGCAGCAGGCTTTGTTGAATGGAGTTGGCTTGAACGGACATGATCTGAAATGCTTTCGTTGGAAATGGATGAGATCGGACGGAAGGGCTGATGGAATGACTGCCAGGCAGTCAACGGCTTTCAGACTCCGAGCGACATCGATCCACTGCAAACGAAACCGGCGACATGTCGGTCAGCAGCAATGCGTCGATTGCGGTGAAAGCCTGCGCGTTCACATCCCGCATTCGCTGACGATCCAGCTCGTCGGAGCTGAGATCGAACGGCGCACGCAACGCAGCGAGCGCCCCCGCCCATGCGGCACGCCATGTGCCGACGACCGGGCGGTCGGATTGCGAGATCGTGCTGGAAGCGGTGCTGGAAACGATGCTGGAAATGGCGTTTGAAACACTCATGGCTTTCACCTCGATGGATGGCTGTGGATGGCCTGCTCTTTCTCTAACTGCGCATCAGTGCAGCTTCTTCGTGTAGATCTGGTCGAAGCTGCCGCCGTCGGCAAAGTGCGCCTTGTCAGCCTTGGCCCAGCCGCCGAACGCCTGATCGATGGTCACGAGCGTGAGCTTGGGGAATTGCTTGTCGAACTTGGCCTTGGCCTTTTCGCTGGTGGGGCGGTAGAAGTTCTTGCCCGCGATTTCCTGGCCTTCATCCGAGTACAGGTGCTTGAGGTATTCCTCGGCCAGCGCGCGGGTGCCCTTCTTGTCCACGACCTTGTCGACCACGGCCACCGATGGCTCAGCCAGGATGGACAGCGAAGGCGCGACGATCTCGAACTTGTCCGGACCGAATTCCTTCAATGCCAGGAAAGCTTCGTTTTCCCAGGCCAGCAGCACGTCGCCCACACCACGTTGCACGAAGGTGATGGTCGAGCCGCGAGCGCCGGTGTCCAGCACGGGCACGTTCTTGAACAGGCTGCCCACGAATTCCTTGGCCTTGTCTTCGCTGCCGTACTTGCGCTTGGCGAATTCCCATGCAGCCAGATAGTTCCAGCGCGCGCCGCCCGAGGTCTTGGGGTTCGGGGTGATCACGCCAACGCCGGGCTTGATCAGATCGTCCCAGTCCTTGATGCCCTTGGGATTGCCCTTCTTCACCAGAAACACGATGGTCGAGGTGTAGGGAGCGGAATTCAGCGGCAGGCGCTTTTGCCAATCCGGCTTGACGAGACCATTCTTGGCCAGCGCGTCGATGTCACCGCCCAGCGCCAGCGTGGCCACGTCGGCGTCGATGCCGTCCAGAATCGAGCGTGCCTGCTTGCCCGAGCCACCGTGCGACTGCTTGAACTGCACGTCCTGACCGGTCTTGGCCTTCCAATGCTTGGCAAACGCTTGGTTGTACTCGACGTACAGCTCGCGTGTCGGGTCGTAGGAAACGTTCAGAAAGCTGATCGGATCAGCCGCGAACGATGGCACGGCGCCAAGGGCCATAGCCCCAACGAGCCCGAGTGCGAGTGGAAACTTGATAAAGTGACGGCGATCTTTCTTCATGGCGTGCTTTCTGGTCTCTGTTGCTTGAATTGATTCGGCGCAAATTGCTGGTTCAACTGCTTGTTTGCTACCGATGTCATGCATTCTGAAAGTCACGCGACAAAACTGGAACGATTAAGATTTCAGTTCTATATTCAAAAATCATCTAAGAAAAGGGTAACCCCATGGCACGTACCGTCCAATGCATCAAGCTCGGCACCGAAGCTGAAGGCCTCGATTTCCCTCCTTACCCCGGTGAACTGGGCAAACGCATCTATGAAAATGTGAGCAAGCAGGCATGGGCCGACTGGCTCAAGCACCAGACCATGCTGGTGAACGAAAACCGCCTGAACCTGGCCGACGCACGTGCTCGCCAGTACCTGGCACGCCAGATGGAGAATCATTTCTTCGGCGGCGGCGCAGACGCCGCTCAAGGCTACGTGCCCCCAAGCGCTTGATTCGAGCCAAGCTCTTGAGACTTGATGCTCGTCATTGAATCGAGCATCTTTCCACCCAAACAGCGGCGTACAGTCGCTGTTTTGCTTTTTGCCTCTGAATTGACTGCGCCATGACCGAGCCCCTCGCCTGGCTTCCCGACGGAACCCCCTTCAGCCACCGCTTCAACGACCGTTATCACAGCGACGTCAATCGCGGGCTGGATCAGGCCAAGGAGGTGTTCTTCCACGGCTGCGGCCTGCCCGCAGCATGGGCCAACCAGCCTCAGTGGCGCATTCTGGAAACCGGCTTCGGTCTGGGCCTGAACTTCCTCACCACGTGGAAGGCGTGGCGCGAAGACCCCGAGCGCCCGCACTTGCTGCACTTCATCTCGGCCGAGGCCTGGCCGGTGCATGCCGACGATCTGCTGCGCGCCGCACCTGACGAGTTCAAGGAGTTGGCCAAGGAACTGAGCGCGCAGTTCTGGGGTCTGCTGCCGGGCGTGCATCGCCTGTCGCTCGACCAAGGGCGCGTGCTGCTCACGCTCTATATAGGTGACGCTCAGCAGATGCTGCGCCAGCAGACGCCGATGGCCGACAGCGTGTATCTCGACGGTTTCAGCCCCAAGGTCAATCCCGAGCTGTGGAACATCCACATGTTCAAGGCGATTGCGCGCTGCTGCCATCGCGGCACACGGCTGGCGACCTGGACGATTGCGCGCGCGGTGCGTGACGATCTGGCGCAATGCGGCTTCGAGGTGCAGAAAGTGCCAGGCGTGCCGCCCAAGCGCGACAACCTGCAGGCCGTGTTCAACCCGCGCTGGGAGCCGCGCGCCGTGCGGGAAGTGCTGCCCGATGTGGCAGTCCAGCAACCGGGCACCTGCATGGTCATCGGCGCGGGCCTCTCTGGCAGCGCCTGCGCGGCCAGCCTTGCCAAGCGTGGCTGGCAAGTCACCGTGCTCGATGCCAAAGGCGTGGCGGCAGGCGCATCCGGCCTGCCCGCAGGCGTGTTTGCGCCGCACGTCTCGCCCGACGACAGCGTGCTCTCGCGGCTGTCGCGCGCGGGCGTGCGCACGACCTTGCAGACGCTGGGAGCCATGGAGCGCGGCGAGTTCTGGGATGAATGCGGCGTGCTGGAACACCGCGTCGATCACTCGCCCGGCATTCCCGATGCATGGCATGAAGACAAACACCCCGGTGCTGATTGGACGCGCACTGCCAGCCCCGAACAATGCGAGCGCAATGCCGTGCCCGCCGATGCCATCGCCTGCTGGCATGTGCGCGCAGGATGGGTCAAGCCCAAAAGCATCGTCGCGCATCAGCTCACGCACGAACGCATTCGCGTGTTGGACCATGCCAAGGTGGTGCGTCTGGAACGATCGGCCAGCACCCCCGATGGCTGGCTGGCACTGGACGAAAACGGCAAACCGCTCGCGCAAGCCGACATGGTCATCATCACTGCGGGTTTCGACAGCCATGCCCTGCTCGACCAGCGCTGGCCACTGCAGGCACTGCGCGGGCAAATCAGTTGGGGGCTACATTCAGAGAACCCTGAAGCGGCTCCCTGGCCTGAGGTTCCCGTGAACGGCCACGGCAATCTGGTGCCGCGTGCTCCGCTCGATCAAGGCATAGGCTGGGTGCTCGGCTCCACCTTCGAGCGCGACGTGACCGAGTTGCCGCCCAGCGCCGCCGATCAGGCCGAGGCGCTCGAAGGCAATTTCGCCAAGCTCGGCGAATTGGCCCCTGTGCTGGCAGAGCAACGATCCACCGAATTCACCAACGCCCACAACTGGTCCGCCGTGCGCTGCGCCGCGCATGACCGCCTGCCCATCGTCGGCCCGGTCGATCAGCAAGCCATGCCCGGTCTCTGGGTCTGCACGGCCATGGGCTCACGCGGGCTGACGCTGTCCATGCTGTGCGGCGAGTTGATCGCCACCCGCCTGCACAACGAGCCCTTGCCGCTCGAAGCCAAGCTCGCGCAGGCGTTGAGCAGCGAGCGCATGGCGCGTCAAACCACGAACGTCAACGCGTCATGACCAGCATTTCGACAAGGCCCGTCGAGCCTTCCGCATGCGATTGAAGCGCCTTGCCAATCACCGTGCCGGGCACCACCGCCCCCGATGCGCGCTTGGCGTGACCTTCCAGACTCGCACTGACCAGCAAATCGCCGGGACGGATCGCCCCGCCCTCCAGCGTGACCTTGACCGGCACGCGCCCTGCCAGGGCCAGCGCAGGCAGGCCAGATGCGTCATCGATTCCGGCGTTCATCAGCACACCCGGCTTGGTGGTGATGACGCCCGCAACCATGGTGCTTTCCGATCCGCTTGAGAGCCGGTAGTGCATGGCGTGTTCGGGGTCGATTTCAACCACATCGCCCGGCTGCGGCGCGCGCCCCTTGAAATCGACCAGCTCCGCAATGTCAGCACCTCCCGTCTGGGTCCCGCCATTGAAGAAGCCCTTGCCCGTGTTGTCGATGCGAGCGACGTTGCTGTTCTTCTTGAAGACAGCCAGATTGCCCGTGCCGTTGGACGCCACGATGAACACATCCTCCGGATTGGCCGCATTCACGTTCTCGAAGCGTCCTGCATTGCCCGTGCCGCCGCTGATACCGACCTGACCGATCACCGCAATGGCACCATCGGGATGGGTCACAAAGCCACGCACGCCATAGCCATCGAGACCATCACTGCGCCCCACCACCGCACCAATGCCAGAACAACTGAAGCCTCCACATGTCTTGCCGCTTCCCGTTCCTGCGCGCCCGACGACTGCTTCTCCGTAGGGATTGTCGCCAATCACGCCAGCGGCCGAAATCGAGTTGGTGATGCCCCACGCGGCATTGCCGCCCGCACTGGTCGCAAAAACGCCGGGGCCCACCCCTGCCTGCAGCACATCCAGCCCTCTTGCGCCGTTGCTGGAGTTGGTCAATTGCACTTGCACCCCGCTGCCAATGCCGGTTGAGCTGGCAACGATGGCAGGCGATGTATTGCTGGCACTGGAGATTGCGCCGCGCAGCGCCCCGCCAGCGCCACTCTGAGTGATATTGAAAAGCGTCAGGGGATCGCTCACGGTCGCCGCGTATGGCAAAGAAAATCCTGCCGCGGGCGGCGGGCACGGCCCTATCTGACCAGACATGATCTCGATGCACATATTCGTGGGTCGAACCGGCAAACCACTCCAACCTGGAATCGCGATCGTGCCGTCTTCCTTCACACTCAGCCGGACCACGCCACCAAGGCTGTCCTTGACCACAAAACCACTGCCCGCCGATGGCTGGACCACCACGTCGGCCGCAGTCGCCACCAGGGGCGATACGGCGCAGGCCAGTGAAATGACGAGGCCCGCGTGGCATCGTGAAAGTGCTTTGATCATCTGAGTGCTCCCTATATGGTTCTGAATGGATGACGCGACGGGGTATGGCCCCGAATGTTTTATCGATGGCGGCAGGTTGCCGATCTCTGGCTATCTGCCCAAAGCCGACTGCTCCGATGCGAGTGACACAGCTGCAGATGGCTCCAATTTGCGCTCCGCTGCTGCAACCGCCTCCTTGCCCATCGGGCTCTCTGCGGGCTCGTCGGATATTAAGGTATGGCGCGCGGCGCGAGATGTCTCACCCCTTCCCGCCCCACCACTGCCGCCGCTTTCGGCAGCTTCATGGGAAGCCAGCGGAGCGATGGCCTGCGCTTGCCCCCGTTGCTGTGCAACTGACGACGCTGGCAATGCAGCCCAAGCCAGCAACATCGCGGCATACACCGCAGAGAACGAATGTGCTTTTTTCATCATGTGGCTCGTGTTGATTTATGCCTTCGTGGCGGGACCGGAAAAGCGCTTCACGCCAATACGGCGAACGGCCAGACAGGCCAGCAGCAGCGCAAGCGTTCCCAGAGAAAGTGTCGACAAAGCGGGGATCTGACGCATGCTCGGGTCATCCCAACGACCGGTAGCGTCAAAAAAGAACCAGCGAAACAGATTGCCACTCACCACCGAATGGAACTTGGATGGCTTGTCCGGTGCCATCACGGCTCCAACGGCGCGACTGTCGGCCACGTCGACATAGTCGATGGCCTGAACGTCCGTCGCAGAAATCTGTGCAGTCGTGCCCGCCACCGTGCTTCGAATCTTCAGCAGATTGCCACTCGCCCCTTGCAAGGTGATCTTTCCCGTCACCGTGGTGGTTTTCCCGGCATCGAGCACGAGATTCTTTCCAGTGCCAGTCAATACCGCCAGATCGTTGAATGAAACGCCACCGCCAATATGTGACGTGCCATTGCCGCAACCATCAACGATATTGACCACCCCCGTGCCCGCATTGAATGAGCCCTCCCCCTCAAAATCTCCCGTCATGGTCAAATCGGAAGCAGCACCCGCATCCAATATCCCGCCTGCGGGAATATTGATGTCATTGATGGTTGAAATATGGGCAGAACTCACCTGAATCTGCCCCGCAGCCACCAGGTCGTTGCACCCCATGCTGACGATTGCGTCGCCAAAGCTCACTGTGGAGCCGGCCCCCACCTGAATCCCTCCTGCGTGGGCCAGCACGCTCCCCAGCACGCCCAGACCCACGATCCAGCGCATCGAATCTGAATTCATCATGTTTCCTGTTCTTGTATCGACAAACTCACTGCAAACAATTGCAATTCATCGTGGTTATGAAATTTAACGAGCGAACAGTGCAATCCATATTGGTATTTATTCCAACCAAGAAATACACAACCAAAACTCGAAAAACGATCAATCTATACAAAATCAAGAAAATTAAATAAAACGAAAACTCATAATCAATTGATTTGGCATTCGCCTCTTTTGGTACTCAGCAGAAATGCTCTACACAATGAAATTCAAATCGAAACAGCGCGCTTTTCCGCATTACAAAGCGGCTTCGATAGAACTGCGCAATGTCGATATGTGCGTCCGAAATCAGTACAGAACGGTCCGAAGTTCCGACAATCGGGCAAGACTGCCAATAACAAGGCTTAATGAGTCCGCGTCATGACGGCGCACAGATGAGCGCGCAGCGTTGAAGATCTTGGCCGACAGCCCTGCACATAGGCCTGGACAGCCACGGTCGCTTGAGAACTTTCAGCTACAAACTTATGCCTCTTATGTCATTTTTGATATACATGACTGAATAATTATTCGTTTGAAATCTTAAGGAACGCTTCTACATTCCCATACATGGCTCAAGACAAAGCCATTTTTTGAGCTCGGTCAGCACGGCCACCTTGGAAGCCGCTGCGACCTCCCCCACGAACACAGCCGACCGCCATGTATCAATACACCGAATTCGACAAACAGTTCATCCACCTGCGTGCCGAGCAGTACCGTGACCAACTGGAGCGCTTCCAGAACGGCAAGCTCACGAATGACGAGTTCAAGCCGCTGCGTCTGCAGAACGGCTGGTACGTTCAGCGCTACGCGCCCATGCTGCGTGTGGCAGTGCCTTACGGTGAACTCTCCAGCGCCCAACTGCGCGTGCTGGCGAAGGTGGCGCGTGAATACGATCAGCCCGATGCAACGCTCTTGGCCGACGCGCAAGCGGCGCAGGAAAAGCTGGGGGATATCCCGTTGGCCGACGGCCGCCGCATCGGCACGCAATTCAAGTATGGCTACGGCCACTTCACAACACGCACCAACGTTCAGTACAACTGGATTCCGCTCGACAAAAGCGCGGACGTGATGGATCTGCTGGCCTCCGTGCAACTGCACGGCATTCAGACCAGCGGCAACTGCATTCGCAACATCACCACCGATGCGCTCGCCGGCATTGCCGCGGACGAGATCGTCGATCCCCGTCCCTATTCCGAAATCCTGCGCCAGTGGAGCACGCTGCACCCCGAGTTCTCGTTCCTGCCGCGCAAGTTCAAGCTGTCGCTCAACGGTGCCAAGGAAGACCGCGCCGCGCTCGGCTGGTATGACACCGGCCTGCAACTGGTGAAGAACGAAGCGGGCGAAGTCGGCTTCAAGGTGCGCGTGGGTGGCGGCATGGGCCGCACGCCCGTGATCAGCCCCGTGCTGCAGGAATTCCTGCCTTGGAACCAGATCATGAATTACCTCGAAGCGGTGATTCGTGTCTACAACCGCTACGGCCGCCGCGACAACCTGTGGAAGGCGCGCATCAAGATCCTGGTGAAGAGCGAAGGCCAGAGCTACATCGATCAGGTGAACGAAGAATTCCGCTCCATCGTGGAAGACGAAGGCGGCCCGCACACCATCACCCAGGCCGAGTTCGACCGCGTGGCGGCCAACTTCAAGGAGCCGGAACTCGATCTGAGCCCTTCCGACGCCGAAGCCGAAACGCTGGAACTGCTGCGCACCGCGAGCGCTGAAAACAACGACTTTGGTCGCTGGTTGCACAGCAATGTGCTGCCGCACCGCCTGCCGCAACTGCGCGCCGTGGTGCTGTCGTTCAAGCGCGTGGGCTATGCGCCCGGCGATGCCACAGCGGACCAGATGGACGCTGCGGCGGACCTGGCCGACAAGTTCTCGCACGGCGAACTGCGCGTGACGCATGAACAGAATCTGCTGCTGCCATGGGTGCGCCGCGACCAACTGCCCGAGCTGTACAAAGCCGCGAAGGCGCTCGGTCTGGCCAAGGCCAACATCGGCCTGCTGACCGACATGATCGCCTGCCCCGGCGGTGATTTCTGCGCGCTCGCCAACGCCCGCAGCCTGCCGATTGCCGAAGCCATCACCGAGCGTTACCAAGACCTCGACGAGCTGTGGGACCTGGGCGAGATCGACCTGCACATCAGTGGCTGCATCAACTCCTGCGGTCACCACCACAGCGGCCACATCGGCATTCTGGGCGTGGACAAGGACGGCAAGGAGTGGTATCAAATCACTCTCGGCGGTGCGGACGGCACGAATCTTTCCGGCCCTGCACAGCCCGGCAAGATCATTGGCCCATCGTTCAGCGCGGCAGAAGTGCCCGGCGTAATCGAAGCGCTGCTTGCCACGTATCGCGATCTGCGCGAGGCTCTGCCTGCGGAAGCGGCCAAAGCGGCACATGGTCAGAAGCATGAGAACTTCATCGACACCGTGCGCCGCGTCGGCATCGATCCATTCAAGGCCGCTGGCAACGCCGTGCGCCACACCGCTCACGCTGCCGTGTCCGCCTGATCAAAGCAAGAAAAACGAGTACAGAACATCATGAAAATCTTCGCTGCCACCGAACACCAACCGGTCACGGAAGACCAGAAGCACATCCTCGTGCTGGCAAATGACGCTGACCCGCTCGCCGCCGATCTGGCCGGTGTGGAACGCATCGACCTCGACTTTCCCAAGTTCACCGATGGCCGCGCTTTCAGCCAGGCACGCCTGCTGCGCCAACGCCGCAAATTCGCGGGTGAAATCCGCGCCACGGGTGACGTGCTCATCGACCAACTGGTGCAGATGTCGCGCTGCGGTTTTGATGTGGCCGTGCTGCGCGAAGGCGTGGACAAGGTCGATGCACAGCGCCAGTTCGATCGCTTCCATGCCTTCTATCAGGGCGATGTGAGCCATCCGCTGCCGCACTTTCGCGAAGCCAACGCTGCCGCTGCCGTCTAAGGTTTAGAAAGCAAGAAAACGATGAACGCCCGTACCGAACCCGCGCTGCTCTCGCAACTGAGCAACCGCCATCTGGATGCGCTGGAAGAAGAAACCATCTTCATCCTGCGCGAAGTGGCCGCCGCCTTTGAACGCCCCGCCCTGCTGTTTTCGGGCGGCAAGGATTCGCTGGTGATGCTGCGCTGCGCTGAAAAAGCGTTTGGCGCGGGCCGCCTGCCCTATCCGCTGCTCATGATCGACACCGGCCACAACTTCGCCGAAGTGACCGAGTTTCGCGATTTCCGCGCCAAGGAATTGGGCGCAGAACTCATCGTGCGCAGCGTGGAAGATTCGATGGCGCGCGGTACCGTGCGCCTGGCGCACCCCGGCGAATCACGCAACGTGCACCAGTCGGTCACGCTGCTCGAAGCGATTGAGGAATTCCGCTTTGACGCGCTGATTGGCGGCGCTCGTCGTGACGAAGAAAAGGCCCGTGCCAAGGAGCGCATCTTCTCGCATCGCGACAGCTTCGGCCAATGGCAACCCAAGGCGCAGCGCCCTGAACTGTGGACGCTGTTCAACACACGCCTTGCACCCGGCGAACACTTCCGCGTGTTCCCGATCAGCAACTGGACCGAGCTCGATGTGTGGCAATACATCGACCGCGAAAAGATCGCGCTGCCATCGATCTACTACACGCACAAGCGCGAAGTGGTGGAACGCAAGGGCCTGCTGGTGCCGGTGACCGAACTCACACCTCCCAAGGACGGTGAAGAAGTGGTGACCCGCGACGTGCGTTTTCGCACCGTGGGCGACATCACCTGCACCTGCCCCGTGGAGAGCACCGCCGCCACGGCGGGTGACATCGTGATCGAAACGCTCGCCGCCGAAGTCAGCGAGCGCGGCGCTACCCGCATGGACGACAAGACCAGCGAAGCGTCGATGGAAAAGCGCAAGAAGGATGGTTATTTCTGATGAGCACCGCAACCCTCAATGCTCCGACCGAACAAGCACAAGCAACGGACGCATCCGTGACACAACCCCATCAAGCCAATGACGCCGCTCTGCGCTTCATCACCTGCGGCAGCGTCGACGACGGCAAATCCACACTGATCGGCCGTCTGCTGGTCGATACCCGTGCGGTGCTGCAAGACCAGTTCGCAGGCATCACCAAGAGCGGCGAAACCGATCTGGCGCTGCTCACCGACGGCCTCTCCGCCGAGCGCGAACAAGGCATCACCATCGACGTGGCGTACCGCTACTTCAGCACCGAGCAACGCAAGTTCATCATCGGCGATGCACCCGGTCACGAGCAGTACACACGCAACATGGTCACGGCCGCTTCAAGCGCCGACGCCGCGCTGGTGCTGGTCGATGCCACCAAGCTCGACTGGAAGAACCCGCAACTCGAACTGCTGCCGCAAACCCGCCGCCACTCGCTGCTGGTGAATCTGCTGCGCGTGCCTTCGCTGATCTTCGCGGTCAACAAGCTGGACGCGGTGGAAGACCCTGCCCTCGCCTTCGCCCACATCCGCAACCAGCTCGCCGCGTTTGCGCAGGCTGCTGGCATCACCGTGCGCGCCACGGTGCCGGTCTCGGCGCTCAAGGGCATCAACGTGGTGGACGCGACACCAGGCTGGGCGGGCTATGAAGGCCCGAGCCTGCTGCAACTGCTGCACACGCTGCCCGCAACGCCTGCCGACCGCGAACTGCCGCTCGCCTTCCCCGTGCAATGGGTGGAGAAGTTTTCCTCGTCCGCCGACACCACCCAGGGCCGCCGCGTGTTCTGGGGCCGCGTGGCCGCAGGCGCTGCCAGCGTGGGCCAGCAAGTCACCCTGCTGCCAAGCAACCAGACCGCCACCATCGCGCAAGTGCTGGATCATGTGCGAGAACCCGGCGATGTCGAGGCTGGCAACAGCGCCGGCATCGTGCTGGATCGCGAAGTGGATGTGTCGCGTGGCGACTGGATCGTGGCTTCCGTGGAAAACACGCAACCCGTTGCCGACGATGACTTTGACGACGCTCCCGCCAGCCAACCCGCATGGAAAGGCCAGCGCGAGCTGCAAGCCACCGTCGCGTGGATGGATGACGAGCCGCTCGTTCCTGGCCGCGTGTATCTCGCCCAGCATGGTCACCGCTGGATCAAGGCCAAGGTGCGCCGCGTGGTGCACCGCCTGAACATCAACACGCTGGCCGAAGAAGACGCTGAAAAGCTTGAAGCCAACGCCATCGGCCACATCGAACTGCTCTTGCAGGAAGCCGCTCCGGTTGCTCCATTCACCGAGGCACGCGTTCTGGGTTCGATGATTCTGGTGGACACAGCCAGCCATAAAACGGCTGGAGCCGTATTGATCCGTTCCTGATAAAGCTGGAAACGCCTTGCAACGCCCCGTAAAACGGGGATTGCAAGGCCACAGGCGCATGCTGAACCGAGCCCAATTGAGGCCCAATTTGCCGAGTTACCGTAAGGCGGCAAGGGCTGCGCGCCACGCAAGGCCATCTAGCGCCTAAAATCAGGGAATTCCCGAAATAGAAAAACACGCTACCACATGACACACGTCGTCACTGAAAACTGCATCAAGTGCAAATACACCGATTGCGTCGATGTTTGCCCCGTTGACTGCTTCCGCGAAGGCCCGAATTTCCTGATCATCGATCCCGATGAGTGCATCGACTGCGCCGTCTGCATTCCGGAATGCCCTGCCAACGCCATCTTTGCCGAAGAAGACCTGCCAGCAGACCAGATCGCGTTCATCAAGATCAACGCCGATCTGTCGCCCAAGTACAAGAGCATCACCAAGCGCAAGGAACCGCTGCCTGATGCCGATGAGTGGAACGGCAAGACCGACAAGGTCCAGTACCTGGACAAGTGATGGATCACGGGTTTGTCGAACACTGACCTCGCCCCCCACAGCCCCATCGAGGTGGATGCCGTAGTCATCGGCGCTGGCCCGGTCGGGCTGTTTCAGGTTTTTCAGCTCGGGCTGCAAGGCATTCACGCGCACCTGATCGATGCCCTGCCGCATCTGGGCGGGCAATGCGCGGAGCTGTACCCCGACAAGCCCATCTACGACATTCCCGGCACCAAGGTCTGCACCGGCCGCGAACTGGTCGAAAAACTGCGCGAGCAGATCGCCCCGTTTGCACCGACTGAACACCTGAACAGCCAAGTCGCCGCACTCGCCGTGCAAGCCGATGGCCGCGTTCTGCTGGAAACCAATTCCGGCACGCAATTGCTCGCTCGCTTGGTTTTCGTCGCCGCAGGCGTGGGTGCCTTTGTGCCGCGCGCGCTCAAGGTCGACGGCATCGAGACGCTGGTCGGCTCGCAAGTCTTCTACCACCCGTCCAGCGTGCAAGCGGCGGCTGGCAAGCATGTGATCGTGCATGGCGGCGACGAAGCGGCCGTGCGCGCCGCGATCGAATGCGCCGAAGTGGCCAGCAGCGTCACCCTGCTGCATCGCCGCGATGTATTTCAGGCCGAGCCCGCCGAACTCGCGCAGCTTCAGGCCTTGCGCGATGCCGGTCGCATCCGCGTGCTGGTCGCGCAGATCACGGGCGTGGAGAAAAACGCTTCAGGCCAGCTCACCGGCTTGCAGATACTCGATGCCGACGGCAACGAAGCCAGCGCGCCCAGCGAGCTGCTGCTCGTCTATCTGGGCATTTCGCCGCGTCTGGGTCCGATCTCGGATTGGGGCCTGGCCATCGAGCGCAAGCAACTGGTGGTGGACACCGCCACATTCGCCACCAGCGTGCCCGGCATTTATGCAGCGGGCGACATCAACACCTACCCCGGCAAGCGCAGGCTGATTCTGTGCGGATTTCACGAAGCGACGCTCGCCGCCTTCGCCGCAGCCGAGTATCTGAGCGGTGGCCCGGTCGCGTTGCAGTACACGACGACGAGCGCCAAGCTGCACGAGCGCCTGGGCGTCGAGCATCACTGACGCAGCCACCAAGCAAGCGCTGCTTGCTTGATTTGTCGTTTGGATCAGGACGGATCGCCGTGCAGCGTCTCCGCCACTTCGATATACAGCGAACTGAGCAGCCCCATCACCTTGATCGAATGGCGTGAATAGTCACCGTGGCGCAGCAGCTGCACGGCTTCCTCGGTGCGTTTTTCGTCATGCAGTTGCACGATGCGGCCCGCAGCAAGATGGAACTGGCCATGCGAGACTTTCAGCTCGCCAAACGATGGCAGATGGCCGAATTCGCTGGCCGCACTGCCGTTGACCCATTTACCCAGAGCGCATTGGTCATCGCGGCAGATGCTGCGGGCATCCAGCTTTTCCAGCGACTCGTTGGTGAGGTATTTCTGCAGGCGCACCTTCCATTCACGATGCGCGCGAATGGCGGAAGCAAAATCAAGACCGCCCGCGTCTTCAGAGGCCGCAACCGGCGACTTGGAGCGCGAGGAGTTCACGGGCAATGGCACAACCACACCGGCCTTTGCACCCGATGATGCTTCGCCCTGCTGGCCTTTGTTCAGCCATTGAAACAGACCCATGATGCGCCTCCTCTTCCCTTTTGGCGGGATTGATAGGAGGGACTGTAAACCGGACATCAGTATTTTTCAATTACAAATCTAACGATACGCAACATTCACAAGAATTAACGATGTGAATGTGTGTTCTTGAGCGCATCTGCCATCAAGCAGCGCGCGGCTGGCTGTCAGTGACTTCCACGTAGAGCGAACTCAGCAAGCCCATCACCTTGATCGAATAGCGCGAATAGTCGCCATGGCGCAGTAACTGCTGAGCCTCATCCGTCTGTTTGCCGTCATGCAACTGCACGATGCGCCCCGCGGCCAGATGGAACTGGCCATGCGACACCTTCAACTCGCCAAACGATGGCAGATGGCCGAAATCATCCGCCCCGCGCCCGTTGATCCACTTGCCGAGCACGCATTGGTCGTCGCGGCAAATCACGCGGTAGTTGAGTTGCTCATTGGATTCATCGCTCAGGTATTGACTCAGGCGATTCTTCCAGTTGCGATGCGCCTGAATCGCCGAAGCGAAGTCGAGCCCGCCTGCGCTTTGATCGGATTCCTGCACCGCGCCGGGCAGCGAGGTGGCGGCTGGCGTGCTGGGCGGAACCAGCGTCAGGCCCGGCGGCAGTGTGTCGGCAAATGCGGGTGCAACCACTTTGGTGGTGGATTGGCTCTGCGCATGGGACGATGTCGGCACCGACGCGGCACGCTTGCCCTTCATCCAGTCAAATAGTCCCACGTTGCGCTCCTCAGAGATGTATTGATGCGGCAATCGAGAGAAGCTGTATCAATTGCTTCTATTGACTCGATTGCGTTAATTTATGTTATTTCCATCAATGATATTTCTCCAATAGGTTTTAGCTAAATCAAACTTTGTTGACACTCTGCTTGCTTTTTACGCCTCGGTCCGAGCGCGATACGGCCCCGGGCAGAACCACTCCGCAAATGGCTATACTCGCGCGTCGCTAGGGGTGTTGTTGCGCGTCAATCTTTGGATATTGGGATGGCGGGCAGCGGCTGAGAAAGTCCCTTTGAACCTGTGAGTTAATCCTCGCGCAGGGAAGCTGTCTGCCGCAACGAGTCGAAACGCCCTCTCTCGCACTCACCCGCCAGACGTTCGCACCTTGCGCATCGTCCCATTCTTTGCGGAGCGTGCATGCAGCAGTCGAGTCATTCATCCAACCCCAACGCCGTCACCAACGAGGCCCTGGCTCCGTTGCCCGCAGAGCAGCGCGTGTTCCGCACCGTCGATCACGCCTCGCTGTGGTTCAGTCTGGGCGTGGGCTTGCTGGTCATGCAGGTGGGCTCATTCCTCATGCCCGCACTCAGCACGCAGCAGGCACTGCTGGCGATTGTTCTGGGCTCTCTGGTGGGTGCAGGTCTGCTCGGCTGGGTGGCCAAGCTCGCCTGCGACAGCGGCCTTGCCAGCGCCGGGCTGATGCACACGGTCTACGGTCGCCAGTTCGCAAGCCTGCCCATCATCCTGAACATCGTGCAACTCATCGGCTGGGGCACGTTCGAGTTGGTGGTGATGCGCGACGCCACGGTCGCCATCGGCCGCCAGTCAGGCACGATGACCGACGCCTGGTGGCCGCTGCTGGCTACGCTGCTCTGGGGCGGCGTGGTGGTTGCGCTGATCAGCGGCTCCATGGTGCAACTGGTGCGCAAGGTGATTGCGCGCGGGGCGCTGCCGCTGGTCGTGCTGTCGCTGATCTGGCTGACCTGGCAATTCCTGAACGTGGCGATGAACCAAGGCTTCTCGACGATCTGGAACCGCCCCGGCGAAGGCGGCATGGGGGTGATGCCCGCGCTCGACCTCGTGATCGCCATGCCGATTTCCTGGCTGCCGCTGGTGGCCGACTACGCACGCCACGGCACCAGCGGCAAGGGCGCGCTGCGCGGCACGTGGATGGGCTATGCCGTCGCCAACATCTGGTGCTATTCGCTCGGCGTGCTGGTCGCGCTGGTGCTGCCAAGCGCCGATCTGGTGACCGCCCTGCTGCTCGCCCAAGGCGGCCTGATCGCGCTGTCGCTGATCCTCATCGACGAGGTGGACAACGCTTATGGCGATGCCTATTCCGGCGCGGTCTCGGCCCACAGCCTGCTGCCGAGCTGGAGCGTGCGCCGCTGGGGCATGCTGATCGCTCTGGTCTGCACCGGCCTCGCGCTGGTGCTGCCCATGCACAGTCTGGAGCCCTTCCTGCTGATGCTGAGTTCGGTCTTCGTGCCCCTGTTCGGCGTGATTCTTGGTTGCTTGGCCTTTGGTGCGAACACCGCGAAACTGCTGACCGAGGCGCGCAATGTGCACATCGTGCCCGTCATCATCTGGATCGCGGGCATTGCTTGCTACCACCTGCTGCCCAAGGTGGCTCCCGCCATCGGTTCAGCCCTGCCGACGCTGGTGATCTGTTTTGTGGTGACCAGACTGCTCAGCGCCAAGCAAAACTGATTCGCAACGCGGCCGGAGAAATTCTGAAATTCATTGGAACTTTGCGCTGCGCAGGCCCTCCCTCTGTCAGTTGCTCTCATTTTTTGAGCAAGAAATCAAAGACAAGGAGAATTTGCGCAGTGCTCTCTACCGCCGCATCCAGCATCACCCCCAGCCGTTCCTTTCTGCCCACGCGCGCGTTCGCCGCAGCCTGCGTGATCGGCATGAGCCTGCTCACCGCCACGGTGGCCGAGGCCAGGGAGTTCGTCAGCATCAAGGGCAAGACCGTGAACGTGCGTGTGCAGCCCAACACGCGCTCGGCAACGCAGTGGGAGCTGGGGTCTGGCTATCCGCTGCAGGTGCAGCAGCGCAAGGGCCAGTGGCTCAAGGTGCGTGACTACGAAGCCACACTCGGCTGGGTGCATGCGCCGCTCACGAGCAAGACGCCGCACCGCGTGGTGACTGCGCGCTCAGCCAATCTGCGCGCTTCCGCGTCGGGCAATGCGAAGGTTGTCGGCAAGCTGCAGCAGCACGAGATCGTGCGCACGCTCCAGAATTCAGGCACCTGGGCTCAGGTGAAGACCTCGTCCGGCAAGACCGGCTGGGTCGCCAAGAACCTGACCTGGGGCTGGTGATCGGCCCCGAGGCCGTTCAATCCATTCAGCCAATCACCACCTGCGCCACCGGCGCATAGCCATGATTGAGCGGGCCGTGACCACGGCCCGTGTGCACATCCGCGCCTGCGGCAATCGCGCCGAGGATGTAGGCGCGCGCCTTTTCCACGGCCTTGGGCAGGCTTTCGCCCAGCGCGAGATGCGAGGCGATTGCCGAGGACAGCGTGCAGCCCGTGCCGTGGCCGTTGTGCGTGGCGATGCGTTGCGATTCGAGGCGGTGGTGCTCGGTCTTGTTCAGCGCCAGCACGTCCACCACCCAGTCGCCCGGCAAGTGGCCGCCCTTGAGCACGGCAGCGCGCGCGCCCAGGTCGAGCAGCGCGTTCGCGGCTTCGTCCAGATCGGCCTCGCCCGCAATCTTGCGACCCAGCAGCCAGCCCGCTTCATCGAGGTTAGGCGTGACCACCTCGGCCAGCGGGAACAGCTCGCCGACGAGCGCCGCTTCGGTTTCCTGCGCGATCAGGCGGTCGCCGCTGGTGGCGACCATCACCGGATCGAGCACCACATTGGGCAAGCCATGACGCCGGATCGCATCGGCCACCACGCGCACCACCTCAGGCGAATGCAGCATGCCGATCTTGATGGCGTCCACGCCGATGTCTTCGACCACCGCGTCGATCTGCGCCTTCAGAAACTCCGGCGGCACGCCGTGGATGCCGCGCACGCCCTGCGTGTTCTGCGCCGTGAGGGCCGTGATGGCGGTCATGCCGTAGCAGCCCAGGGCGCTGAAGGTCTTGAGGTCGGCCTGAATGCCCGCGCCGCCACCGCTGTCGGAACCGGCGATGGACAGGACTCGGGCGTAACGACGCTTGTCTTGCTGCGTCTGAAGTTCTTTGCTCATGTGAAAAATTATCGGCGATTCCGGATGCCCGTTTTCAACGCACAAAATCGATATGGGCAACCGATACAACGCGAGGGACATGAAGCAGTTCAATGAATTTGCCGTTGTCATTGTGTTGTAATTGCATCTCGGACGAAACAGGGGTGCCCATGCGAAGCGTGGCGCTGAGAACATACCCTCTACCCGATCCAGACAATGCTGGCGTGGGGAGTTTCTGCAAAAAAGCGGCACCGGCGTGTTTTGTCCATTTACTGCCATTGAGTTGGAACTGGACGAGATAGAACGAGATGCTTCCGCTGCAAAAAAACTCCACGATCACGATTCTCGGTGCGGGCCTGATGGGCCGGCTGCTTGCCGTCGAGCTGGCGCGCAAGGGCCATCGCGTCGAAGTCTTCGAGGCGCAGGGTCCCGATGCGCAAGGCGCTGCCGCACGTGTGGCAGCAGCCATGCTGGCACCGTTGGCAGAGTCGGCGGTGACCGAGCCCGGCGTGGTCCGCATGGGGCAGTACGCGCTGCCGCGCTGGCAGGAACTGATCGGCCAGCTCTCCACACCCGTGTTCTTCCAGCAGAACGGCACGCTGATTCTCTGGCACCGTCTGGATGCGGGCGAAGCCCAGCGCTTTCAGCACAAACTCACCCAGACCCAACAGCAGATCCCCGAACTGCAGCCGCTGCAGATGCTGAACGGCGCGCAGGTCGATGCGCTCGAACCCTCGGTCGCCACGCGCTTTGCCAACGGCATGTATCTGCCCGGCGAAGGCCAGCTCGACAATCGCCAACTGCTCGCAGCGCTCGAAGTCGCGATGACCGAACTCGGCGTGAAAGTGCACTGGAATGCGCCGAAGCAGCCCGAAGATATCACCCCCGGCAGTGCCGACATGGTGCTCGACTGCCGTGGTTTGGGTGCCAAGCCGACATGGAATGCGCTGCGCGGTGTGCGCGGTGAGGTCGTGCGGCTCTACGCACCGGAAGTCACGCTGGAGCGCCCGACGCGCCTCGTGCACCCGCGCTATCCGATCTACATCGCGCCCAAGGAAAATCACCTGTTCGTGATCGGCGCGACCGAGATCGAGTCGGACGACATGTCGCCCGCGAGCGTGCGCTCGACGCTGGAGTTGCTGTCGGCAGCCTACGCCGTGCATTCGGGCTTTGCCGAAGCGCGCATTCTGGAAATCGCCACGCAATGCCGCCCCACTCTGCCCGACAATCTGCCTGCCGTGCGCCAAGTGCGCAAGAATGTGCTCGAAGTGAACGGTCTGTACCGCCACGGTTTCATGATCTCGCCCGCGATGCTGGATGTGGTCATGGAAGTGCTGGAGACCGGACAATCGACACTTGCTCCCCGTTTTGACCTTTCCGTGCAGATCGACTGAAAAACGTCGCCCGCCTCAAGTGATACCGCCATGAACGTGACCGTCAACCAGAAAAACATGGACCTGCCAGACAACGCCACCGTCGCCGACCTCGTGGCGCAGATGCAGGCCAAGCCACCGTTCGCCGTCGCGGTGAACATGCAGTTCGTGCCCAAAACCGGCTACGCGCAGCACGCGCTGACCGCTGGCGACGCCGTCGAGGTGATCTCGCCAGTCACGGGCGGCTGAGCTCCAAGAACAAAAATCAGGTTGAAATCCATATGTCCCAAACACACACGTCCACTGACCTGAACACCGGCAACGACCCGTTCGTGCTGTACGGCCAGACCCTGCAAAGCCGCCTGTTGCTGGGCACGGCACGCTACCCTTCGCCAGCCGTGCTGCAGGCCGCTGTCGCACGGTCCAAGCCCGGCATGGTCACCGCATCGCTGCGCCGTCAGGGCAGCAATGCTGCAGAAACCGGCAGCAGCTTCTGGGAACTGCTGCGCAGCCTGAACGTGCCCGTGCTGCCCAACACCGCCGGTTGCCACAGCGCGCAGGAAGCCATCACCACCGCGCAGATGGCGCGTGAGGTGTTCGACACACCATGGATCAAGCTGGAGCTGATCGGCGACGACTACACGCTGCAGCCCGATACGCTGAACCTGGTCTCCACCGCCGAACATCTGATCCGCGAAGGCTTCTGGGTGCTGCCGTATTGCACCGAAGATCTGGTGCTGTGCCAGCGTCTGGTCGATGTGGGCTGCCAGGCCGTCATGCCCTGGGCCGCACCCATCGGCACGGGCCGTGGCCCCATCAACCCCTACGCGCTGCAGATGCTGCGCGAGCGCCTGACCGTGCCCATGCTGGTGGACGCGGGCCTCGGCCTGCCATCGCACGCCTGCCAGGTGATGGAATGGGGTTTTGACGGCGTGCTGCTGAACACCGCCGTGGCACTGGCCACCGATCCAATTGCGATGGCCGGCGCGTTTGCCGATGCCGTCAGCGCAGGCCGTGCCGCACGCACCGCTGGCGCAATGACGCCGCAGGCCTCCGCCCAGCCCAGCACGCCCGTGCTCGGCACCCCGTTCTGGCATCACAACAATGGCTGATCACAGCATGCAATCCAACCCATCCGTTGACGCCATGAAGCAAGCCATTCTGGCGCAGCATGGCAAGGACTTCGCGGACTTCCCCGCGCAGCCCGCCCCCGCGCCGACGAATGACGATGCGGCCTACCGCGCAGCGCTTGCCGCCTCCAGCGAACTCGGTTTCATCGGGCATGACGCCGAATGCGTGGCACAAGCATGGAAAGCCCAGACCGCACGCATCGGCCAGTTCGATGCTGCCGCATGGCCCGTCGAACCAGCAGACTTCGGCATGCAGCCCATGCCGCATGCCAAGCCGTTCGCCGCATGCCCCCAAAATCTCGGCCTGTACGCCGTGTTGCCAGACGCCGCATCGGTTGGCCGCATGGCGCGCGCTGGCGTGCCGACCGTGCAACTGCGCTTCAAGTCGACCGACCCGGAAGCCGTCGAGGCCGAGGTGAAGGCCGCCGTCGAAGCTGTGCGTGGCACAAACGCGAATCTCTACATCAACGACCACTGGCGCATCGCGATTGCGGCGGGCTCGTATGGCGTGCATCTGGGTCAGGAAGATCTGGACGCGCTCACGCAGCAAGAGATCGACACGCTGCGCGATTCCGGCGTGCGTCTGGGTGTCAGCACCCACGGCTATGCCGAGATGGTGCGTGCCGACAAGGTCGCGCCAAGCTACATCGCCATGGGCGCGGTGTTCCCCACCACGCTCAAGAAGATGGCGACCGTGCCGCAAGGCGTGGCGCGTCTGGAGCGCTACGCCAAGCTGATGCGCGACTACCCGCAAGTAGCGATCGGCGGCATCGGGCTGGAGCAGTTCCCGCAGATCCTCGCCACGGGTGTGGGATCGATTGCCGTGGTGCGCGCCATCGTCAACGCCGCCGATCCCGAAAAGGCCGCTGCCGAGTTGATGCATGCTATGGGCTCATGACGTCGGGAGAAATTCTCACATCTGAGAACCCGCACAAGTGAGCACTCATGCCGCCATAATCGTGGCATGAGCAGCACATCCATTACTTTTTCTCAGGTCGGCATCGTTGGCACAGGTGCCATGGGCCGTGGCATTGCACAGATCGCCGCGCAGGCGGGCAGCAAGGTCTGTCTTTTCGACACCAACCCCGAAGCCGCCGCTGCCGCGCAAAAGCAGATCGAGCAGCAATGGCAGAAGCTCGCCGAAAAGGGAAAGATCGACGCAGCCAAGGCGGCAGAGTGGTCCGCCCTGCTCCAGCCCGTCACCACGCTCAATGACCTGTCGTCCTGCGATCTGGTGATCGAGGCCATCGTCGAGCGTCTGGATGTGAAGCGCGAACTCTTCGCCCAGCTCGAAACCATCGTGGAAAGCACCGCCGTGCTGGTGACCAACACCTCGTCGCTGTCGGTCACCGCGATTGCCGCGAATCTCAAGTCCGCACACCGATTTGCGGGCTACCACTTCTTCAACCCCGTGCCGCTCATGAAGGTGGTCGAAGTGATCGCCGGTCTCAAGACCGATGCCGCCACCTGCGAACGCCTCACGCAATACACCCGCGAGATGGGCCATACGCCCGTCACCGCGCAGGACACGCCGGGCTTCATCGTCAACCACGCGGGCCGTGGCTACGGCACCGAAGCGCTGCGCATCCTCAACGAAGGCGTGACCGACATCGTCACCATCGACCGCATCCTGCGCGATCAGGTCGGCTTCAAGCTCGGCCCCTTCGAGCTGATGGACTTGACCGGCCTCGACGTGTCGCACCCGGTCATGGAGTCGATCTACAACCAGTACTACCAGGAGCCGCGCTACCGCCCGAGCGTCATCGCCGCGCAGCGCGTGGCCGGTGGTGTGTTCGGTCGCAAGACCAGCGAAGGCTTCTACCAATACATCGACGGCGCGCAGCAAGTGCCCGAAGAACCGCCCGTGCCGGTGGTCGAGAACATGCCGCCGGTCTGGGTTTCGACCCGCGCCGCGCGCCGCGCCGAGCTGTACCAACTGCTCAAGGAACTGGGTGCCACGGTGGAAACCGGCCAGTCGCCATCCGCGCAAGCGCTGACGCTGGTTGCGCCGCTGGGCTTTGACGTGACGACCGTCGCCGTGGTCGAGCGCCTCGATCCCGCACGCACCGTCGGCATCGACATGCTGGTCGAAGACGCCGCCACCAAGCGCCGCGTGCTCGCCACCAACCCTGCCACCCGCACCGATTACCGCGACGCCGCGCACGCCCTGTTCGCGCGCGACGGCAAGAAGGTTTCGGTGATCCGCGACAGCGGCGGCTTCGTCACCCAGCGCGTGGTGGCCTGCATCGTCAACATCGCCAGCGACATCTGCCAGCAAGGCATCTGCACACCCAAGGACCTGGAAACCGCCGTCACGCTCGGCCTCGGCTACCCCATGGGTCCGCTCGCCATGGGCAACCGCTGGGGGCCGACCAATGTGCTCGAAGTGCTGTTCAACATGCAGACCGTCTACGGCGACACGCGTTACCGCCCCAGCCCCTGGCTGCGTCGCCGTGGTGCCATCGGCCTGAGCCTGATGCACGAAGAAGAGTGATCTGCAAAGCAGGTCTGACCACCGCACACAACGATTGAGACAAACACCATGCCCGCCGAACTCAAAAGCGCAAGCCACGATCACACGCTGGTCCTCACCCTCAACGACCCCGCGACGCGCAACGCGCTCGGCCCCGACATCTATGCGGCCGGCGTCGAAGCGCTCAACGGCGCGGAACGCAATCGCGACATCCGCAGCGTGATCATCACCGGCGCGAACGGCATGTTCAGCGCGGGCGGCAATCTCCATCGTCTGCAGGCGCGCCGTCAGGAAAGCGCCGAAGAACAAGCGCGCGGCGTGAATGCGCTGCATGGCTGGATCGACACCATCCGCAACTTTCCCAAGCCGGTGATCGCCGCCGTGGAAGGCCCGGCGGCCGGTGCCGGTTTCTCGCTCGCGCTGGCCTGCGACCTCATCGTCGCCTCGCGCGACGCCGTGTTCATCATGGCCTATGCGCGCGTGGGCCTGTCGCCCGATGGCGGCGGCACATGGAGCCTCGCCCAATCGCTGCCGCGCCAGTTGGCGATGGAAATCCTCATGGGCGCCGACAAGGTGGACGTGCAGCGCCTGTACCAGCTAGGCGTGGTCAACCGCCTGTCGCAACCCGGCGAAGCGCTGAACGATGCACTGGCTTTGGCCAACACACTCAACCAGCGCGCGCCCAACGCGCTGGCCAGCATCAAGGACCTGGTGACCGAAGCCAGCGGCAACAGCCTGCACGAGCACCTGGACAACGAGCGCAATCATTTCGTGAAAAACCTCTCGCACGCCAACGCTGGCGAGGGCATTGCGGCCTTCTTCGACAAACGCGCACCGCGATATCAGTAAGATAAGAGGCTAGGCAAGCCCTCGCTTGCCGCCAAGGCACGCTGCGTCGCCCGAGTGACAGCAGGTGCCGCGTCAGTCACCCAAAAGACAGCCTATGGACGAGCCGATTCTTAGCATAGAAGAACGTGAAGCGATCAACAGTGGTCGCTGGTTTTCATCTTTGTCGCCCTCGCTGCGACATGACATTCTTCGATGCGCTTACGTCAAAAGATTTCGAGATGGGGGGCTGATCTGCGCGCGCGGCGACCCACCGGACGAGTGGATCGCATGCGCCCGCGGCGCGGTGCGCGTGAGCTCGACATCGATCTCCGGCAAGCAGATCACGCTGACCTACGTGGAGCCCGGCATCTGGTTTGGCGACGTGGCAATGTTCGACGGAGACCGCCGCACGCACGACGCCTACGCGCATGGCGACTCGACCATCCTGTGCGTGGCCCGCGCCGACTTCAAGAAAATCCTCTCGCAACACGCCGAACTGTACGACGCCCTGCTCCAACTGCAATCGCGCC
Organism: Diaphorobacter sp. HDW4B; assembly: GCF_011305535.1. GTDB lineage: Bacteria > Pseudomonadota > Gammaproteobacteria > Burkholderiales > Burkholderiaceae_C > Diaphorobacter_A. The sequence continues at coordinate 67,347 of NZ_CP049905.1, forward strand.
GCATCCGGCAGCTCTTCGGTCTGGTGGAAGACCTCAACACACTGCCCTTGCGCTCGCGCCTTGCCAAACAGCTGATTCACTTGGCGCGCAGCTATGGTGTGCCCAGTCTTGCGGACGGCGACGAAATCCGCATTGGTCTGCAGCTCGCGCAGGAAGAGTTGGCGCAGCTCCTGGGTGCGTCGCGGCAGCGCGTGAATCAGGAGCTCAAGGCCATGGAGCGGGAGGATGCTATCCGCATCGAGCCGGGTGGCTTGGTCGTGCGCGATCGCTCGAAGCTTATGCGGATTGCCGAGGCGAACTAAGTTCGTCAAGTGCGCCTTGCCAGCGCCGTGTTTTCTTTGATTGCGCTGGCCGGGACTGCCCCCGGCGGGGCAGTAACTTTTTTGCTTGCGCACAAAAAAGTCACCAAAAAATGCGCTGGAAGTCACACGATAGAACTCACTGCGCGACTGCGTCGCTCCGTTCGGGCAACTATCGTGAGTCAGACCAAAAACTGGGGAGGGTGCGGCTGCACTCTTCGGTGCAGCCGCGAGGCGCCAGCCTCACAACGAAATACACATTGATTGGGCACGAGGTTTCTGGGTCCAATCCGGTTTGGCCGCCTCTCCCCACCAGCCCTCTTCCGCAAGCAAGCGAGGGGGCAACACAACCAGCGCCACACGCCGGTCAAACACCCCCCACAAAACCAGCGCACCCACATCTCGCGAAGTCGCGAGATGCACGGCCACGAGCGCAGCGAAGTGCCGTCACTTCCTCTTATGAAAACACTGACTCGCGGCGGTTGCCCGAACGGAGAGCCCTACGGGCTCGCAGTGAGTTCTGCCGCGTGACCCCGCATTCAAGCGCGCTTTTGGTGACTTTTCGCGCGCCAGCGAAAAGTTACTCGCCCGCCGGGGCGAGACCCGGCCCCCGCCCTCAACTCCCGAGCAGAAGTTGAAAACCCCACCCAAACCAAACAAAGCAAAAAGGAAAACAACAAATGAGCCAGTTTGACGCCTTCATAGGCACCCGCCCCGTAGCCGACCGCCACGCCTTCAACACAGAATCCCTGGCGAACTGGATGACGCACCACATCCAACATTTCCAAGGCCCCTTGAACGTGGAAATGTTCAAAGGCGGCCAATCCAACCCCACCTACAAACTCATCACGCCATCAAACACTTACGTGATGCGCGCCAAACCAGGCCCAGCAGCCAAACTGCTCCCCTCGGCCCATGCGATAGAACGCGAGTACGCCGTGATGCGCGCACTCCAAAACACCGACGTCCCCGTCCCGAAAATGCTCGCCCTCTGCGAAGACGAATCCATCATCGGCCGCGCCTTCTACATCATGGAGTTCATGCAGGGCCGCGTGCTGTGGGACCAATCTCTGCCTGGCATGAGCAACGCAGAACGCGCCGCCATATACGACGAAATGAACCGCGTGATTTCCGCGCTGCACAGCGTGGATTTCAAAGCGCGCGGTCTGGGTGAATACGGCAAGCCGGGCAACTATTTCGAGCGCCAGATCGCGCGCTGGAGCAAGCAGTACCAGGCCTCGGTCACGCAGCCCATTCCCGAGATGGACCAGCTCATGCAATGGCTGCCTGCCCACATGCCAGCGAGCGCGCGCGACGAGCGGCTTGTGTCCATCGTGCATGGCGATTACCGGCTCGACAATCTGATGTTCCACCCCACCGAGCCGCGTGTGATCGCCGTGCTCGACTGGGAGCTGTCCACGCTCGGCCATCCGCTCGCGGACTTCAGCTACCACTGCATGAGCTGGCATATCCCGCACCAGCTCTCGCGCGGCATCGGCGGCCTCGACATTGTGGCGCTCGGCATTCCTGATGAAGACAGCTACATCACACGTTATTGCGACCGTACAGGCATCGCCCGCTTTTGTGAAGAACACGGCATCACCACTCGCGCCGAGTTAAGGGCCGACTGGCCCTGGTATCTGGCCTACAACATGTTCCGCATCGCGGCGATTCTGCAAGGCATCGCCAAGCGCGTGGAAGCTGGAACCGCCGCCAGCACAGAAGCCAAAGCCACGGGCGCGCAGACGCAGCCCATCGCACAACTCGCTTGGTCATTCGCGCAGAAAGTCGACCAGCGCTGACCACAATCCAGTCAACAGACAAGCCCACCATTTTCAGGAGATAACACGCATGGATTTCGACTACTCGCCCAAGACCAAAGAACTGCAGAAGCGCCTCATCGCCTTCATGGATGAGCACATCTATCCCGCAGAAGCCGACTACGCCAAAGAGCTGGCTGCCAACACCGCAGCAGGCAAGCGCTGGACGCCGTTGCCCGTCATCGAGCGCCTGAAGGACAAGGCCAAGGCCGCCGGTCTGTGGAACCTGTTTCTACCGCAAGACACCGCAGAAATCGCGGGTTACCAGGGTGCGGGTCTGACCAATCAGGAATACGCCCCGCTCTCCGAAATCATGGGCCGCGTGCCATGGGCAAGCGAAGTGTTCAACTGCTCCGCACCCGACACCGGCAACATGGAAACCATCGCGCGCTACGGCAGCGAAGAGCTGAAAGCGCGCTGGCTCAAGCCGCTGCTCGACGGCGAAATCCGCTCGGCGTTTGCCATGACCGAGCCCGAGGTCGCATCGTCCGACGCCACCAACATCTGCACCCGCATCACGCGCGATGGCGACGACTACATCATCAACGGCCACAAGTGGTGGATCTCGGGCGCAGCCGATCCGCGCTGCAAGGTCTTCATCGTCATGGGCAAGACCGACCCCGACGCACCCAAGCACTCGCAGCAAAGCATGATCGTCGTGCCCGCCGACACACCCGGCATCCGCATCGTGCGCCCGCTCACCGTGTTCGGATATGACGACGCACCGCACGGCCATGTCGAGATGTTCTTCGACAACGTGCGCGTGCCAGCATCCAACATCCTGCTCGGCGAAGGTCGCGGCTTCGAGATCGCACAGGGCCGCCTCGGCCCCGGCCGCATCCACCACTGCATGCGCACCATTGGTCTCGCCGAACGCGCGCTCGAACTCATGTGCAAGCGTGCCAGCGAACGCGTCGCCTTCGGCAAACCGATTGCGGCGCAGACCGTCACTCAAGAACGCATCGCCGAAGCCCGCTGCAAGATCGACATGGCCCGCCTGCTCACGCTCAAGACCGCGTGGCTCATGGACACCGCAGGCAACAAGGTCGCCAGGACCGAAATCGCCATGATCAAGGTCGTCGCCCCCACCATGGCCTGCCAGGTCATCGACTGGGCCATCCAGGCCCACGGCGGCGGCGGCATGAGCGACGATTTCCCGCTCGCCTACGCCTACACGCTGGTGCGCACCCTGCGCTTCGCCGACGGCCCCGATGAAGTCCACCGCAACGCGATTGCCAAGTGGGAACTGGGCAGACACGGCAGCTACGGCAAGCACGCCGACGTGCCGGTCACGCGCGGCAGTTGATCCGATTCGGTAAGCAAGCCGATCCCGCGCCTGCCAGAATGAAAGGCGTGGCCGCATTCCAGCCACAATGCGAGCCATGCCGATCAACACCCCGCAAATCATCGACACCGCGCGCCAGATTCTCGAAGTCTCGGCCACCATCGCCTTCGCCCTCAGCGGCGTGCTCAAGGCCGCGCACAAGAAGCTCGATGTGGTGGGCGTCTGCGTGATGGCCTTCATCGCAGCCTTCGGCGGCGGCACGCTGCGCGACCTGCTGCTCGACAACCGGCCATTCTTCTGGGCGAAAAACGACTACCTCGTCTGGGCGGTCATGCTCATCAGCCTGCTCGCCATCGTCTTCCTGCGCCAGAAGCACTTCCACATCACCGAACGCGCCATGCTCTGGCCCGACATGCTCGGCCTCGGCCTCTTCACCGCCGTTGGCGTGGACATGGCCGCCGAACTCGGCATGTCACCGCTCATCAGCGTGATGATGGGCGTGGTTACCGGCGTCTTCGGCGGCGTCCTGCGCGACGTGCTCTGCGGCGAAATTCCACAGGCGTTCAGAGATCATCAGCCCTATGCTGTCTGCGCGATGGCGGGGGGGTGCGTGGATTTGGTTTTGCGGCAGTTTCCAGCACTGCCTGAAACTGCGCCGATGCTGGCCTGCGTGGTGGTGACCGCAGGTCTGCGCGCTCTCGCGATGTGGAGGCAGTGGCGAATTCCTTCGTGGCGGGTGGAGTGAGCAGCTTTATTCAAACGCTCTCCGACAATCCCCACACACGTCTGAGCTGTGACAACGTAGCCACCAGCGCCGGATCATGCTCGGTCGAGCGCCCATAGATGAAACCCAGTTGCGCAGGAACGCGCGCGTGCGGCCAGATCACCAACTCGTCCTTCCCGGCCAGATCGATGGCCTTGTCTTCTCGCAGCAAGGTCAGCCCGAGCCCTGCGCGTACAAGGCTCTCGCCAGCGGCCATGGTGTCGGCTTCAAGAATTTGATGAGGTGCCAGGCCTTGGCGCGCGAACAGTGCCATCAGCAGATGCTGCGTGTGGTGCTGCGCCGGTGTGGCAATCCATGGCAGTTGCGACAGGTCGCGCCAGCCCGCTTTCAGCACCTCGTTGCGCAGGGCTGCGGGTGCCACGATGCGGTAGTGGCGTGTCTGCAGCACCAGCACTTCCAAATCGCGCGGCATGTTGGCGGCGATGTAGAACGCGCCCTGCATGCTGCCCGACATGACCTGCTCGCACAGGTCCTGCGCGAGGCCATAGCGGGTTTTGATTTCCAGAAGCGGCAAGGCAGATACCAAAGCGCGCAGCAACGAGCCAAGACGCAGCGAGTCGGGATCAGTGGACGTGCCGATCACGAGCTGCCCGGTGATTTCGCCCTGCAGATCTTTGGCGCGGCCTTGCAGATGCCCTGCTGCATCGAGCACTTTCTGCGCATCGGCGAGCAGAGATTCACCCGCGCGCGTCAGGCTGATGCGACCGGGTCGGCGGTCGAACAGTGCCACGCCTAGTTCTTCCTCCAGCGCCTTGATCTGCGCGGTGACTGCTGGCTGCGTCACATGCAGCGCTTCGGCCGTGCGCGTGACGCTGCCCAGCGTTGCCGCCGTGACGTAGGCGCGCAGTTGGTACATCTCCATCGGCCTAGCCTAACGCAGCAGGGGTATGGCTGCGGCTACTGGAATTCCCGTAGAGCGGAGCCTCGGCAAATCAGGCATCCAGATAGCGCATCTGACTCGGTTCGATTCCAAGGCGCACCGCCGTGCCCGTCGGCAACATGCCAACGCCCGCGTAATGCGGCTGATCGGCCACGACTGCCACATCACCCACCCGCACGCGATAACGCGAGAATTCGCCAAGGAATTCGGCGCTCTCCACCTGCCCATCCATCCAGATGCGCGACGCATCGCCCGCATCGTCACGCACCGCAATCTGCACCTGATGCGGACGAAACGACACGGCCGCGCGCCCGACAGCCGGGGCTTCCGAAGGCCTGGGCAAGCGCAGATTGCCAATACCGGGAACATGGAACGACAAAGACTCGCCGCTCACCTGCATCACCTCGCCTTCCAGCACATTCGCCGTGCCCACAAAGCCTGCGACAAAGCGGTTGACGGGATAGTCGTACAGGCCCGCTGCGGAACCCACCTGTTGCAGCACGCCCTTGTCCAGCACGGCCATGCGGTCGGCGGTGGTCATGGCTTCTTCCTGATCGTGCGTGACGAAGATGGTGGTAAGCCCAAGCTTATGCTGCAGATTCTTGAGTTCCTCGCGCATCTGCACGCGCAGCTTTTTGTCAAGATTGGAAAGCGGCTCGTCGAGCAGCAAAAGCTTGGGCTCGATCACCACGGTGCGCGCGAGCGCAACGCGTTGCTGCTGACCGCCCGAGAGCTGCCCCGGCCTGCGCTGCGCGAACTGCGAGAGCCCGACCAGATCGAGCACCTCGCCCACCTTGCGCTTGATCGCATCGCGCGTTTCGCGGCGCTCCACCAGGCCGAATGCCACGTTGTCGAACACGCTCATGTGCGGCCACAGTGCGTAGTTTTGAAATACCATGCCGATGTTGCGCGCATGGGGCGGCACGGACGTAATGTCCTGCCCTCCCACCAAAAGCTCGCCGCGCTGATGTCGGTTGAAGCCCGCAATCAAACGCAGCAGCGTGGATTTGCCGGAGCCCGAAGGCCCGAGCAGTGCGAAGAATTCGCCCGGTTCGATCTTGAGATTCACGTCGCGCAGCACCTCGTTGTTGCCATACGAGAGGCTGATGTGACGGCATTCGAGCGATACAGGATTGAGTTGCATATGTGGTCCCAACCTTTCCATTCAAACCGACTGCACCGTGGCGCGCGAACGCTCCACAAAGCGGTGCGAGAAATACGTTCCGAGGCCCACGACGAGCACGGCGAGCACCCCCAGCGCCGCACCCGGACCACGGCCAGACACGCTTTGCATGTAGAGATAAATGCCGTAGCTCATGGGCGCCTGGCTCTCGCGCGAGACCAGCATGATGGTGGCCGACAGCTCCACCGCAGCGGTGATGAAACTCGTCACAAAACCCGCCATGATGCCGCCCGCCATGAGCGGCACCATCACGCGGCGAATCACGCTCATGCGCCCTGCTCCCAAGCTTTGCGCCGCTTCTTCGAGCGAGATATGCACCTGCTGCAAAGCAGCCATGCACGAGCGCAGCGCATAGGGCAAGCGCCGCACGGCATATGCCAGCATGATGAGCACCCACGACGCGATCAACGGCGTGTCGGTGAACGGCAGATTCACGCCACGGAACATGCGCAGATAACCAATCGCAAGCACGAGGCCCGGAATCGCCAAAGCCACAGAAGCCATGTAATCCAGCCATTGCCGCGCAGGCAGTTTGGTGCGCAGAATCAGATACGCAATCGCGGTGCCGATCACCACGTCGATGGTGGCCGACAGCAGGCAATACAACAGCGTGTTGCCGATCATGCTGCTGGAGTCGTTGAATACCGTGGCGTAGTGCTCCAGCGTATAGCTGTCGGGCAGCACGGAAAAGCTCCAGACCTTGGCAAACGACATCAGCAGAATGCCGAAATGCGGAGCAAGCACGACCAGCAGCACCAGCACGATCCAGCCATAGGCAAGCACAGCCTCCCATGCACTCAGCTTGCGCTTTTGCAGCGCGCTTCCACCCTTTTGCAGCGTGGCGTAATCCTTGCCCTTCATGACGCGCGCAGACATCCACAGCGCGACGATGGAGAACACGATCATGATCACGCTGATCACATAACCCAGCGGATCGTCGAGTCCCACGGAGGTGATGCGCAGATAGGCTTGAGGCGCAAGCATGTTGGTCACGCCCATGACCAGTGGCGTGCCCAGATCATCGAACACCTTCACGAAAACCAAGGCCGCACCGGCGAGATAACCGGGCATGGCGAGCGGGAAGATGATTCTGCGAAAAAGCCGAAAACCGCGCGAACCCAGGTTAAGCGCCGACTCTTCCATCGCACCATCGATATTGCGCATGGCCGCGACGAGGTTCAGCAGAATGAATGGAAAGTAGTGAATGCTCTCCACAAACACCACGCCCACGAGTCCATCCATGATGGGAATGGTGAAGCCAAACCAGTCATCGAGCAGCAGATTGACCGACCCACTGCGCCCGAAGATGAGCTGCAGCGCAACGGCGCCCACGAACGGCGGCATGATGAGCGGCAGCACGCCCAAGGTTTGAATCAACAGCGCACCGCGAAACTCGAAACGCACCGTGAGATAAGCCAGCGGCACCGCAATCACGCTGGCAAAAAACACGCTGGCAAGCGACACCAACACGCTGTTGATGAAGGATTCGGTGAACACCGTCTGACCAAAGAAATTGGCGAAGTGGCCGAAGGTGAGGCTGCCTGTTTCCGTGACGAAAGCCGTGTAGATCACCATGCACACCGGGATGATCAGAAACACCAACAGGAACAATCCGATGAGGATGAATGCGATCCACGGGCCTATGCCCGACATGGCAGAAGCGCGCACAGGCACATTGCCTACGGCATCTTGCGCGGAGACATTGGTACTCATGAGGACTCTCCCGCAATGCGCTGCTGATGCAACGATTCACTCAGAAAACAAGCACACCAAAGGCTTTTCATAAGAGTCTCCACGCATTCAACATTCCGAAGCAGCGGGCCAGCGAAGTGGTCGAGGCACTTGGAACCTCCAACCACAACGCCGAGACAAGGCTTGAGACGAGGCGTCGCCGACGCAGACAGTGCTTCGGTACTGGCCAAGGAGGCGCTACGAAGGATCAAGCCCTGTATCGGCGTCTTCGCACGAATCACCAACCGAAGCCGAAGGCTTCGTCAACAAGTCAAAGAACCACAGTTACTTCGCCATTCCCTTGGCTTGCTGGGCTAGTTGCAACGCCTTGGCATAGTTGGACTTGGCCTTGTCGGCCCACATCTGCTCCAGACCAGTCAACTCCTTGGCAACCGCCACATCGCGACGGCTCTTCTTGAAGAGTTCAAGGAACTGCGGATCCTTGGCATTGCCCTCGCCCACCAAAGGCGAATAAGCCAGCGAACGCGCTTGCGACAACAGCTCCTTGCCTTGCGCATTCGGCTTGGCCTTGAGTGCCTTGTCGGCTTCCTGAATCGCCTTGGTCGCGGCCTGCAATTCCTTCAAACGGAAAGTCACCATCTGGTCGAACAGATTGATCACGACCTGATAACGCGACTCGGCCAGATCGGTGTTGAAGTGCACCTTGGCACGCTTGGCGACTTCCTGCGGAACGGGGTAGCCCGCGGGCGCTTTCAACGTGTTGTACGGCAAGATGGGCAGACGGCTGATCTTGGGATCGAACAGCAGTTGCTGGCCGGCCGTGGACATGGTGAACGCCATGAACTTCTTGGCCTCGTCCGCGTTCTTCGCACCCGCAATCAGTGCAATGTTCGCGGGCACAACAGCCGTCATCGTCGGGTAGACAAAGTCCACCGGAAAGCCCGAATACTTGCCCGCCAAACCAAAGAAATCGATGACGATGCCAAGACCGTATTGGCCGTTGTTCACGCCATCAGGCACAGCAAAACTGCGATCGGTGACCGCCGCCGCATTGCCCATCATTTCAAGCAGTTGGCCCCAGCCCTTTTCCCAACCTTCGCCCTGCAGAATCGTCTCGACGGTCAACTGCGTCGTGCCCGAGCGCGAGGGCGACGAAATCGCCACATGACCAAAGTATTCGGGCTTCGTCAGATCGCTCCATTCCTTGGGCGCTTCGAGCTTGTGGGCCTTCAAGTAACGCGTGTTCCACATGATCCCGTAGCCCGCCAGCGCCTGGCCGTAGTACATGCCTTCGGGGTCATTGAGCGGGAAGTTGCCGATCTTGGCCGGCGCATTCTTGTTCACCGTTTCGGGCGCTGGCGTGAGCAGCTTGCCGCGCGCGAGCACCTCGAACGCGTCGGGCGCGCTCGCCCACATCACATCGGGCCGCTGGCCTTCGGGCAACTCGCGCACATAGGCCACGGATGCCGTCGTGTTCTTGTTCAAAATCTCGATCTTGATGCCCGGATTCGCCGCTTCAAACGCCTTTTGATAAGCACTCGTCAGCTCTTTGGGAAACGAGGTGAGCACCGTCACCGTTCCCGCCTGCGCAAGGCCTGCACTCCAAACGAAACCCGCCGAAATCGCCGCTGCCACCCAAGTCTTCTTCTGCATGTGTTGTCTCCTGAATGTGATGGGGGATGCTCGGACTCTAGTCGCGCTCCCACTATTGGGCCAATCACAAGTTTTGATGCGGCATATCAGTCAACCGAGTGGTCGGGTTAACCCGTGATCGTGCGGCTCATGAAAGTTCTGACCACATGGTGCAGAGGGATTGGAAAAATTTTCGTCACTTATTGCTCAAATTGAGCATAATCCGCGCATTCCAGCTTTCCCATGCAATGAGCCACCGGGATCAGGAGACAGACATGACATTGAAGACCGTGCAATACGACCACCCCCACCTCGTGCTGGGCGGTGCCGCCTGCGGACTGAAAGACGCGTGGGCGCGTGTGCCGCAGGAACAAAGCGCTGCGGAAAAAGAACGTGCCATGCAACGCATTCGCGAGTTGCTGAAAAAGCGCGATGCGGTGATCGTCGCGCATTACTACGTGGACGGCGCATTGCAGGAACTGGCACGCGAGACCGGCGGCTGCGTTGGCGACTCGCTGGAAATGGCCCGCTTTGGAGCGGAGCATCCTGCCTCCACACTCGTTGTGGCAGGCGTGCGATTCATGGGCGAGACAGCCAAGATTCTGAGCCCCGAAAAAACCGTGCTCATGCCCGACGACGAGGCCACCTGCTCGCTCGATCTGGGCTGCCCGGCTGACGAATTCAGCCGCTTCTGCGATCAGCATCCGGACCGCACTGTCGTGGTCTACGCCAACACCAGCGCGGCGGTAAAAGCGCGTGCGGACTGGGTCGTGACCTCGTCAGTCGGCAAGGAAATCGTGGCGCATCTGCATGCGCGCGGCGAGAAGATTCTGTGGGCGCCCGACCGCCATCTGGGCGCATACATCCAGCAGCAGACCGGTGCCGACATGCTGCTCTGGCAAGGCTCGTGCGTGGTGCATGACGAGTTCAAGGCCGACGAGCTGGCCCTGCTCTCCAAGGAATACCCGGAAGCCGCGATCCTCGTGCATCCGGAGTCGCCCGCAGCCGTTGCTGCGCTCGCGCATGTGGTGGGATCGACCACGCAACTCATCTCCGCCGTCGGCAAGTTGCCAACTAATCGCTTCATCGTCGCGACCGATCAGGGCATCCTGCACGACATGCAGAAGCGCTACCCCGACAAGCACTTCATGCCCGCTCCTACTGCAGGGCAAGGCGCTACCTGCAAGAGCTGCGCGATGTGCCCGTGGATGGCGATGAACAGCCTGGGGGGCATCGAGCAGGTGCTGACGTCCGAGGTCGGCTCCATCGAACTCGATGCCACGCTCGCCGAGGCCGCACGCCGGCCCATCGAACGCATGCTGCGCTTTGCGGCGCAAGCCAAACAGCGCGTGCGCGCCAGCGGTGAATTCGCGCAGGACGGCGCGCTGTTCAAGCACTACGGCCCCGCCTGAAGCTCAACGAAAGAGAGTGATCATCATGACCGCATCGCGCACCACGGACGTTCTCATCATCGGCGCAGGTCTGGCCGGAATGGCGACCTCGCTGTCTCTGCCGCAGCATCTGCAGATCGACATGCTCAGCAAGGGCCGAATCGACGAATGCGCCAGTGCCTGGGCACAAGGCGGCATTGCTGCGGTGCTCGATCCACAGGACAGCGTGGACGCGCATGTGAACGACACGCTGATTGCGGGCGCTGGCATCAACAAGCTGCTTGCCGTGCGCCAGATCCTCTCCCAAGCTCCTGCTGCAATTGCTTGGCTGATCGAACAAGGCGTGGAATTCGATCGGATGGAGGATGGCCAGACGCTGCACCTGACGCGCGAAGGTGGACACAGCCATCGCCGCATTGCGCATGTGAAAGACCGAACCGGCTTGGCGGTGCAGCAAGCATTGCTGCGCGCCTGCCGTGCTCGCGCGAACATCCGCATTCATGAGTCACACGCAGCCATCGACCTGCCGCACGCACATGCCTCTTCTGCCAACACCTGCTTTGGCGCTTGGGTGCGCGAGCCCGATGGCAAGGTCACGCCCTGGTTGGCTGGACACACGGTGCTCGCCACCGGCGGGCTGGGGCAATTGTTTTCGCGCAGCACCAATCCATGGACGGCGACCGGCGACGGCATTGCCATGGCCGCGCGTGCCGGATGCGCCGTGCAGGACATGGAGTTCGTGCAGTTTCATCCGACCGCATTGCAGGTCAATGGGCGCGCTGCAGGCCTCGTCACCGAAGCGCTGCGCGGCGAAGGCGCATTGCTCAAACTGCCGAATGGCGAGCGCTTCATGCCACGCCACGACGAACGCGCCGAACTGGCTCCGCGCGACATCGTCTCGCGTGCGATTCATACCGAAATGCAGCGCGGCAATCTGGCGTTCGTGCATCTCGACATCTCGCACCAACCACGCGAATGGCTGGCCCAGCATTTCCCCGGTGTGATGCAGTTGTGCGCAAGCCATGGCATCGACATCGCAAGCCAGCCAATTCCCGTCGCGCCTTGCGCGCACTACGCATGCGGTGGCGTGCGGGCGGAAGTCAACGGCACGACTGATCTGTCGAATCTGCATGCCGTGGGCGAAGTGGCCTGCACCGGCCTGCACGGCGCGAATCGGCTTGCCAGCAATTCGCTGCTTGAATGCGTGGTCATGGGACGTGCGGCCGCACAGGCAATCGCTGCATCCAAGCCCGCGAAGGCCACACCACAATCCGCCCTACTGATGGGCAGCGCCGGGCAATCTACTGTCTCTGGTGTCGAGCAGATCTCGCCGATTGCGCAAGTGCTTGCGCAACTGATGGATGAATGTGTCGGCATTCAGCGCAATCAGCAGGGACTTGCCCAGACCGCGCGCCAGATCAGCGCTTGGCAGCACATGCTCGGCGCAGCAGATCCGGCCCTCCGCAATCGTCTGGAGGCCAGCAGCCAGATCGTGAATGCTGCGCTGCAACGGACGCACAGCTGCGGTGCGCATGCCCGTACCGATGACATTTCCTCCGAGATAAACAATCCGGAAACTGAAATGATGTGAATCAAATCACACAATCGATCGCATCAACATACCGTATCGTTGAAACGGCATTTTCTCCAATACTGCCGCGAAATATCGATATTAAAAACATAGCAAATACGGCTATTCCACAAACTGTCGTCTCGAATGTCAATTTCACAAGATAAAATGCCCGACATCGTGAGACTCATGGTTTGCTATGAAAAAGAACTACTCAGACTCGCCTGCCAAGCCCAGTGTCCAAGTATTGGAACGAATGTTTGTGCTCATTGATGTTTTGGCCTCGCGCGAAGAAGCCATTTCACTCAAGGAAATCAGCGAAAAGACGGGCTTGCATCCTTCCACCACCCACCGAATCCTCAACGATTTGACGATTGGTCGCTTTGTCGATCGTCCCGAATCGGGCACCTACCGCCTCGGCATGCGCCTGCTGGAACTCGGCAATCTGGTGAAGGCGCGCCTCTCGGTGCGCGACGCGGCCATGGCCCCCATGCGCTCACTGCACAAGCTGATCCAGCAACCCGTGAACCTGAGCGTGCGTCAGGGCGACGAAATCGTCTACGTGGAGCGCGCCTACAGCGAGCGCTCGGGCATGCAGGTGGTGCGCGCGATTGGCGGACACGCGCCGCTGCATCTGACCTCCACCGGCAAGCTGTTCCTCGCCGCCGACGATCCACAACGCGTACGCGCCTACGCCACGCGCACCGGCCTGCCCGGCCACACACGCAACAGCATCACACAGTTGCCCATCCTCGAACGCGAACTGGGCAAGGCCCGCCAATATGGCATCGCGCGCGACAACGAAGAGCTGGAATTGGGTGTGCGCTGCATGGCCGCTGGCGTGTTCGACGACCAAGGCCAACTCGTGGCCGGTCTGTCGATCTCGGCTCCCGCCGATCGTCTCGATGAAAACTGGTTGCCCAAACTGCAGACCACAGCCAAGGAAATCTCTCAAGCACTGGGTTTCAACGAAGGCCAGCGCACAGCTTTCAACGGACCGATCACGAACTGACCCGTTCAGCATTCGTTCGCTCAAAGCAAAAAACCGCGCAATGCGCGGTTTTTTATTGGCTGCGAGAAGTGACCAACTCGCTCAGCTGTTGCCGTGATCCGAACGCGCCATCATGTGGCCACCGGGATGCGAGCGCTGCTCCACCCAGTTGCGCACGCGCTCGGCATCGGCCAGACGGCTGAACTTGCCTGCGGAATCGAGGAACACCATGATCAGCTTGCGGCCAGAAACCTGCGCCTGCATCACCAGGCAACGACCGGCTTCGTTGATGAAGCCCGTCTTCTGCAGGCCGATATCCCACGATGGGTTCTTCACCAGACGATTCGTGTTGTTGAACTGCATCGTGCGGCTTCCGACTTCGACTTCGTAGCTTGGCGACGTGGTCAGTTCACGCAGCAGCGGGTCGTTGTGCGCCACGCTGACGAGCTGTGCCAGATCGCGGGCGCTCGCCTGATTGCTGCTCGACAGACCGGTCGGCTCCACATAGTGCGTGGAACGCATGCCAATCTGCTGCGCCTTGGAATTCATCTTCGCGACGAACACGTTCAAACCACCTGGATAGGTACGACCGAGCGCATGAGCTGCACGGTTTTCACTCGACATCAGCGCCAGATGCAGCAACTCACCGCGGCTGAGCGTCGTGCCCACCGACAGACGCGAACGGCTGAATTTCTCCGTGTCCACATCATCCTGTGTGATGGTGATGGGTTCGTTCATGTCCAAGCGTGCTTCGGACACCAGCAGACCGGTCATGAGCTTGGTGAGCGAGGCGATGGGCAGCACGGCGCCCTCGTTCTTGCTCAGCAGCACTTCCTTGGTGTCCTGATCGATGACCAACGCCACGCTCGACTGCAGCGCAAGCGGATCCTGAACTTCGTGCAAGCCCGCAATCTGCCCGAAGGACTGCGGTGGCGGCGTGTAGGCCACGGTGCGAACGGGAGCCTTGGCGCTGCGTACGGAAAGGCGATTGGATTTGCTCAGCGATGCGGTCACGCGGCCTGCTTTGCCGCGTGGCGCTTCGGCAGTTTTGCGCGCCTGCTTTTCAGTGGACTTGGCTGCCTGGCGTTTTGCACCAGAAGAAACAGCCTGCTTCTTTGATGCAACCGCTTGTTTCTTTTTCTCGGCCGCATGCACTGCTGGTGTGGCCAAAGAAACGCTCAAGGCCACAAAGGCCAGTGCGTGAAAAAAGCGGGCGACGATGCGATTACGAGCTTGCATCAAGATGCTCCAAGCAGCAAAAAACGGTTTCAGTGTACACAATCAAAAAAAGTCGCACAAGATCAAGAACTTATGCGACTCTTCAAGAAAGTGAGTTAATTATAAAACCGTGCTCATCCTTGCGCAGCCACTCGTTCCGATTTACTTTGTAACTTATTCAACGCACTCAGATAGGCCTTGGCTGACGCAACCACGATGTCCGGGTCCGCACCCACGCCATTGACCACTCGGCCGCTGCTCTGAAGACGCACGGTCACCTCACCTTGGCTCTCGGTAGAACCGCTGATGGCGTTGACCGAATACAGCACCATTTCGGCACCGCTCTTCACGTGCGACTCGATGGCCTTGAGCGATGCATCGACCGGTCCGTTGCCTTCCGATTCGCCTTGAACTTCCTTGCCTTCAGCGGTAAAAACCACTTTGGCATGAGGGCGTTCACCGGTTTCGCTGTGTTGAGAAAGCGACACGAAACCGAAGGCTTCCTTGTGATTTCCGGCATGTTCATCACTCACCAGCGCAAGGATGTCCTCGTCGAAGATGTCGCTCTTGCGGTCGGCCAGTTCCTTGAAACGGGTGAACGCGGCGTTGATCTCGCCTTCGCTCTCCATCTCCACGCCGAGTTCCTGCAAGCGCTGCTTGAACGCGTTGCGACCGGAGAGCTTGCCCAGCACGATCTTGTTGGCAGCCCAACCCACATCTTCGGCACGCATGATTTCGTAGGTGTCACGCGCCTTGAGCACGCCGTCCTGGTGAATGCCGGATGCGTGCGCGAACGCGTTGGCACCGACGACCGCCTTGTTCGGCTGCACGACGAAACCCGTGGTCTGGCTGACCATGCGGCTGGCGGCAACGATGTGCTGCGTGTCGATGTTCACGTCAAGACCGAAGTAGTCCTTGCGCGTCTTGATCGCCATGACGACTTCTTCGAGCGAGCAGTTGCCCGCGCGTTCGCCGAGGCCGTTGATCGTGCACTCGACCTGACGCGCGCCGCCGATCTTCACACCCGCCAGCGAGTTCGCCACAGCCATGCCCAGATCGTTGTGGCAGTGCACGGACCAGATCGCCTTGTCCGAGTTCGGAATGCGCTCGCGCAGGTTCTTGATGAAGTCGCCGTACAGCTCGGGAATCGCGTAGCCCACGGTATCGGGCACGTTGATGGTGGTCGCGCCTTCGTTGATCACCGCTTCGAACACGCGGCACAGGAAATCCGGATCGCTGCGGTAGCCGTCTTCGGCGCTGAATTCAATGTCGCCGCACAGATTGCGCGCAAAGCGAATCGAGCTGACCGCCTGATCGAACACCTGATCAGGCGTCATGCGCAGCTTCTTTTCCATGTGCAGCGGGCTGGTCGCCAGGAACACGTGGATGCGCGCACTGTTGGCACCGGCCAGCGCCTCGGCCGAACGTGCGATGTCCTTGTCGTTGGCACGCGAGAGCGAGCAGATGGTGGCGTCCTTGACCGCACCCGCGATGGAACGGATGCACTCGAAATCGCCATTCGAGCTGGCGGCAAAACCGGCCTCGATCACATCGACTTTCAGACGCTCCAGCAGACGGGCGATGCGCAGCTTTTCATCCTTGGTCATCGAAGCGCCAGGCGACTGCTCGCCGTCACGCAATGTGGTGTCAAAAATAATCAGTTTGTCAGTCATCGTGGTCTCCAGAACGCCGCACACAGGCAGCTCCGTCAATTAAAAAGAACCGTTATCCAAGCGCAAAAAACAAAAAAGCCCGCTGCGCTTGCATACGGGCCATCGGATGAACAGTTCGCTCGCGCGCCAACATCACAGCCCGAAGGGCAGTAGAGCTAGGGCGAGGGCCAACGTTTTCATAGAGCGACAATGTAGCACAACCGACTTGTTTGTTGGTTTTCGTATGGAACTGCAAACCAAACGAATCAACACACCCTTCCCCGCTCCCGCCTGTCAGAGCGAACCTCCGAAGCGCAGCAGGCGCTCGAACCAAACACCACAACGGCAATACAGCCCCTCAGGCTAGGCGTCGAAGCCGCAGACAGTACTCTCGTACGGCAAGGCTTCGCAACAACGCATGAGGGGCTGTATTGCCGCCTCAAAACGATCAACCAATCGAAGCCAAGGGCTTCGTCCACGACAAAAACAAAACACAAAAAAGAAAACGCCCCGAAGGGCGTTCTCAGTGTTGATCAGAAGATCAGTTGCGGGTCTGGTCGACCAGCTTGTTCTTGGCAATCCAAGGCATCATCGCGCGCAGCTTGCCGCCCACGATTTCGATGCTGTGGTCAGCCGTGTTGCGGCGACGTGCAGTCATCGAGGGATAGTCCAGACGACCTTCCTGGATGAACATCTTGGCGTATTCGCCGTTCTGGATGCGCTTCAGAGCGTTGCGCATGGCCTTGCGGGACTCTTCGTTGATCACTTCAGGACCTGTCACGTACTCGCCGTACTCGGCGTTGTTCGAGATCGAGTAGTTCATGTTGGCGATACCGCCTTCATAGATCAGGTCAACGATCAGCTTGAGTTCGTGCAGGCATTCGAAATATGCCATTTCAGGAGCGTAGCCGGCTTCGACCAGGGTTTCGTAACCCATCTTGATCAGCTCGACAGCGCCACCGCACAGAACGGCTTGTTCGCCGAACAGGTCGGTTTCGGTTTCTTCCTTGAAGTTGGTCTCGATGATGCCGGCCTTGCCGCCACCATTGGCCATGGCGTACGACAGGGCCAGGTCACGGGCCTTGCCGGACTTGTCCTGATGCACGGCCACCAGGTGAGGCACGCCGCCACCTTGGGTGTACGTGTTGCGCACGGTGTGGCCTGGAGCCTTGGGAGCCACCATCCACACGTCCAGATCGGCACGTGGCACGACTTGGTTGTAGTGCACGTTGAAGCCGTGAGCGAAAGCCAGCGATGCGCCTGGCTTGATGTTCGGTGCGACGTTGTTCTTGTAGACCTCGGCGATTTGCTCGTCGGGCAACAGGATCATGACCACGTCAGCAGCCTTGACTGCGTCGTTCACTTCCAGAACATTCAGGCCAGCCTTGCCAACCTTGTCCCAGGAAGCGCCGCCCTTGCGCAGACCGACCACGACCTTCACGCCGCTGTCGTTCAGGTTTTGTGCGTGAGCATGGCCTTGGCTGCCGTAACCAATGATGGCAACGGTCTTGCCCTTGATGAGGCTCAGATCACAGTCTTTGTCGTAGAAAACTTTCATATCGGCTCCGGGGGGTTTGGGTCTAGGGTTGGAAAAAGGAAAACTCAGGAATATAGATCGCGTTCTGAACGGCGGGCGTCAGTATTTCAATAAACGAACTGGCCAACCCGTCCGTATTACATTCAGACACGCAAAATGCGCTCGCCACGGCCGATGCCGCTGGCGCCAGTGCGCACTGTTTCGAGAATGGCTGTGCGGTCGATCGCCTGCAGGAACGCATCGTTCTTGCTTTGGTCGCCGGTCAGCTCCACTGTGTAGCTCTTGTCGGTCACGTCGATGATGCGACCACGGAAGATGTCGGCCATGCGCTTCATTTCCTCACGCTCCTTGCCGACGGCCCGCACCTTCACCATCATGAGCTCGCGCTCGGTGTAGGAGCCTTCGGTCAGGTCGACCACCTTCACGACTTCGATCAGACGGTTCAGGTGCTTGGTGATCTGCTCGATCACGTCTTCCGAACCGGTGGTCTGTATGGTCATGCGCGACAGCGATGCGTCCTCGGTGGGAGCCACGGTCAGCGATTCGATGTTGTAGCCACGTGCGGAAAACAGTCCAACCACGCGCGACAGGGCACCGGGTTCGTTTTCCAGCAGGACAGCAATGATGTGTTTCATAATGAGAGAGTCCTCTTCTCGCTGCCCTCCCCTGATGTCGGTAAACACTAGGCTCGGCAGGCAATAGATTCGTCAAAAAGTTGCCATTCTCGCGAATGGCGATGGAGGACCGGGAGCGGGATTACCCCAGCAGCCCGGCATTATGGATGGTTGCGCTTGGCGAAGTCTTACAGATCTTCCGCGCCGAGCAGCATTTCGGTGATGCCCTTGCCGGCCTGCACCATCGGGAACACGTTCTCGGTGGGGTCGGTACGGAAGTCCATGAACACCGTGCGGTCCTTGAGCTTGCGGGCCTCGCGCAGTGCGGGCTCCACATCCTGGGGACGCTCGATCAGCATGCCGACGTGGCCATAGGCCTCGGCCAGCTTCACGAAGTTGGGCAGAGAATCCATGTAGCTGTGGCTGTAGCGGCCCGAGTACTCGATTTCCTGCCATTGGCGCACCATGCCCAGATAGCGGTTGTTCAGCGCGCAGATCTTGATCGGCGTGTTGTACTGCAGGCAGGTAGCCAATTCCTGAATGTTCATCTGCACCGAGCCTTCGCCGGTGATGCAGAACACTTCGGACTTCGGCTTGGCCAGCTTGATGCCCATGGCGTAGGGAATGCCCACACCCATGGTGCCGAGGCCACCGGAGTTGATCCAGCGACGTGGCTCGTCAAAGCGGTAATACTGCGCAGCCCACATCTGGTGCTGACCCACGTCGGACGTGATGTAGGTGTCCGCATCCTTGGTCATGTTCCACAGCGTGTCGACCACGTATTGCGGCTTGATCACGCTGGTGTTGTCGCGGTCATAGGCCAGGCAATCGCGGCTGCGCCATGCTTCGATCTGCTTCCACCATTGCGCCAGCGCGCCTGCGTCGGCACGGGTCGTGGTTTCGTTGATCATGTTGATCAGCTCGGTCAGCACATCCTTCACATCGCCGACGATGGGCACATCCACCTTCACGCGCTTGGAGATGCTGGAGGGGTCGATGTCGATGTGGATGATCTTGCGATCGTTCTGCGCGAAGTGCTTGGGGTTGCCGATCACGCGGTCATCGAAACGCGCACCCACGGCCAGCAGCACATCGCAGTTCTGCATGGCGTTGTTGGCTTCGATGGTGCCGTGCATGCCCAGCATGCCGAGGAACTTCGGATCGGAGGCGGGGAACGCGCCCAGACCCATCAGCGTGTTGGTGACTGGGTAGCCCAGCATATTCGCCAGCGTGCGCAGTTCATTGGACGCATTGCCGAGCAGAACACCGCCGCCGGTATAGATATAGGGGCGCTTGGCCGTCAACAGCAGTTGCAGAGCCTTGCGGATCTGGCCGCCGTGACCCTTCTTGACCGGGTTATACGAGCGCATTTCCACAGTCTGCGGATAGCCGTTGTATGCGGTCTTCTTGAAGGACACGTCCTTCGGGATGTCGACCACCACGGGACCGGGACGGCCTGTGCGGGCGATATGGAAGGCCTTCTTCATCGTCATGGCGATATCGCGCACATCCTTCACCAGGAAGTTGTGCTTGACGATGGGACGCGTGATGCCGACGGTGTCGCACTCCTGGAAAGCATCCAGGCCAATCGCTGGCGTGGGCACCTGACCGGAAATGATCACCATGGGGATCGAATCCATGTAAGCGGTGGCAATACCAGTGACTGCGTTCGTCAGGCCCGGGCCTGATGTGACCAGCGCAACGCCGACATCACCCGTGGCGCGGGCATAGCCATCGGCCGCATGCACTGCCGCCTGTTCGTGGCGCACCAGCACGTGCTGCATGGTGTCCTGCTTGTACAGGGCGTCGTAGATATAGAGAACGGCACCGCCAGGGTAACCCCAGATGTACTGGACGTTTTCAGCCTGGAGCGACTTGATGAGAATTTCGGCGCCCATCAGTTCTTGGGAGCCAGTAGCTGCGCCGCTGGTTGCTGCGGCTGCCGACGAGATTTCGGCCTTGGAGATTTCCATGATGAACCTTTGTGAATTTCTCTAACGAAAAACCTTGGGTGCCCCTCGGTCGAGCTCTTGTGAAGCCGCCTTGGAACTTGAGGCCTCGGTCATGAGCGACATGAGTTCTTCGCCGAACCGGGACCCGTTTGCGTTATTTGCTGCAGTGCACATTATTGCACTTTGTGGACGTTCGCATCGCACTATGCTCAAAAAAACTACTCTGATGTCATAATCGACGGATTACCAACCTTGGGGCTGGCTTTGTTGCCTGCGCCCTGTCAGTCCCCTTTGCGGGACAGTTTTGCTTTTGGCCTCCGAACAAGAACTGTCAGACTTTCTCAAGAGCGTGGACAAACGTGCTTTCAAGCGCACGGTGTATCACGTTCGTGACGAGGAAGCCGCTCTGGACATCGTTCAGGACAGCATGATCAAGCTGGCCGAGCATTACGGGGACAAGCCGATCAACGAGTTGCCGATGCTGTTCCAGCGCATCCTCTCG
Organism: Diaphorobacter sp. HDW4B; assembly: GCF_011305535.1. Classification (GTDB taxonomy): domain Bacteria; phylum Pseudomonadota; class Gammaproteobacteria; order Burkholderiales; family Burkholderiaceae_C; genus Diaphorobacter_A. The sequence continues at coordinate 88,349 of NZ_CP049905.1, forward strand.
AACAGCACCCTTGACTGGTTTCGCCGACAAAAAACTCGTAACGCTTTGTTCACGAGCCTCAGCGACTTCGAAAGCCCGAGTGACGAAGGGGGAGATTTCGACCTCCTGGAAATCCACTCCACAGAGGGAAATGAGCGCGAAGGTTCACAAAGTACCGAGGATCAACTGCGTCGCAAACAGATATTCCAGGAAATCGAAAAAGAGATACAAGAGTTGCCCGCACGTCAACGGGAAGCCTTCCTCATGCGTTACTGGGAGGAAATGGATGTTGCAGAAACGGCAGCAGCGATGGGCTGCTCCGAGGGCAGCGTCAAAACGCACTGCTTTCGTGCCATTCAGACGCTGAGCAAGGCATTGAAAGCAAAAGGAATCGAGCTATGAACCGCCATATCTCCGAAAATTCGACCAGTACAGCGGCAGACCGTTTCGCCCATCGGGTGGTGGCCCGCCTCAACGAGGGCAGCAACGAGCTCCCTTACGACATTGCCGAACGCCTGCGCGCAGGCCGCATGCAGGCGCTGGACAAGCGCAAGCGTCCTGCCGTCGTGGCCCAGCGTCCCGTGGTTGCCGAGCCGATGGTGCTTGGCGCTGGTCACACGGCCACCATGGGCGGCGGCTGGGGCAGCGAAGGTGGCAACTGGTGGCGTGCTCTGGTGTCGGCCATTCCGGTTGCGGCACTGCTCGTGGGCCTGTTTGTCGTGGGCGTGAACCAGAATGAAGCGGGCGCAAATGAAATTGCCGAAGTGGATGCAGCCCTTCTCACCGACGACCTGCCTCCAGAGGCCTATACTGACCCCGGTTTTCTGCAATATCTGAAAACATCCCAACACTAACCTTGAACCGATCGGTTGACTACCGATTTGCATGCAGAGATTGGCGCCAGACGTATCCGACCGTTCAAAATCAAGCCATGCAGCCACCGTCGCGGGGCTGCTGGCTTTGGCATGTCTGGCGTTTGGCGCGTGGAAGTCCGTCGACTACCTGAGTTTCGCGCCAACGATCTCCGCACCGGTTGAGGCCCTGCCCTCCAAGCGCCCCAATATCCGCCCGAACTCCACCATGGTTCGGGCACCTGCGCCCATCAATCAGGGCGGCCCCATGTGGGGAGAACTCTCCAGCTCCCAAAAAGACGCGCTCTCGCCGTTGGCCACTCGCTGGAATCAGTTGACCGAAGGGCAAAAGCGCCACTGGCTCACGCTGGCCGCCAATTTCGACTCCCTGAGCGAGCAGGAACAGGCCAAGATGCTCAGCCGCATGACGGAATGGGCCAACCTGAGTGCCCAGCAGCGCAGTCAGGCGCGCCTGAATTTCGCCGCAACCAATCGCCTCTCGCCGGATGACAAGCTCGCTCAGTGGGAGGCCTATCAGGCCTTGAGCGAAGAAGAGAAAAAGCAACTGGCCGCCAACGCCGCGCGCAAGCCATTCGGCGCGGCAGTAGTGGTCCGATCGGCGCCCTCCAAGAAATTGGTGCGCATTCCGGCCGCGACGACTGTTGCTCCAAATCAACCCAACCCGCCCAAGATCCCCCCCATGGCGGACTACCATGTCCCGCATGTGTTCCCTCCGCCAGCCGCGCCGCTGCCCAGCACGCCCATGACGGTGGAGACCGCTCCGGTTCAGGGAGCATCGGCAACCGCCCAGCCTCTGCCACCGCTGAACCCCGGCTCAGCGCCTGAGGGCGAGGAAAAAGTGGATCTGCGGGATGTGACCTCGGTCAACTCGCCCCAATAACACCCCATAGCAACAATCCGTCGAATGAGTTCTCCGCTTCCTTCAGGCCCCATCGCCCGCCCAGACTCACCGACGGACATGCCGCCCAACGCGGAAGGCACGACTCCATCGCTGCGACGCCGCATGGCCTGCTGGCTCTACGAAGGCATGCTGATGTTCGGTGTGGTGTTCATTTCCGGCTACCTCTTCAGCGCCCTCACCCAGACCCGCAACGCCCTGGACAACCGCCACGGACTGCAAGCGTTTCTGTTCGTGATCTTCGGCATCTACTTCGTGTGGTTCTGGGCCAAAGGCCAGACGCTTGCGATGAAAACCTGGAACATCCGCGTGATCGACACCCAGGGCCGCTCGATCAGCCAGATGCGGGCACTCAAGCGCTATGTGCTGTCCTGGCTCTGGTTTCTCCCGCCGCTGCTGGTCAGTTGGGGCGCCAAGCTCAGTGCTGCCGAAGCGCTGGTCATTCTGGGTGGCTGGATCGCGATCTGGGCGCTGCTCAGCCGTTTTCATCCCGAGCGCCAGTTCTGGCACGATGCCTGGGCGGGTACACGGTTGATCCATTCGGCTCCGTTGCCTCGCAAACGCCGCATCTGAAAACGAACGCTGAACGCGTTCATTCAGCCAATGTTCACGCGGTTGCTGCACGATGGAGTGCATTCATCTGCGCTACGATGTTCGTTTGAATGAAGGCATCCATCGTCCTTCAAACTCTTCTTTCGTACGCGTAACGAACTTCTCAACGCTGAAATCCGCTTCTGCTCTTCGTCTCCATGGCCGACCGACTTCCCCAATCACCCGCCCCACATCCACACAAGGCCCGCACTGGGCTCAACCGCTGGATTCACGCCTTCGGCTACTCGCTGCAAGGACTCAGGGCGGGCTGGGATGAAAAGGCGTTTCGCGCCGAAGCCAGCGTTGCGATCATCATGGTCCCCGCCGCCTTCTGGCTGGGGCGAAGCTGGATTGAAGTGGCCCTGCTGGCAGGCTCCGTGCTGCTGGTGATGATCGTCGAGTTGCTCAACACCGGGATCGAGGCCGCCATTGACCGCATCGGCCCCGAGTTGCACGATCTGTCCAAACGCGCCAAGGACATGGGCAGCGCCGCCGTGCTGCTGACCCTGCTGCTGTGCGGCGGCATCTGGCTTGCCGCGCTCTATCAAAGGTTTGCGAATGTCATCCACTAACAAGAAACAACAAGCTCCCACGTTCTCGATCTGCGTCTACCTCGGCTCACGCCCCGGAGAGAACCCCGCCTTCACCCAATCCGCCATTCAGGTCGGCACCTGGATCGGTGAACATGGCGGTCAACTCGTCTACGGCGGTGGCAAAAGCGGCCTGATGGGCACCGTCGCCGAAGCCACCCGCAAGGCCGGTGGCCACGTCGTGGGCGTGATCCCCAAGGCGCTGGTCGACAAAGAACTGGCCAACCAGCATTGCGACGAACTCCACATCGTCGACAACATGCACGAGCGCAAAGCCATGATGGCCGAGCGCAGCGATGCCTTCGTCGCCCTGCCCGGCGGCATCGGCACGTTTGAAGAACTGTTCGAAATCTGGACCTGGCGCCAGCTCGGCTACCACGACAAGCCCATCGGCCTGCTCAACGTGGACGGCTACTACGACGGCATGCTGGGCTTCCTCGACACCAGCGTGAAGTCCGGCTTCATGGGCGAGTGGCAGATGGACCTCGTCTCCACCCACACCGATCACGACGCGCTGCTGCGCAAGCTGGTGGAGGAAGCGGGCAACAACATGTCGCAGATTCCGCTGCGCACCGTGATCTGATTCATGATCTGATCGACTGTCGCCCCAGAAAGCACAAAGCCCGATCCAGTCGGGCTTTGTCGTTTTGAGAGCAGGCTTGAAAGGTTCAGACCGCCGCGTCGTCCAAATCACCCGTGCGGATACGGATCACGCGTTCGACTTCCGTCACGAAAATCTTGCCGTCGCCTATCTTGCCGGTGCGCGCTGCGTTGACGATGGCGTCCACGCAGCGGTCCACGTCTTCCTCGCGCACGACGACTTCGACCTTCACCTTGGGCAGGAAATCCACCACGTACTCAGCGCCGCGGTACAGCTCGGTGTGGCCCTTCTGGCGACCGAAACCCTTGACTTCCGTGACGGTGAGGCCGGTGACACCGCAATCGGCCAGCGCTTCGCGGACCTCTTCCAGCTTGAATGGCTTGATGACGGCGGTGATCATTTTCATGGCGGGAACTCCTGATGATTGTTCAAAAACGGACCTGACCTGATGAGCAGTGCACTGCCCCTCACGCCCGGAATTTATTGGTGATCGGATAGCGCCAATCCTTGCCGAAGCTGCGCCGCGTCACGCGCACGCCCACCGGCGCCTGACGACGCTTGTATTCGTTGATCTTAATGAGTCGCGTGACCCGATCCACATCAGCCTGCGCAAAACCCGCAGAGACAATGTCGGCAATCGGCTCGTCGCGCTCCATGTAGCGCTCGACGATGGCATCCAGCACCTCGTAGGGCGGCAGGCTGTCCTGGTCCTTCTGATCGGGGCGCAGCTCGGCGCTGGGAGGGCGCGTGATAATGCGCTCGGGAATCGGGTTCGCACCCTTGCCGAACGGATCGTTCTCGTTGCGCCAGCGGGCCAGCGCGAACACGCGGGTCTTGAGCACGTCCTTGATGACCGCAAAGCCCCCAGCCATGTCGCCGTACAGCGTGCAGTAACCGGTCGCCATCTCGCTCTTGTTGCCGGTGGTCAGCACCACAGAGCCGAACTTGTTGGACAGCGCCATGAGCAGCGTGCCGCGAATGCGCGCCTGCAGATTTTCTTCGGTCGTGTCTTCGGGCAGTCCCGCGAAATCCGCAGCAAGCGCCGCCTTGAAGGCCTCAAACTGCGGCGCGATGGCGATTTCCTCGTACTTCACGTTCAGGCGCGCAGCCATCTCGCGTGCGTCGATCCAGCTGATGTCCGCCGTGTAGGGGGACGGCATCATCACGGTACGAACCCTGTCCGCACCCAGCGCATCGACGGCAATCGCCAGCACCAAAGCGGAGTCGATACCGCCCGACAGCCCCAACACCACGCTCGGAAAACCGTTCTTGCCGATGTAGTCGCGCACGCCTGTGACGAGCGCGGCCCAGAGTTCAGCCTCCCAACCCAACACGGGAGCCATCTCGCCCCCCAACTGGATTGCGCTGCCCTGCACCTGCACTTCGACGCGCGCCAATTGCTCGGCGAACGCCGGAGCGCGCATGGCGACCTGGCCATCCGCGTTCAACGCAAACGAAGCACCTTCAAAAACCACCTCATCCTGTCCGCCGACCAGATGCGCGTAGACCAGCGGCAGACCGGTTTCCTGCACGCGAGCACGCATGGCGTCTTCACGTTCAACGCCCTTGCCCATGTGGAAAGGCGATGCGTTGATGCACGCAATCAGTTGGGCACCCGCGTCAGCCGCAGCACGTGCGGGCTCGGGGAACCACGCGTCTTCGCAGATCAGCAGACCAATGCGAACACCATCGACCTCGAACACGCAAGTACCGCTGCCGGGGATGAAATAACGCTGCTCGTCGAACACCTCGTAATTGGGCAGGCGCTGCTTGGCGTAAGTCTGCTCGATGCGGCCGTTGCGAATCACGCTGGCCGCGTTGTGGCAGCGATGTCCGTATTCACCGGGAATGGCCTGCGGATGCCCGACGACCAAGGTGAGTTCGGTCAGATCAGCCGTGGCAGCCGCGATCTCGGCCAACCCCATTTCACAGGCGGACAGGAAAGCGGGCCGCAGATACAGATCTTCGGCGGCATAGGCGCTGAGCGCCAGTTCCGGCGTGAGCAACAGGCGCGAGGCGCCCGCATGCGCTTGGCGCGCGGCATCGATGATTTTGCGGGCGTTGCCCTGAATGTCGCCCACAACGAAGTTGAGCTGGGCAATGCTGATGGGGAATGGCATGGTGCGAGCGAAAGAGACTGCGGGCAATTATGTCATCGTGCTTTCATTCTCGTAGGCGAGCGAGAAAAAGCCGCAGCGTGCATGCAGCACAAAGCCGCTCCCGCAAGCGCTCCAGTTGTCCCCACTCGCGTTGGACAGTGATGTGGACAAGTTGCGGAACACTTTGTATGCATCGCATAAGTGGCTGATTTTCAAGGAGGTTTGAACACCTGCTCAAAAACGAGGCACATGCAAGGCAACGCAAGACCACAATCGTGTCCGTTCAGCGGACGTGATTTGCGCCGAATGCATCATCTCCCTTGGCTTTCACAGGAGACCGGTTTGCGCGATCATCGCTGCTTCCGAGACATCGAAACCACTCTGTCACCTTGTCTGCCTACCCGACTCCCGCCTCTTTAGCAGAATCCACAGCATCCGACCACTACACGCTGGAGCTGCTGGACTCCGCGCTCAAGGTGGATGCTGCCGAATGGGACAGCCTGCTCGCCCAGCAAAGCCACGCCACGCCCTTCATGCGCCACGCGTATCTTGCTGCGATGGAAACCAGCGACAGCGCGAATGCAGACACCGGCTGGACGCCCGTCTTCTGCCTGCTCAAAAAGAACGGCGTGCTCGAAGCCGCCTGTGCGCTCTACGCCAAGACCCACTCGTATGGGGAATACGTTTTTGACTGGGCCTGGGCCGACGCCTACCAGCGCCACGGCCTGCAGTACTACCCCAAGGGTGTGCTCGCCGTGCCGTTCACACCCGTGCCGGGCAGCCGCCTGCTGGCGAAGAACGAGCAGGCGCGCACGCTGCTGCTCAAGGGCGTGATCGACTGGGCGCAGGAGGCTGAACTGTCGTCCGTCCACATGCTGTTTGGTGCCGAAGATGATCTGCAGGCTGCCAAAAACCTCGGGCTGATGCTGCGCCACACCGTGCAATTCCATTGGCACAACCGGCATCCCCAAAGCGGCATCGCATTCCAATCATTCGACGAATTTCTCGCGTCGCTCAATCAGGAAAAGCGCAAGAAAATCCGCCAGGAACGCCGACGCGTGCACGATGCGGGAGTGACGTTCGACGTCATCGAAGGCGCGAACATCAGCGATGCGGACTGGGATTTCTTCTATGCGTGCTACGAACGCACCTATCTGGAACATGGCAACGCGCCGTATCTGACGCGCGCGTTCTTCCAAAGCATGCAGCGCAACATGCCCGAAAACTGGGTGCTGCTCATCGCCAATCAGGACGGCCGCCGCATTGCGTCCAGCCTGATCGCCGTACAGGACTCCGTGGCGTATGGCCGCTACTGGGGTGCGCTGGAGCGCGTGGACAACCTGCACTTCGAGACCTGCTACTACCAGCCGCTCGAATGGTGCATCGCGCGCGGAATCTCCCGCTTCGAAGGCGGCGCTCAGGGCCAGCACAAGATGGCCCGCGCGCTCATGCCGGTGCAGACCAGCAGCGCCCATTGGCTGGCCCATCCGGGATTTGCAGAAGCTGTCGAGCGATTTCTGGAACGCGAAGGCCAAGGCATCGCGCAATACATGGACGAGCTGCACGAGCGCAGCCCGTTCAGGCAAGCGACGCCCTGATCAGACCTCTGCGTTGACCGCAGTGCGCGCCTGTTGCAGCAAGCCCATTTCGGCCGGACTGAGCAGTGCCGCAATGTCCACCACGATCAGCATCTGCCCGTCCACAGACGCCATGCCGCGCACATAACTCGTGTCCACCGCGCCCTGGAAGTGCGGCGCAGGTTTGATCACGTCGTCCTGCAGTGCCACCACATCGGCCACCGCATCCACCACCGCGCCCAGCAGCATGTCCTCCACCCGAAGCACGATCACCACGGTGAACTCGTTGTAACTCGCCTCGGCGCAGCGCAGCTTCATGCGCAGATCGACCACCGGCACGATCACGCCCCGCAACTGAATCACCCCCTTGATGAACTCCGGCGCATGCGCCATGCGCGTCGGCGGCTCATACGAGCGAATCTCCTGCACGCTCAGAATGTCGATGCCATACAGCTCATCGCCCAACCGAAACGTCAGATATTTCGACACAGGCACGCTCGGCACCTGCGCGGCGCGGCGCGACGAACTGGAACGCAAGGAGGAGATGGGCAACATGGGCAGGCAAGGTCCAAGGAAGATAAGAGATGTTACTAGCTGCACCAACAACACAGCAACAGCAAAAGCAGCACATCCAGACGGCCCCCGCATTCAAAACCGGGCCCCAGCAGCGCGCAGGGCACTCGATCCACAGCCCCAACGGCAAGATCGCCCTTGAGACGCGACGCAGAGCCGCAGACAGTACTCCCGTACGGCAAGGCTCTGCAACAAAGTATCAAGGGCGATATTGCCGCCTCAAAACGATTCACCAATCGAAGCCGAAAGGCTTCGTAAAAACAAAAAAGCCCACTCACAACAAGCGAGCGGGCCTCTGCAATCAAAGGATGGTTCCCCACCCTCAAGGCATGAATCAAGCCTTCTTGGACTTTTCGTAGTTGGCTACGCCGTCGGTCAGTTCCTTGTGTGCTTCGTCCGCACCACCCCAACCCAGCACCTTGACCCACTTGCCCGCTTCCAGATCCTTGTAGTGAGCGAAGAAGTGCTCGATGGCCTTCAGCTTGATCTCAGGCACGTCGCCCAGCGTCTTGATGTTGGCGTATTCCTTGAGGATCTTGGCGGTAGGAACAGCCAGCACCTTGCCGTCCATGCCGGCTTCGTCTTCCATTTTCAGGATGCCCAGCGCGCGGCAAGGCACGACCACGCCTGGGGGCAGCTTGTAGGGGGTCATCACCAGCACGTCGACTGGGTCGCCGTCGCCGGACAGGGTTTGTGGCACATAGCCGTAGTTGGCTGGGTAGAACATGGCGGCCGTCATGAAACGGTCCACAAAAATGCAGCCGGATTCCTTGTCCACTTCGTACTTGATGGGATCGGATTCCATGGGAATCTCGATCACGACGTTGAAGGCTTCAGGCAGGTTCTTGCCAGCAGGGACGTTGTTCAGGGACATGGTCTCAACAGTTCTGTTCTGAGTGAATGGAAGAAATGGGTGTTTTGCCCGCCTTGGACACTGTCCATCAGGACATTTCGCCAAGTGGGAAACCGCTTATTTTAAGACCAAGCCCCTTGCGTGCAGCTTTCGCACACCGATGAGGGGCCATAAACCTCAGGAAGCATCTCAGGATGCCGCACCACGCTCGCGCCTGCGAACCGGCCCTGCGCCCTGTTCCACCGCGTGCTGGACCTCGCGGCGCAGCCCCAACGCAAAGCCCATTTCGGCAAGAACGAAAAGCGGCCCGATGGCCAGTCCGATCACATCATCGACAAACGCCGGCTTGCGCCCTTCGAACCAATGGCCAATGAACTGAATCACCCAGCCCACCAGAAACAGGCCCACGCCCGACGTCAGCCAGATCGCCGTTGATTGCCCGGCAAACCACAGCCCTACTTCCTGCATGGCGGCGATCAGCAGCGCCATGCACAAGCCATAACGCAGATCAAGCAAGAAATAGAACACGCAAACCGCCAGCGCGACCACCAGCGCCGGAGTCACCGGCAGCCCCGCCGGGCCGCCCAGCGTCAGGAACACCGGCCGCGACAACAAAATGACCACGGCCAGCATGATCATCGGCACGCCGACCAGATGCGTCTGGATATTGCGCGGATCGCGGTGGTATTCGGCGTATTGCGTCAGTTGCGCATTCAGGTTTCGCATGATTTGTGGGGTTCCTGCGGCATCCGTTGGCCGTCGCCTTCCGTCGGAAAGAACCGAGGCGACAGCAAGATTTTTGTCTCTCCCGCACAATGAGGCAAGTTTTGCGCCAGCGCAATCCCAAAAGCATCCCAAGCCCGCCACGATCCGAATAAAAAATGCCTTTGTCTCCACCCGTTGCCCGCACCGCCCGCCATGTCCGCCGCGTCACCTACCAAGGATTCGAGCGCGAAGATGGACTCTGGGACATAGAGGGCGAACTCCACGACAGCAAGGCCGAGGACACACCGTTCATCCGCGACCCCAGCATCATCCGCCGCGCGGGCGAACCCATCCACCACATGTGGCTGCGCGTGACCGTCAACCGCCAGCTCGTCGTGCAGGCCATCGAAGCCTCGATGGACGCCCATCCGCTGGGCGGCTGCCCCGAGGCGCTGGCGTCGATCCAGTCCATGGTCGGCTGCAGCATGTCGCGCGGCTGGCGCAAGGCCATCCAGGAGAATCTGGGCGGCGTCGCAGGCTGCACGCATATCCGCGAGCTGCTGTTCAACCTGGCCACGGCCGCATTCCAGACCATGCCAGCCGTCTTCAGCAGCGTGGGGGACGAGCCGCCGCGCCACCTCAACCAATGCACCGGCTGGGATTTCAACGGCCCGGGCGTCAAGGAATTCTTCCCCCAGTTCTACGGACGCAGAACCGAGGTTCCTGCAAAGTAAACGGCTTGGTCGGTGGTCCGATCAGCCGATCACCGACTGCAGCGCTGCTTCATACAACTGCGTCAGTTCGTCCATCAGTTGCAGCAGCCGTTCGCTGGTGGTTGCCACGTCTTCGAGGCCGCGCGCATCCGGCTGGCGCTTGATGGCTGCGTCGAAGAAGACAAACTGCCCCTGCCCCAATTCCAGCGCCGTGCGAATCGCGGGCGTGGTGATCGGCGCGTCGGCCAGTTGCTTGAGCGACGTCTGGAACAGCCCCAGATCGCCCGCCATCTGCTCGCGCACCTCGCGCGAGTCGAAACCTGCGGCGATCAAGGTGTAGTTCTTGGCCACGCGCTGCGAGAGCATGCGTTGGCGACCGGCCACGTTCACCAAGCGTGCCGAGGGCGTCTGGGTCAGCTTCTCGAACGCCTCCGTGGCGCTGTTGGCCAGTTTGAGCATGTCGTTGGACTGCTGGGACACAGCCATGAAACCCTCCTTGGTGACAGGCGCAGCCGCCAGCGAGTCGAGCTTGGTCGCACTGCCATGCACGTCAGCGATGAAACGCGCGACCTCCTTCGGCCAGTTCTGGCGCTCCAGTTCCGCCAGGCCCGCCTGCACCTGCTGGCGCGTCTGCTGCAAGACCTCACGGGTCTTCTCGGGGAGCGTCTTCAGATATAGTTGCCCGTATGCCTTGGCCATGCGCTGCGACAAAGCACGAAACTTGGCCGTGCGGTTGATGGCCGTGGCAATCGCCATGCGCTCCTGGGCCGACAGTGAAACCGCCGCAGGTGCACAGATGGCCGTGATCAACAAACGCACAGCATCCCTGCGACTATTGCGGCATGGAACTGGCTCGATCAGATTTGTATCAAAATTGTTCATGCAGCGGATTTTGCGCAAGGGCAAACCCTAAGTCTTGAATTTATGAACATGGCCTGATCGCAACCAATAGTCGTGCGATATTGATGGTGCCTGCTCCAGAAATTGAAGCGCTTCAAGGCTTGCTTGCACAGGCAGTTGTAGAAAACAAAAACACCCACATGGCAGAACGCGTCATCCCCATCGTCGATCAGCGCAAAGGCGCATTGCCAGCCGTCGTGCCCGAAGGTGCGCCGTCGGACTTTGCCGCGCAGTTGAGCGATGCCCACCAGCGACCGCTCCGGGATCTGCGCATCAGCGTCACCGATCGCTGCAACTTCCGTTGCTCGTACTGCATGCCCAAGGATGTGTTCAACAAGGACTATCCGTATCTGCCGCACAGCGCCCTGCTGAGCTTCGAGGAAATCACCCGGCTCGCGGGCCAGTTCATGCGCCTTGGCGTGCGCAAGATCCGCCTGACGGGCGGCGAACCCCTGCTGCGCAAGAACATCGAGCAGCTCATCGTTCAACTCGCCAATCTGCGCACGCTGGACGGCAAGGTGCCCGATCTCACCCTCACCACCAACGGCTCGCTGCTCGCGCGCAAGGCGCAGGCGCTGCGCGATGCCGGGCTCTCGCGCGTGACGGTGAGTCTGGACAGTCTGGACGACGCCATCTTTCGCGGCATGAACGACATGGACTTTCCGGTAGCCGAAGTGCTCTCCGGCATCGAGACCGCCCGCAAGGTGGGCTTCGAGCACATCAAGGTGAACATGGTCGTCAAGCGCGGCACGAACGACCACGAAATCCTGCCCATGGCACGCCATTTCCGCGGCACGGGCATCACGCTGCGCTTCATCGAATACATGGATGTGGGCTCCACCAACGGCTGGCGCATGGACGAGGTGCTGCCGTCCGACGAGGTCATCCAGTTGCTGCAAAGCGAGTTTCCGCTGATTCCGCTGGCCGCCAGCACCAAGGGCGAAACCGCCAAGCGCTGGGGCTATGCCGACGCGAACGGCGTGCACGATCCGGCCCAGGGCGAGGTCGGCGTGATCAGCAGCGTCACCCATGCCTTCTGCGGCGACTGCAACCGCGCGCGGCTTTCCACTGAGGGTCAGCTCTATCTGTGCCTGTTCGCCGAGCAAGGCTACGACCTTCGCAGCCTGCTGCGCGGCACGGCCACGGACGACGAGATCGCCGCCGCCATCGCCCACATCTGGCAGGGCCGCACGGATCGCTATTCCGAACTGCGCGCCAGCCTGCCGCACGACACCGGCGGTCATGCCAAGCGCCGCGTCGAGATGAGCTACATCGGCGGCTAAACTCACCGTCACAGCCCGTTTTCGGGGGAGTCCGTCATTTCCGCCGCCAACATCCGCATCGCCCTTCTCCAAGCCGCCGACGCGCCCGCCTACAAGGTGCTGCGCGACGCGTCGCTGCTGCGCACGCCCGAGGCCTTCTCGACGGACTACGCCACGGCGGTCACCCGACCGCCAGCGGTGTATTCGGCGCGGTTTTCGACACCCGGCAACGGGCCTTTCTATCTGGGCGCATTCACGGATGCGGGCGAACTCGTGGGCAGCATCGGCTTCGAGCGCGAGGACGCCAAATTCAAGCGCCATATGGGCCACATCAACGCGGTCATGATCAAAGTCAATTTCGAGCACCAAGGAATCGCGAGAAAATTATTGGAAGCCTGCATCGCCCATGCAGAACAGATTGTCGGGCTCGAATTGCTGCAGTTGGGCGTCACCGCCAGCAATGAACGCGCCGTTCGCCTTTATGAACGCGCGGGCTTCAAGCCTTACGGCAGAATGCCGCGCGCCATCGTGGTCGACGGCGTCGGTCACGACCATCTGCTGATGGTCCGCGCCCTGCCCGGCTGCCCTGAATTGAATGTGTCTTCCTGAATGACTTCCCTGAACTCCATCGCCGCCAGCATCGCCCCCCACGACGGGAGCGACATGCACGTCGATGCGGTGCGCGACTTTCTTGCGCAGATGGTCACACCGATCACCGAATCCGAAATCGTCCCGCTGCTGGACGCGCTCGGTCGCGTGGTCGCTGGCGACGTGATCTCGCCCGTCAGCGTGCCGCCGCACGACAACTCGGCCATGGACGGCTTTGCGTTCGATGGCGGTCAGCTTCAGGCGAACGCACCACTGCAGTTGCGCTGCGTCGCCACAGCGCTCGCCGGACATGCATGGGCGGGCGAGGTGAAGACAGGCGAATGCGTGCGCATCATGACCGGTGCCGTCATGCCGCAAGGGCTGGACACGGTGGTGCCCATCGAGCGCACGAGCACAACCGAGCAAGGTCACATCCTGATCGCCGCAAACACCGTGCAATCAGGTGCCAATTGCCGCAAAAAAGGCGAAGACCTCATGCAGGGCGGCGTGGCCTTGGCCGATGGCGAACTGGTCACTCCCGCCGCGCTCGGCCTGTTGGCCAGTCTGGGGCTTTGCAGCATCCATGTGCGCCGCCGCCTGCGAGTGGCATATTTTTCGACCGGCGACGAAATCCTCAAACCCGGCGAGCCGCCACGCCCAGGTGCCGTGTACGACAGCAATCGCTACACGCTGTTCGGCCTGCTCACGCGCCTTGGCATTCAGGTGATCGACCTCGGCACCGTGCGCGATGAACCCGCATTGATCGAAGGCACGTTCCGTCAGGCCGCCAACAGCGCCGACGCCATCATCACCAGCGGCGGCGTGAGCGGCGGAGATGCCGACCACACCAAGGCCATGATGAAACGTCTGGGCGACGTCGCGTTCTGGCGCATCGCCATGCGCCCCGGTCGCCCCATGGCGGTCGGCTGGTTGGACAAAGACAAAGAAGAAAGCACCAGCAACCGTTGCGTGCTCTTCGGCCTGCCGGGCAATCCGGTCGCGGCAATGGTCACGTTTCTCGCGTTCGTCCGGCCCGCCTTGCGCAACATGCAGGGTTGCCAGCGCACCGAACCGCCACGTCTGCGGGCCATCTGCACCGAAACCCTGCGCAAGCGCCCCGGCCGCACCGAGTTCCAGCGTGGCATCGTCAGCCAAGCGCCCGACGGTTCGCTGCACGTGTGCGCTACGGGCGAACAAGGCTCGGGCATGCTCAGCTCGATGGTGCACGCCAATGGACTGATCGTTTTGCCCCATGAAGCCGCAACCATCCAGCTAGGCGAGACCGTGGAAGTGATGATGTTTGAAGGCGTGATCTGACGCGAACTGTCGCCCCCGCACCTGAAAGCATCTGCTCGGCCGGAGCACAATGCGGCCTGAATACTCTGGAGACAACCTATGCCCTTCACCAGCCGCCACGCCGCCACAGCCCCTTCACGCGAAGCCATAGACCAACTCACTGGCGCGGCCGTTCTGGAGTTTGGCACACCGTGGTGCGGCCACTGCCAGCGCGCGCAGCCGCTGATCGAGCAAGCGCTGGAAGACGAGGCCAACGTGGCGCACATCAAGGTGGAAGACGGCTCGGGCCAGCGCCTGGGACGCAGCTTCGGCGTGAAGCTCTGGCCGACCTTGATCTTTCTGCGCGACGGCAAGGAAGTCGACCGAATGGTGCGCCCGGACAGCGCGCAGAGCATTCACGAGGCGATTGAAAAGCTGATTTGAACCCACATCGACTTGCGGTGCTGGTTCCATAATACGCGGCCTTGCCCAAGGCCCGCGCTGCCCATGCACTTCCGGCGCAGCTCTCGATTCCGTCAAAAGAACGCAAAGCCCATCCATGCTCTACACCCCCAACCCCGCCAGCGCTGGCTGGCTTGAAAACGGTTGGTTTGTCCTGGTTCTGCTGTTTGCAACAACGCTCGGTCACGCCTTCATTTCCGCACTCCGCCTGCTCGGCGGCTCTGCTGGCAATGCAAGCTGGAGTGGCCCACTGCCCGTCTCGCTCAAATGGTTCATCAGCGCCACAACGGGTTTGGCGCTCGTCACACAAGGGTTGTTTCTGCTCGGATTGCTCGGGGCGCTGACCGGCCCTGCAGTTCTCATCGCTTGCGTATCCCTGTGGGTGACATGCCTTGGTCTCGCAAGGTATGCCACATTGCGTCGTCCCCCTTCGATCCGCCAGCGCGTCTCGCTCGGCGAGTGTTTGTCACCGTTGCTGTTGATGCTCGTCGTCGGCACCTACCTGATTGCATGGAGCTCGGGCGCACCCGGCAACTGGGACGACACCAGCTTTCACCTGCCGCTTGCCAGATTCTTTCTGGAGACTGAATCGCTCGGCGTCAATCCGTGGTTGCGTTTTCCGCTGTTTCCCGCCAACGCCAATCTGCTGTTTGCCGTGTCGCTTCTGGCTGGCGGCGAGACCTTTGCCCAAGTGCTCGCAAATGCAGTACCGCTTTCGCTCACCATTCTCGGCATCTACGGCTTAACCGAACATTTCACGAAAAGTCGTTGGTTCGCGCTGTTGGCTGTCGCTGGCTTTTGCCTGCTTGAGCCGCTGTACGAAACGCTGGGCTACGCCTACATCGACCATCTGTTCTCGCTGTACGGCTGGGCATTCATGGTGTGCGTGGTGCTGTTGCGGCATGAGCGGCCCGCCGACACCTGCCTGCCCGCCGCCGCCCTCGTCTGCGGATTGCTTGCAGGCACGGCCATCGGCACCAAACTGTTCGGAGCCATCTTCGTTGGGCTCATGAGTCTGGCACTGATCCATCGCCTCGGCTGGAAAAGCCGATCCACGCTGGTGTACATCGCGAGCGCGACGCTGTTTGGCGTGGGCTGGTACGTGCGCAGCTTTGTGATTTCAGGTGACCCCATCCATCCTGCAGGCGGCAATTTTTTCGGTCATTACCTGTGGAGCGCAACCGACATGCAGTTGCAGCGACTCGATCTCGACGTTCAGGGTGTCACGCGGGATCCACGCCTGTGGTTCGTCTCCATGATGGACGCCAAGGTGCTGACCTGCGCTCTGGGCTTGCTGGTGGTTTTTCAACCCACCGCACGGCGCGCTGGTCTGTTGCCACTGGCCATCACGCTTCTTGCCTACTTGCTGATTTGGCAACAGCTATTTCCGCTCGGCCGCTATCTGATGCCGATGTTTCCGGCCGCGGCGTTTCTGGGGGCCTACTTCCTCTATGTGCTCGTCCCGCAAGGCTGGTGGAATGCGCTGCAGCAGAGCAAGGCTTGGCAGTACGTGAATTGCGCGCTTCCGATTCTGCTTCTCGCAGGAGGGGCAGCGTTCGTGATCCCCGAATCCATCACGCTTTTCCAGACGAAGATATCCCAGTGGCAGGCCACGTTGAACGGACGTGACGGCTACGAACTGTTCCGCCATGCCAGCCAAACCAAGCTTTCGGCCAACGAGCGCATTCTTCATGTGGGCTTTGAGAACGCCATCTATTTCTACGACGGAGAAACCATGGGCGACTGGTTTGGCCCGGGGCGCTACTCCCAATTCACCAAGCCCAACACCCATAGGCCACCCTATCTGGCCGAAATTTTGGAGCCCCAGGACTTGCTCAACGCCATGGAGCCCTTCCATGTGCGCAGATTGGCGATCAACGCCAAACGTTTCACGTTCAATCCGAAGAAATACGAGGCGCTGTTCCACGTCGAGACGGTGACGCCCACCGCATTCCTGCTGACGCCACGCACCTCCAGCGAATCAGGTCGCTAATTCGGACTCAGATACGCCCCAGCGCCTTCTCCACGCCCTTGTTGGCAAGTCCATCGGCGCGTTCGTTGCCCGGGTCGCCCGCGTGGCCCTTGACCCAGTGCCATTCGATCTGGTGACCGGCGTTGGCGACCAACTCGTCAAGGCGCTTCCACAGTTCGACGTTCTTGACCGGGTCGCCACCTGCGGTGCGCCAGTTCTTTTTCTTCCAGCCGTGAATCCATTCGGTGATGCCCTTGCGCACGTACTGGCTGTCCAGATAGAGCGCAACCTCGCAGGGACGCTTGAGGGCCGAGAGCGCCTCGATCACTGCAAGCAATTCCATTCGGTTGTTGGTGGTGTCGAGTTCGCCACCAAACAATTCCTTCTCGGACTTTCCCGAGCTGAGCACGGCACCCCAACCACCCGGACCGGGATTGCCCTTGCAGGCTCCGTCCGTATAAATCACTACTTGCGTCACTGAAAAACTACTCCTGATGAAAACGATGTGGCTGCTGATGCGCCACGGGCACCTGCGATGGCGCAGGTGCTTTTTGAGCGGCCGAGCGCCAGGACGGGCCGATCAGCCGCACGCCCTGCACTCGCTTGGTCGCAACAATGACATAGGCCGCGCCCAGTATCGGCCACCACTTGGCCCCGAGCGCGTCCATCCATGCATAAGTGTCCAGCCAATGACTGGAGCGCACGGCTGGCCTGTAACAACCGAAACTAATTGAATCCAATTCAAAGCCCAACAAACGCAGCCAGTCACGCAGCCGCGCGGGGGCAATGAACTCGCCTTTGTCGGGCAAATACAGCGCGCCGCCCAGCCCCAGCCTGCGGTGCAGACGCGAGCGTGCCTGCCGCAGGCCCCAAAGACTGTACGGGTTGAGGCCGCTGATCACCACCTGGCCTTCGGGCACCAGCACCCGCCCCACCTCACGCAAGGCAGCGTGAGGATCGGTGCAGTCTTCCAGCGAATGCGGCAGCAGCACAAGGTCGAGGCTGGCCTCGTCAAAGGGCAGCATTTCGGGCTCGGCATGCAGGTCGGCTGCTTGCAATGACTCTTTTGAATCGTCGGGACCCTCGCTATCGGCAAGCGCCTGCCTCTCTAGTATCATGGCCTGCGCCTGACCCAGTGCGAGAAAACGATGTGGCATGCGATTGGCTCGCAAGCCCGCCAGCCGGGGCATCCCGAGCTGAAGCGCATGGTAGCCAAAGCGGTCCGCGACAAGCTCGTCAAAGCGCTCCTGCTCCCACTCCAGTACATAGCGTCCCGGGGGAGTCGTAAGCCAGTCGTGCAAACTTATAATTTCGCTGTTCATGAACCTGCTGCCACTGCCCGCTTTCTCCGACAACTACATCTGGATGATGCACGATGGAAAAAACGCCATCGTGGTGGATCCGGGCGATGCCGACGCCGTGTTCGACGTGCTGCGCGGCTCCGGATTGTCGCTGGCAGCCATTCTAGTCACGCATCACCACGGCGATCATGTCGGCGGCGTCGAAGATCTGCATGCTGGCACCGGCGCGCGCGTCTATGGCCCTGCCAACGAGATCATGCCCGAGCCGATCACCCGACTCGCTCAAGGGGATGTGGTCGAGGAAATGGGCCTGAAGTTCCAGGTCATCGATGTGCCCGGCCATACCTCCGGGCACATTGCTTTTTTCTGCCCCGACATGGATGGCACGCCCATTCTGTTCTGTGGCGACACGCTGTTTTCCGGCGGCTGCGGACGCCTGTTCGAAGGCACACCGGAGCAGATGCGCGCCTCGCTCGATGCGCTCGCCGCCCTGCCCGGCAACACGCGCGTGTGCTGCGCCCATGAATACACACTTTCTAACTTGAAATTTGCGCGCGCCGTGGAACCCGGCAACGCTGCGCTGCTCAAGTACCAGCAAGACTGCATCAAGCTCCGCAATGCCGACCAGCCCACGCTGCCGTCCAGCATTGCCACCGAGTTGGCGGTCAACCCGTTTCTTCGCACGCGCGAATCCGAGGTCGCCCAGTCGGCCAAGACATTCAATGCGAGCACCAACCCAAGCGATGCGACGTCCGTTCTGGCGGCGTTGCGTGAATGGAAAAACAACTTCCGATGAGACTTCTCCAAATTCTCGGACTCGCCAGCCTCGTCTGGCTTGCTGGTTGCGCGACCAACAATGCCCCAGCGCCCAGCGCGCACAAGGCCAAGCCTGCGACGGAAACCACCGCCGCGGCCAAGCACATCACCCCCAGCTATCCCACCGCTCCCCTGTCCCCCATCTCGCCCTATGAGCTGACGGGCTCCAACTACGATGTCACCGGCATCCGCGCGCCGTCCGATCTGTGGGACCGCATTCGCCGCGGCTTTTCCATGCCCGATCTGCAGAATGATCTGGTGCGTGACCGCGAGCAGTGGTACTCCACGCGTCCGGACTACATGTTCCGCATGACCGAGCGTTCGAGCAAATACCTGTTCCACATCGTCGAAGAGCTGGAACGCCGAGGCATGCCGACCGAGTTGGCACTGCTTCCCTATATCGAAAGCGCATTCAATCCGCAAGCCGTCTCGACCGCCAAGGCCGCCGGCATGTGGCAGTTCATGCCCGCCACGGGCACCTATTTCGACCTGAAGCAGAACGCCTTCCGCGACGACCGCCGCGACGTGCTGGCCTCCACCAAGGCCGCGCTCGACTACCTGCAGAAACTCTACGGCATGTTCGGCGACTGGCATCTGGCTTTGGCCGCCTACAACTGGGGCGAAGGCAGCGTGGCTCGCGCCATCGCTCGCAACGAGAAACTCGGCCTCGGCACCAGCTATGAAGAGCTGAACATGCCCAACGAGACGCGCTACTACGTGCCCAAGTTGCAGGCGGTGAAGAACATCGTGGCCAATCCGACACGCTTCAACTCCGAGTTGCCGCTGATCGAGAACCACCCCTACTTCCAGGCCGTGGACATCACGCGCGACATCGACGTATCCCTCGTCGCCAGCCTCGCCGGCATCCGCGAAGAAGACTTCCGCGCGCTCAATCCCTCATTCCACAAGCCCGTGATTCTGGCCGCAGGCACACCGCGCATCCTGCTGCCCTGGGACAACGCGCAGGTATTCCGCAAGAACCTCGAAGCGCGCAACCAAGGTCAATATGCGAGCTGGACGGTCTGGAGCGTGCCCAACACCATGACCGTGGCCAACGCCGCCACCCGCCTCGGTATCGACGAATCCGACCTGCGCAAGATCAATGGCATTCCGCCACGCATGATGATCAAGGCTGGTTCCGCCCTGATGATTCCGCGCGCCGCGACCACCCAGCAAGACGTATCGAGCCAGTTGGCCGACAACGGCCAGATCTCGTTCACGCCCGAAATCGTGAACCGCCGCACTGTCGTGCGCGCCACCAAGCGCGGTGAGACCGTCGCCGCCATTGCTGCACGCTACAAGGTCAGCGCCACCGACGTGGCCGACTGGAACGACGTGAAGACCAGCAGCCGCTTCAAGGGTGGCGAGCAGGTCACCATGTATCTGCCCGTGCGCTTGACGACTGCGTCTTTCGCCAACAACCCCAGACACGCCAAGGCACAGGCCGAGTCCTCCAGCACCCGGACCGCAGCCAAGAGCAAAGGCAACAACAACGCCAAAGCAGCGCCTGCCAGAACAACAGCCAAGTCGGCTGCTGCGGCCCCACGCAAGACAGCCGCTTCCGCCGCACCAGCCGCCAAACGCAAGCGCTGATCACTCAGCAGCGACCAACAAAATGGGCCAGCGATTGCTGGCCCATTTGCGTTGGGAGTCTTTGAAAAAATTTTGAAAATCTTTGGAGATCTTTGGAAATCGACAAACCCGTTGTCGTCTACACCTGAAATTTTTCCTTGGCACGCATCACCCATTCATTGTTGTAGGTGAGCGCCAGATTCACGCGCGGTGCCGTCTGGCTCTCGCGCAAACGGGCAATCGCCTTGAGCGCCGTGGCCGGGCCTTCGCCGGGCATCAGTCCATCGGGCGACAGCGTCTGGCGCACCTTCTCGAACGCCGCCAGATAGGCACCACGGTCTTCGAGCCAGTACTGCATCGGAACCACGCGCGCCAGATCCACCGGGCCAGCGGTCTGCATCCACTTGAGCGCATGCACCATCGCATTCACCAGCGACTGCACCTCGCGCGAACGGCGTTGGGCGAACATCTGCGGCACATACATGCAGGCACCCGGCATGGGGCCGCCATAGAAATCCGCCGACCCCTTGAGCGAGCGCGTGTCGGCCAGAATGCGCACCTCGCCGCGCTGCTCCAGCAAAGTGATCAGCGGATCGACATGGCACACCGCGTGGATGCGCCCTTGCTTCAACGCGGTGATCGCTCCCGAGCCGCTGCCCACGCCCACAAACTCGACCTGCTCTGCTGAAATGCCTGCCTGAATCAGCCACAGATTGGCAAAGAACTGCGACGACGATCCCGGTGCGGCGATGCCGATGCGCAAGTCCTTGTAATTGCTGAGCGGCTTCTTGGGCCAGTTGTGGATCGATGCGGCCAGCACCATCTGCGGCGTGCGCCCCATCAGCACCAGACTGCGGTAGTTGAAGCCCATGGCTTGCTGCTCGATCAAGCGCTCATAGGCTCCGCAGCCCACATCGGCCTGACCGCTGCGCACGGCCTCCATGGCCAGCGAGCCGCCGGGGAAATCCTCGATCTCGACACGCAGGCCCTCGTCGCGGAAATACCCGAGACGCTCGGCCACCGTGAGCGGCAGATAGTACAAATCCCCCTTGCCACCCACCGCAATGCGCAACGGCGCATTCGTACGCGGGCCCAGCTGCGCCTGCGCAGGCCACTGGGAACCAGCGGCGCACGCCACGAGCGCGGATGCTGCTCGCAGGCCCAGTTGTCGGCGGGTGATGGATGAAATGGCCATGTGAATGAATGCTGCAGTGCAGCAATAATGCCTGATTGTCGCCCTGAACGTCATCCGGGGCAATCCTTGCGGAGAACTACGTAGACCGGAAATACCGGAATAGTTCCCGGAATTCGCTAGCGAAATGCGAGCAGCCTGCGCTTTGTCAGTCCGCTTTCAGGCCTGCGTTCGTCGAACACGCCGGAAGCATCGAAGAAGCCGGGAATCACGATCCCGGACTCTTGGCTCCTCAGTGATAGCCCAGAAAAAAGATGCCGATGTTCACCGCAAAGCCTGCCGCCCAGATCATGCTGCGCGCCATGGGCATGTCCCCCACGTACATCACGATGTAGAGCACGCGCAGGAACACGAAGGCCAGCGCCAGCATGTCAAGCGGCGTCTGCGAGGCTCCGAGTTGGTGGGCGATGATGACCGCGCCGATGAAGAACGGCAGCACCTCGTAGCTGTTGGCCTGAGCGGCGTTCGCACGGGCACGCCAGCCGGTTTGCTGGGCCAGCCAACGGCGCGGATCGCGGTTGTCCTTGTTCATGCTGAAGCTGCCGCGCTTGGCCAGCATTGCGCAGCCAATGGGCAACAACACGGCGATCAGAATGCACCAATAGGCGACGGTGAAACGCGCAACATGCATGGACATGCTCTTTCCCTCTTTGCTGATTTGCAGCTATTAAAAAAAGAGCATTTTAGGTCACCCGCACCTCACCGAGGGGGTGAAAATGCCTGCGCGGTCACCTATGCGCTAACGACGGTCAGCCAGCGCGTGAGCAATGGTGCCCAGATCGACGAATTCGAGTTCGCTGCCCACCGGCACGCCGCGCGCCAGACGCGTGACCTGCAAGCCGCGCGGCCTCAGCGCCTCGCCGATCGCATAGGCCGTGGCTTCGCCCTCGGCGGTGAAGCTGGTGGCGAGAATGACTTCCTGCACCATGCCATCGGTCGCGCGTTCGATGAGTTTTTTGACGCCAATGTCTTTGGGGCCCACACCGTCGAGCGGCGACAGGCGGCCCATCAGCACAAAGTACAGGCCCTTGAACGCGCCGGTACGCTCCATGGCCGACTGGTCGGCAGGCATTTCGACCACGCACAGCCGCGAGACATCGCGCCCCGGATCGCTGCAGACCTCGCAGATGGCCGCTTCGGTGAAGGTGTGGCAGCGCTCGCAATGGCGGATCGAGCTGGACGCCTCGTGCAGCGCGCGCGAGAGCATCTGCGCGCCCTCGCGATCGTGCTGCAACAGGTGAAAAGCCATGCGCTGCGCCGACTTGATGCCCACGCCCGGCAAGCGCCGCAGCGCCTGAATCAGAGCGTCCAGAGAACTGGTGTCAGACATGCGCGCGCGGCCTTCTCTCTCAGCTTGCAATAAATCAGAATGGGAACTTCATGCCGCCTGGCAGACCGGGCATGCCCGCGGTGATCTTGGCCATCTTTTCCGACGATGTTTCTTCAGCCTTGCGCACGGCGGCGTTGAAAGCGGCAGCCACGAGGTCTTCCAGCATGTCCTTGTCGTCGGCCAGCAGGCTGGGGTCGATGGTCACGCGCTTGACGTCGTGCTTGCAGGTCATCACCACCTTGACCAGACCGGCACCGGATTCGCCTTCGACTTCGATGTTGCCCAGCTCGTCCTGAGCCTTCTTCATGTTGTCCTGCATCGCCTGAGCTTGCTTCATCAGACCGGCGAGCTGTCCCTTGTTGAACATGGTGAATTCCTTTGCTTTTTATGAAATGAATGAATGGGTGAAAAACGCCCGAAACAGCGATTGTGCGACGAAAGCCCGAGCCTGCAGACGTTGGACGGTCTTTGGGGCTCTCGGCACACGGAAGAATCAAGCCGGACGGATGCTCCCCGGCACAATTTTCGAACCAGGAAATTCGCGCATCAGTTGCTGCACGCGCGGATCGCCGTGCACGATCTCTTCGGCCAGCTTCTGGCGCTGCGCAGCGGCGTAGGCGTTGCGGCGCGACGGGCTATCCAAGACCTTGCCCACCTCGACCGAAATCTGCTTCGTGTGCCCCGCCGCTTCCAGCGCAGCGCGCAGCTTCTCGCGTGCTGCTGGCTGGTTCAACGATTCGCGCTCCACGCGCAGCAACCAGTGATCCTGATCACGGGCGATCAACTGCGACTGCAGAGCCAGCTCACGCACCAGCGCTTGGATCGAGCCAGCAGCAACCATCTCCTGCACGGTCTGATACCAGACCTCGCCCTCGGCCGTCGGCACCAGACGCTGCAGCGCCGCATGGCCGTTGAGGCTGTGCGCCTGTGTGCGCATTCCGGGTTCTGGCGCCTGGCGCACAGGAATGTCGAAGGTATCGATGTCAGGGGGCGGCATGCCGTCGTCATGCATGTCCATCGGCGGGCGCGCCACTTCTTCGGGCGTGCGCACCGGCAGTCGCATGGCGGAATGGCTCTGCTCATGCGAGGGCGCGTACGACTGGGGTTGAGGTTGACGTTGAGGCGGGGGGTCATCGCTTGCAACCGGCGCTGGTTGCGCGTATGGCTGCGGAGCAGGTTCACGGTACGCCTGCACCGGAGCACGCTGCGGAACAACGTCCTGAACGACAGGCGGCGCTTCGACCGGTACCGGATCTGGCTCTGACTGAACCACAACGGGTCGAGAAACCGCCTGAGGTGCTTGACGCGGCTCAACCGCCGGAGCGGCCTCAGCCTGCGTCAGAGTTTTTTTTTCAGCCTCGGCTGGGTTGCCAGCCGTTGGTGTCGCCGTGCTCGATGTACCGTCCGACGGCTTCTTGAACGCCAGCAAGCGCAGCAGCACCATGGTCAACGCGGCATATTCATCCGGTGCCAGACCCAACTCGGCGCGGCCATGCAGACACATGCTGTAGAGCAACTGCGTCTCATCGGCTGACATGACGCCAGCCAGCCGCGCCATTTCCTGAGCCTCGGTGTCGCTGGTATCCACGCTCGCCGCCATATTGGGCACCGCCTGCAGCACGGCCATGCGTTGCAACACGGTGCTCGCCTCTTCCAATGTGGAAGCGGCAGACAGACCGTTCGTGCGCAGTTCGTCCACGGTGTCCACCACCGTGCGACCATCACCACGCGCCAAAGCATCGATCAACCGGAACACATAAGTGCGATCCACACTGCCCAGCATCTGACGCACACCGGCTTCTTCCAGCTTGCCGCTGCCGAACGCGATCGCCTGATCGGTCAGACTGAGCGCATCGCGCATCGATCCACGCGCCGCACGCGAGAGCAGACGCAGCGCGCCCGGCTCGGCCTGCACGCTTTCCTCGCCCAGCACGCGTGTCAGATGTTCCTGAACCGTCTCGGGAGCCATCGGGCGCAGGTTGAACTGCAGGCAACGGCTGAGCACAGTCACCGGCACCTTCTGCGGATCGGTCGTCGCCAGCACGAACTTGAGGTATTCCGGCGGCTCTTCCAGCGTTTTCAGCATGGCGTTGAACGCCGTGTTCGTGAGCATGTGCACTTCGTCGATCATGAAGACCTTGAAGCGCCCCTGCACCGGCTTGTACACCGCCTGCTCCAGCAGCCCCTGCACCTCGTCCACACCGCGGTTCGACGCCGCATCCAGCTCGGTGTAGTCAGGAAAACGACCGCTGTCGATATCCATGCACGCCGGACAGACCCCACAAGGCGTGGCAGTAATCCCGCCCTGCCCGTCTGGGCCCTGGCAATTGAGCGACTTGGCCAGAATGCGCGACACCGTCGTCTTGCCCACCCCGCGCGTGCCGGTGAACAGATAGGCGTGGTGCAGCCGCTGCTGCGTGAGCGCATTGGTCAGCGCCTGAACAACATGCTCCTGCCCCACCATCTCGGAGAAGGTCTTGGGACGGTATTTACGGGCAAGCACTAAATAAGACATATCAGGCGATTCTACGGCCCCTTTCCTGCAACTATTCTTCTCGATTTGCTGCAGTGCCACACCATGTCGGTTTACAATGTCAGGTGACGGGCCCCCTCGCATGGGGAAGCAGCCAACCGGGTCAGGTGGGGAACCAAGCAGCCCTAACTGTGGATACAGTGCCGAGGTAAGGCTCGTCACCTTCTTTCAGCAATCTCTTTGTTATCAAGAGGTTCGCTTCAATTGAATGGTCTTTTTTAGCCGATGTGGCACTTTTGTGTGGCACTTCCGTCATCTGAAAAAGACCATTCACGACCGTGACCACCCTCACAGGGCTACATCTCCGAGCTGGCATCTACCAACTGTATGTCGTCATTCCGACAGACCTACAGGCAAGGTTTGGCCGTTGGCGTTTCCGCAAGAGTCTGGGGACTTCCAACCGAAAAGAAGCAGAACTACGCGGGACTGTTGAACGCGCAAGACTGCTGGCGCTCTTCGCCTCAGCCAAGAACACACCGGGCACACTCCCCGCTCTCTCTGCACAGACCCAGAAGGTCTTGGAGCCACTGCAAGGCATCCTCATCCCAGCAGAGGCGAATGCAGGGTGAATCGCCCCGGGTTTTCTAGACACCTCTGAGCCTTAAATCTAAGGCCCAATAGGAGGTGCTATGAGTAACCAAAGATATCCCCAAGAATTCAAGACCGAAGCAGTCAAGCAGATCACTGAGCGCGGCCATAAGGTGGCCGATGTTTCAGCCCGACTAGGCGTAAGTCAGCACAGCCTTTATCAATGGATCAAGGCTCAAGGAACGCCTGCCCATGATCGGCCGGCACAGGTGTCACAAACCGAGGAGTTGCGACGACTGAAGGCTGAACTCAAGCGAGTCACAGAGGAGCGCGACATCCTAAAAAAGGCCGCAGCGTACTTTGCCAAGCAGTCCGGGTGAAGTACGCATTCATCAAGCGCCATGAAGGTGAGTACAGCATTCGCCGACTGTGCAAGGTCATGGCTGTACACCCTAGCGGCTACTACGCCTGGAAGGCGCAACCGATGAGCCTGCGTGCAAAGGACGATCAACGTCTGTTGGGTCTTCTCAAGCATGCGTGGCTCGAGAGTGGTGGCGTCTATGGCTATCGCAAGCTGACCATGGACATGCGTGATTTGGGCGAGAGCTGCGGCAAGCATCGCGTGGCACGACTGCTCAAAATCGAGGGGCTGCGCTCACAGACGGGCTACAAACGCCGTGCAGGCATGCGTGGCGGCAAACCTGCCATCGTCGCGCCCAATCACTTGCAGCGCCGCTTCGCAGCGGCCGAGCCCAACCAAGCTTGGGTGACTGACATCACATACATCCGCACCCATGAAGGTTGGCTGTATCTGGCGGTGGTGGTTGACCTGTTCTCACGTCAGGTTGTTGGCTGGTCTATGGGCAGCCGCATCGATACTGGCTTGGTGCTCGATGCACTGTTGATGGCCTTGTGGCGTCGCAGGCCTAAGCTGCCTGTCATGGTGCATTCGGATCAGGGTAGTCAGTTTACAGGCCATGACTGGCAGGGCTTTCTGCGAGATCACAATCTGGTCTCCAGCATGAGTCGTCGCGGCAACTGTCACGACAACGCCGTGGCCGAGAGCTTCTTCCAGTTGCTCAAGCGCGAGCGTATTCGCCGCCAGATTTACCCGACGCGCGATGAGGCCAGGGCTGATGTCTTCAACTACATCGAGATGTTTTACAACCCGAAAAGGCGTCATGGCACCGCCGGAGATATCTCTCCGGTAGAGTTCGAAAGACGGCATTCCCAACGGCTCAACAGTGTCTAGGAAATCCGGGGCGATTCAAAGCAACGGGATGAAAGTGCTTCATAGAAGAAAGAAATCCTTTCTTTTGAAGCAATAAAGCCTGTGCTCACAAAGAAGCGTGCGATGCAACAATCGCCTCACCAATGCGGGCCACACGCGCACGCCGTCGCACATCGCCCTCCTCGTATTGAAAGGCCTGATCGCAATGTCCTCATCCCCTCGCTTTCAGCGCCGCCCCGATGGCTCCAACTGGGGTGATTTCGGCGCCGACGATCAGCTCGGCACGCTCAACCATCTGCAGGCCAAGCAGCGCCTTGCCGCCGTGGCCGAGATCCGCGAGGGTCTTTCGTTTTCGCTCAGCCTGCCGCTCGATGTGCCGCGCGCGCCCGTGCTCAACCTGCGCCGCAAGGGCCCGATCATCCAGCCTGCGCAAAAGAATGGCGTGCCGGTGTACCGTTATCCGCTGGCGCGCGACACGCCCGGTGCCACCGATGTGATCAGCGACGACAGCGTGACGCTTTCGCCGCAGTATTCGACGCAGTGGGATGCGCTCGCGCATGTGGGATCGATGTTCGATGCGCGCGGCGATGGGCAATTCGCGCCCACTGGCTACAACGGCTTTTGCGTGAGCGATGCGCCGAGCGCATCTTCGGAAACGCAGGACTTCAAGGGCACTGAAAACCTGTCGATCACGCCCATGGCCCGTCACGGCATTCAAGGGCGTGGCGTGATGGTGAATCTGCGCCGCCATTTTGGTGATGCGCCGCGCAAGGTGACGCTGCAGGACCTGCTCCAGATTTTCGAGGCCGACCGCATCAGCGTGCGTCCGGGTGATGTGCTGTGCCTGCACTCCGGGCTGGCCGATCTTGCGCTGACGCTGCCCGATGGCAAGTTGGATCAACTCAAGACATCTTGCTGCGTGCTCGATGGCTCCGACCAGGAACTGCTGAACTGGATCACCGACAGCCGCATCGCCGCCATCGCCGCCGACAACCATGCGGTGGAGCGACGCAATCACACGCTGGAAGTCGAGCGCGGCCCACTGCTGCCCTTGCACGAGCATTGCCTGTTCAAGCTGGGGCTGCCGCTGGGCGAACTATGGCATCTCACGCCGCTCGCCACGTGGTTGGACCAGCACCAGCGCCACGCCTTTTTTCTGACGGCCGCGCCCATGTACCTGCCAGGTCTGGTGGGCGCGCCCGTCAATCCGATCGCGACGGTCTGATCACTTCACGATCACGCGACAAGAACCATCCCGAGAATCATTGGAGACAACATGCGATTCACTTTCCGCCAACCGCTCATCGCCCTTGCCAGCATAGCGCTCGTTCACGGTCTGGCGCACGCCGCGGACTATCCGAAAGACCAGCCGATCACGCTCGTCGTGCCGTTCTCGGCAGGCGGCGGCGCGGACAATGCGGCGCGCATCATTGCGCAGGGCATCAGCGAGGTCAGCGGCCAGAGCGTCGTGATCGACAACCGTGCGGGCGCCAGCGGCTCCATCGGCGCGACCTTTGTGGCGCGCGCCAAGCCCAACGGCTATACCGTGCTGTACGACGCATCGTCGTTCGCCATCAACCCCACGCTGCGCAAGCTGCCCTACGACGCAGCCAAGGATTTCATCCCCGTCTCGCAGGCCGTGAGCGTGCCCAACATTCTGGTGGCGTCGCCGCAAGCGCCCTACAACAACCTCTCCGAATTCATCAAGGCGGCCAAGGCCAATCCGACCAAGTATTCCTACGCCTCTTACGGCCCGGGAAGCCTGGCGCAGATGGCCGCCGAATTGCTCAAGAAATCCACCGGCATTCAGGCCGTGCATGTGCCCTACAAGGGCGGCGCGCCGGCGCTGGTGGATGTGATGGGCGGGCAGGTCGATGTGTACTTTGCGAACGCGGCGTCGAGCATCACCTACGTGACCAGCGGAAAGCTCAAGGCGCTCGCCGTATCGTCAGCCAAGCGCATGCCGGAGCTGCCCGATGTGCCGACCGTCGAGGAATCCGGTGTGAAGCCGTTCGCGGTCGAGGAATGGAATGGTTTCTTCCTGCCCGCAGGCACGCCGCCGGAAGTCGTCAAGCAATTGCAGGACTATGTGCAGAAGGCGCTTGCACTGCCCGACGTACGCACCAAGCTGGCCAAGCTCGGGCTGAATCCGGTCGGCAGCAACTCGGCTGATTTCGGCAAGTTCGTGGCCGCCGAACAAAAGCGCTGGGGCGAGTTGGTCAAGTCCAACGGCATCACCGCGAACTGAAACCAGACACGCCCAACCATCAAGCCATCAACCCGCGCTGGACTCCACCAACGCCAGCGCGCCTTGCCCCGCCAGACGCCCCGTCGCGCAACTGGCGGTGAGCAGATAACCGCCCGTGGGCGCTTCCCAGTCGAGCATTTCGCCTGCGCAGAAAACGCCGGGCAGCGCACGCAGCATGAAGTGCTCGTCGAGCGCGGACAGCTTCACGCCACCCGCCGTGCTGATCGCCTCGTCGATGGGACGCGGCGCGATCACGGTGATCGGCATGGCCTTCATGGCGCGGGCGAGCACCACGGGGTCCAGCATTTCTTCCTTGGTCAGTTGCTCGTACAGCATCGCTGCCTTGATGCCGTCGATATGCAGGCGGCTCTTCAGATGGCTGCTCAGGCTGCGCGAGCCGCGTGGGTGGCGCAGTTCTTCGAGCACGCGTTCAGGCGAAAACGCAGGCAGCAAATCGAGTTCGAAAGTCGCCTTGCCGGTGGCTTCGATTTCATCGCGCAGCAGGGCTGAAACCGCATAGATCAGGCTGCCTTCGACACCCGTCGCTGTCGCCACGAATTCTCCGCGGCGCTGGAAGTGACGCCCCTTGCTGTCGGTGAACGAAACGGCCACCGATTTGAAGGGCTGACCCGCAAAACGTTCGGTGAACAGCGGGCTCCAGCCGATGGGCGAAGTCGCATCCGGCTGACCCAGCATACCGCGCAGAAAGTCGCGGCGCGTTTCACCTGCAGGCACATGGGCACGTGCCACGTCGAAGCCGCAGTTGGATGCGCGCAGCGGTGCGATATCAACGCCATCTTCGGCCAGCAGCGGAGCCCATTTGCCGTCCGAACCCAGACGCGCCCAGCTCGCGCCACCCAGCGCCAGAACCACGGCACGTGCGCGCGCCTGCACGGCACCTTGCTGCGTGGTGAACTGCAGCACGCGCGTGCCGGAATCGTCATTCGCGCCCCAGCCCTCAAAGCGATGGCGCATGTGGAACACCACGCCTTGCGAGCGCAGGCGCTGCAGCCATGCGCGCAGCAGCGGCGCAGCCTTCATGTCCTTGGGGAAGACGCGGCCCGATGTGCCGACAAAGGTCTCGATGCCCAGGCCATGTGCCCATTCCTGCAATTCGTTCGCTCCGAATTGCTTAAGCCACGGCTCCATGCTGGACTGCGCATCGCCGTAGCGCTGCACGAAGTTCTCGAACGATTCGGAGTGGGTGAGATTCAAACCACCCTTGCCCGCGAGCAGAAACTTGCGTCCCACGGACGGCATGGCATCGAACACATGGACCGACACGCCCGGCTTGGCGGCGGCTTCCGCAGCCATCAGGCCAGCGGGGCCGCCGCCGATGATCGCGATGTCGCATTGCAGGAGGTCTGTGGTGCTTGGGGTGTCTGACATGAAAAAACAATCAACCGATTCAAAGCACGCAGGTTAAGCCAAGGGCCGATAAGTGACTGTCGGCCATGCACCTGCGTGCCCATGAGAAAAAAATCAAAAAATCAAAACAGCGAGCCCTGCTCCGGCACAGGGGCTGGCGGAGCGGCTGAAGCGGCTTTCGGCGCGCTGGGAAGGCCCGTATTGTCCGCTTTGGCGAACGGCCTTGCAGACTGGGGCTCAGAAGACGTACGGATCGAGCCATCTTCCAGCACTTCCAGCAACCTGCCATCACCACTCAAGAACGCTGCATGCACCTCGCCTTCGTGGCCCAGTTGCTGGCTGACAGCCCGCAAGTAGCGCTGCAATTGCTCGATGAGCTGCGGTTGCTTTTGCGGCGATGGGGCACTCTTGTAATCCAGCACCCACCATTGCACGCCCTTGTCTGCCGTGGCCTTGCGACGCACCAGACGATCAAGGCGCAGACTCTGGCCTTGAAAGACCAGCGGCGCTTCGTTGATGGCGCGGTCGATGATGGTCTGGTCCCACGCCCAAGCGCCCTCGCCTTGCAGAATCTTTTGCGCGATCGTGGTCGCGTTGCGCGCCTGTTCGGGCGTCAATTCAAACTCGCGCGCCAGACGCGACACGCGTGCCTCGCTCCAGCCGGATGCGCACAACTGCGCAAGTGTTGGACCCACCACGCCTGCATGCTCCAGCAGTTGGTGCATGGCCTCGCCCTGCCGGGTGGCGGGCGTCGATGGCGTCTGCGCGGTCACGGGAGGCAAGGCATCCGTGACGGCTTCGCTTTGCGTAGCCTGCTGCTGCGCGGATGCGGCTTCGTAGACCGGCAATTCCAGAATGCGCGCGACCGTCGCCTCGAATGGATCGAACTGCGCCGACGCCGCCTCAGGCGCGGGCAGGTCTTCGACGCAGTCTTCCAGTCGCGTCCACCAGCTTGCCGATTGCGATGCCTTGCCCGGCTGGGTTGCAGAGATCACAAGGCATTCCTTGGCCCGCGTCATCGCCACATACAGCGTGTTCAGTTCTTCGCGCTTGCGTTCGCGCTTTTCCGATTCGAGCAGCGCTTCGGCACTCGGCGGCGGATTCGACTCGCTCGCAAGAAAAACGAAATGCTGCGGATACTCATGCTCGCCCGGCCAGTCGACCAGCGCGCCCATGGTCTCGGCCTTCTGGCCTGCAGCGTCGGTGTCGAGCATCAGCACGCAATGCGCTTCGAGCCCCTTGGCACCATGCACGGTGAGCAAGCGCACGGCCGTCAGATCCGCACGCCCCGGTGCCTGCATGCCGGGCCGCTTCATCGCGCGCACAAAGGCATAGGGCGTGAGATAGCGACCGCCATCAAGCGCCAATGCCGACGCCAGCAAGGCACGCAGATTGGCAAGCACCGCCTCGCGCTGCGTGAGCGGCGACGCGGCGGCGAATCGCGCAAACACATCGGCATGTTTGTAGATGGACTGCAGCGCATCGTGCGGCGGATCTTTCTGCACCCAACCGCGATACATCTCCAGTCGCGCTGCGGCATCCTGCAGCGGCGGGGAGAGCTGCTCGCGCCCGCCGGTCACCACGTCAAACCAATGGGCGTTTTCCCATTCCGGCTGTTTGCGCAGCAAGGCAATTTCAGTGAGCGCATCGTCGGGCAATCCGAACAGCGGCGACTTGAGCGCTCGCGCCAAAGAAAGGTCATGCGCGGTGGACACGAGCACATCCATCAGCGCGATCAGATCCTGCACTTCCGGCGTTTCGCACAGCTCGGTTTTTTCCGGCTGAACGCAGGGAATATGCAGCGCACGCAGCGCCTCTTCCATCTCAGCCAAGCGCGCACGCTTGCGCGCCAGCACCATGATTTCCTTGGCCGGAATGCCGCTCGCGATCTGCGCGGCCACCCATTGCGCGGCCTGCGCGCTTTCGCGCATGCGCAGCGTTTCTTCGGCTTCGTGACGCGGCACCGTCAGGCTGTCGCGCCAGATGGCGGGCGCATCCAAATCGGCGCTCCCGTCGTCGTCCGCCGCATCGTCCGCAATTTTGGGCAAGCGCCAGAGTTGCCCCGGCACCTCCGATTCGGTCGTGTGTTCGCGAAAGCCCGAATATTCCTGCAGTTCCTGTGCGGCCAGCATGACATGGTTGACCGTCGCGATCACGCCCTTGGCATTGCGGCGCGTGTGATCGCAGGCCAGCACATCGCCCTCCAGACCTTCGCGCACAAAGGCCTGCGCCGCCAGAAACACCTGCGGCTCCGCGCGACGAAAACGGTAAATGCTCTGCTTGGGATCACCCACGATGAACACGCTCGGCGCACCCGAACCACCGCCGGTGCCCACATAGCTCGACAGCCATGCATGCAGCGACTGCCATTGCAGCGGATTGGTGTCCTGAAACTCATCGACCAGCAGATGCCGCACGCGCGCATCCAGACGTTCCTGCACCCAGCCGCTCAGAATCTCATCGGACAGCAGCTTCATCGCCGTGCGCTCGACATCGTTCATGTCGATCCAGCCACGCTCGCGCTTCAACGCGCCGAACTGCGCGATCAGCACGCGCGCCAATCGCGCCACGCGTTGCTGGTGCTGCCAGGCGGTGTGCTGGCGCTGCGCTGCGCACAGTTGCTGCAGTTCGACTTCTGCCTCCTGCGCCGCTTCGAACTTGCGCAGATGTTGCGTGAGCCGATCTTCCTTGGCCACGAAGAACGCGGAGCGCAGCAAAGCCAAACGTTGGTCGAGATGGGTTTGCAGGAACGCATCGACCACCGCATCGCCGGCTTTCTGCGGCGTCTTGGTGCTTTCGCTTCCAAGCGATTTGGCCCATGCGTGCCAGCGTGCGAAAGCCGCTTCGCTCGCGAGCGATTCGCTGGGCTTGTCCAATCCCTCGAACTGCGGAAACTGCTCGGTGAAATGCGGCACGGAAGCATCGATCACGCCCATCTCATCGGCCAGCGTGAACTCCACGCGCTTGGAAAGCGCCGCCTCCAATGCGCGATGCGTCTGGAATCGGCCATGCAGCGCGACCGACTCTTCGTAGTCTGCGCGCAAGGCGGCATCTTCGGTCACTGCGGCAAGAAACGGCCGCCACACTTCGCGCACGGCCTCGGCATCGTTCTCCAGCAATTCGTAATGTGCGGGCAGTCCCAAGTCTTGCAGAACCTGCAAGGGTGCCGTTCCCAACAGCGCTGCAAACCAGCTGTGGAAGGTGCGAATCTGCACCGGCCTGCCGCTGTCCAGCGTCTTGCGGTACAGCTTTTGCAGCGCTACCGATTGCTCCTTCACGCGCAGCGCATCGACGCCGCGTGCGAGCAATTCCTTTTCGAGTTCGTGCGCGGGTTTGTCGGCAAAATCTTCGAGCCATTCCTGCAAGCGCTGGCGCATCTCGCCCGCTGCTTTCTTGGTGAAGGTGATGGCGAGAATTTCATGCGGCTCGGCACCGTCGAGCAAGGCGCGCAAGATGCGCGAGACCAGCATCCAGGTCTTGCCCGCACCGGCGCAGGCTTCCACCGCCACGCTGCGCTGCGGGTCGCAGGCAATCGCGTAGAAGGCCTGGCGCGAAACCGGCTGGCCGTTGTGTTCGTAGGCCGCCGTGTGATGATTGATCGTTGTCGTCGTCATGCCCAGAAATCCTTGCGGCAAAGGCCGCGCGCGGCGCAGTATCCGCAGACCGCGCCCTCGCCCAACGCGGGCATGGGCGCGCCTTCATCGATGCGCGCCATGTCGCTCAAGATGCCCTCCACCAGCTCGTCGCGCAGATGCACCACATCTTCCTGTTCATAGGTGCGCGTCTCGCCGCGCTCGCCCACATTCACATAGGCCGCGCGCAGCACGTCGTCCTGCAGCAGCGCGGCGTAGAACGCGAGCTGTATGTCCTCGGAGCCCGCTGTGATGCGCTTGCGCGTGACCTGCTCGTTTTCGGTCTTGTAGTCGATCACCAGGCGCACCGCACCACCACCATCACCGCCGCCATCGGGCCGCGTCACGTCGATGCGATCAAGCTTGCCGACCAGCGTGAGATGGCCGAGCGGCTGCGTCGCATCGTGCTCCGCCACCTTGAAGCTCGCGCCCTCCGCTTCATGCTTTCCAAGCCAGCGCAGATAGCCATCGCGCAGCGCGGGCCAGCCTGCGGAGAACGGCAGAAAATCGCCCTCGTCCAGATGCAGCTCGCGCGTGGCACGCGCCGCCGCTTCGTTCATGAGCGCAATGCGTTCATCGGCATCGTCGGTGTGCTTGTCCGCAAGCGCCACGTGAAAGTGCTGCAGCGTCGCGTGCAGCCAGGTGCCGAAGTCGCGCTTGTCCACCTCCGCATCCAGCTCGTCGGCCTCCTGCAGACGCAACTGGCGCAGAGCGTAGAAGCGATAAGGGCAATGCCGCAGATCGGAATATGCCGACGAGGACAGCTTCAAAACAGGCAACTGCGCTGCCGACGGTGCGGGCATATGCAGCAATCGCACCGGCACCTCGCGCGCCACGCGGGCATCGTTGCCACCCTTGCCGCCGGCATCCAGCTCCAGCGCAAGCACCAACGGGCTTGCCAGCAAGGGCTCACCGCCATCGTCGCTGGTGCGCCAGAGAATATCGACATGCGGCACGCGCATGGCCTGCGCCCAGGCAGCGCGTTGTGCCACTTCGAATTCGTCGCGCGTCGGCAGGCCCAAGTCTTCGCGCTGCGTGCGCGTCCACGAACCCGGAGGTTCCGGCGCGGTCAGCATGCGTTTTTCATCGCAGCCCGGCAGCACCAAAGCGTTGAACGGGCGCGCCAGCAACTGCGACATGGGCAGCACGATGACCGGCGAGTCGCGCTCGGAATCGGGCCGAAACCGCCCCGCTTCCATCACATCATTGGCCCAACTGTTGAACTGCGAAAGCCCCATGCGGCGATCCGATCCGCTGAGCTGTTCGAAGTCGGCCTCCAGACCTTCCTGCAAGCGCAGTTCCGCCAGCACTTTGGCACCGGCCAAGTCTTCGTTCATGGACTCCCACACACCCGTCTGCTGCAACTGGCCGCGCAGCGCGATCAGCCATTGGGTGAGCGTCTTCGAGCCCTTGAGTTCTCCGCGCCACGCGTCGATCTGCTCGCACAGCGCAACGACTTCCGGCTTGTTCTTGGGCTCGTAGCGGCGCGCCTGACTCCATTGCCGCACGCCAAGGCCGCGCAGCCAGCGTTCGAGTTGCGGCAGCGCGGGCACCGTCTCTTTCGGCAGATGCTTTAGCCAATCGAGCACATCATCACTCGCCGCATGCCACGCCGCGGCACGCAAGGTCACCATGATCTGCGCGGCCTTGCGGGTGGTGGACAGCGTCCAGCCGTTCTCGTCCTTGACCTCCACGCCCGCCTTTTCCAGCAAGGCGACGATGCGGCGCGTGAGCGCACGGTCGGTGGCGGCCAGCGCCACCGGAATATGCCCCTCAGCGAGATGCTGAATCACGCAGGCAGCAGCCAGTTGCGCCTCATCTTCCGCATCGAGCGCCTGATGCAAGGCGACCAGTTGCGTGGGCTCGCCGGTTTCCGCTGAAAAGGATTCGGGCAGCGAAATCGCCAGCCCCGCATCACCCCAATGCTGGAGCAAGGTCTTCGCGAGGGGATCGGGATGAAAGCCTTCCAGCGCAATCAGCATGTGCACCGCATTACGCACGCCTTCGCCAAACAGCACATCGGTGGGCGGATCGGTGGCCAGCACCCATTCCAGTGCGACCTTGGCAGACGCCGCCTCCAACTGCAGCGACTCCGCCGTCACCGGCAGACTCAAATGCGTGCGGGCGGTTTCGGCCCAGGCCTCGCGCTCATCGGGTGCCACCGACGCCGCGAGCGTGGAAAGCTGCTGCGCCATCTCCAGCATCAGGCCGAGCATGGCATCGGTCTGCGCACCAAACCCAGCCGATTCGAGCAGGCTTCGGCCGGTCAGCGCGTCGCACGCCACATCCATCTGAAAGCCGCTGTGCGATGGCGGTTCGGCGCCCAACATGGTCGCCCAGTTGCGCGTGGTCTCGAAGCGCGGCATGAAGCCGTCAGGGAACAGCGCCGCCCATTGCTTCTGGGCCTGCGCCATCAGATGCGCATAGGGAACAAGCACCACGACGCTTGCCGGATGCACCCCGCGCGAGGCCGTTTCCTGCGCCACACGTGTGAGCACATGCTTCCAGCCCTCGGCCACCAAATTGTTTATCGCTATTACTGTCATAGCATCCTATTGCGCGGCCATACCGTGATGCGGGGAATCAGTTTCTGTCACAATGATCCTTAATGTAAACGCTACAGCCATATCAAATAGCTCTATCAAGGAAAGCCAATGGCAAACGATCTCATCAAACATATTTCGGACAGCAGCTTCGAAGCCGACGTGCTCAAGGACACCGGCGCGGTTCTGGTGGACTACTGGGCCGAATGGTGCGGTCCCTGCAAGATGATCGCCCCGATCCTCGATGACGTGGCGACTGCCTATCAGGGCAAGCTGACCATCGCCAAGATGAACGTGGACGAAAACCGCGAAATCCCCGCCAAGTTCGGCATTCGCGGCATCCCCACACTGATGTTGTTCAAGAACGGTGAACTGGCCGCCACCAAGGTCGGTGCGCTGAACAAGTCGCAACTGACCGCGTTCATCGACCAGCAACTGGCCGCTTAAAGCCAACCAGAAACCGCCTGCGCCCCGCCTTCGCCAATGGCAACGAAGGCTCCGCGCAGCGGCTTCAAATACCCCTTCTTTCGCAGCTTTTGACGTTGCGTGTCAGCGAAATGATGCAAGCCTTGGTAAATGGCTCTGCTATATCGCTGAATTTTCTGTAATAATCCAGTTCGATCTCTTCGCCGCATTTCGTACGAATCCTGTACAAAAATCACGGCCCTGTTCAAGATCATCGGCTTGCCAAGCGCCATATCCGGCCCGCACGGCTTACAGCTCTCCCAGATTTCAAAATCCGCTCCGTTCAGGAGTCACCCCATGCACTTAAACGAACTCAAGGCACTGCACGTGTCTGAAGTCCTCAAGCAGGCTGAAGAGCTTGAGATCGAAAACGTCGGCCGCATGCGCAAGCAAGAGCTGATGTTCGCCATCATCAAAAAACGCGCCAAGGCTGGCGAACAAGTGTTTGCCGATGGCGTGCTCGAAATCCTGCCCGACGGCTTCGGCTTTCTGCGCAGCCCCGACACCAGCTTCACAGCCAGCACGGACGACATCTACATCTCGCCCAGCCAGGTGCGCCGCTTCAACCTGCACACCGGCGACATGATCGAAGGCGAAGTGCGCACGCCCAAGGACGGCGAGCGCTACTTTGCCCTGACCAAGCTCGACAGCGTCAACGGTGGCCCACCAGAGCAGAACAAGCACAAGGTGATGTTCGAAAACCTGACGCCCCTGTTCCCCAAGGAACAGATGCGTCTTGAGCGCGACATCAAGTCCGAAGAAAATATCACCGGCCGCCTCATCGACATCATCGCCCCCATCGGCCGCGGCCAACGCGCGCTGATCGTCGCCCCTCCAAAGAGCGGCAAGACGGTGATGATGCAGCACATCGCTCACGCCATCACCGCCAACAACCCGGACGTTCACCTGATGGTGCTGCTCGTTGACGAGCGCCCTGAAGAAGTGACCGAAATGCAGCGCACGGTGAAGGGCGAAATCATCGCCTCGACCTTCGACGAGCCCGCAGCCCGCCACGTGCACGTCGCCGAAATGGTGATCGAGCGCGCCAAGCGTCTGGTCGAACTGAAGAAGGACGTGGTCATTCTTCTGGACTCCATTACCCGTTTGGCCCGCGCCTACAACAACGTCGTGCCATCGTCCGGCAAGGTGCTCTCCGGTGGTGTGGACGCCAACGCCCTGCAACGCCCCAAGCGCTTCTTCGGCGCGGCCCGCAAGGTCGAAGAAGGTGGCTCGCTCACCATCATCGCTACCGCACTGGTCGACACCGGCAGCCGCATGGACGAAGTGATCTTTGAAGAATTCAAGGGCACCGGCAACTGCGAAATCCACCTGAACCGCCGCCTCTACGAAAAGCGCGTGTTCCCGGCCATCGAAATGAACAAGAGCGGCACCCGCCGCGAAGAACTGCTGCTGGCTCCCGAGATCCTGCAGAAGACGCGCATTCTGCGTCAGTTCATGTACAACATGGATGAGATCGAATCCATGGAACTGATGATCAAGAACATGAAGGCGACCAAGACCAATGTCGAATTCTTCGACATGATGCGCCGCGGCGGTTGATCCGTTCAGTCGTTGGTTTGATTCTTCAAACGCCCCGCAAGCTTCTGGTTTGCGGGGCGTTTTGTTTTGCCTGTTGCTTCTTTTTTTTACGAAGCCTGCTCGGCTTCGATGGGTTATTCGTTTTGAGGCGGCAATATCGCCCTTGATACTTTGTTGCAGAGCCTTGTCGTATGAACATACTGTCAGCGGCTCTGCGTCGCGTCTCAAGGGCGATCTTGCCGTTGTGGGGGTGATTAATGAAATTGCCTTTGCTTCGGGGCTTGCTGTAAATGCGGGTGCGGGGAAGCACTGGTTTTGAATTAATCTGGATCAATGCGCGCGCAACAATTGACTCAGGTCAATCACTCATTGACTGCTTAATCACATACTGAAGTCAGCATCAACACAACGAATGCTGGCTTCCGGCGCTTTTGCAATTGGCATGCAATGGCTTGCTGGCGTGGCTTGGCGCATTCGATTCGGAATGACTCAGATCTCCACTTCTACGCCCTCCTCCGCTTCTTCCACGTCGCCCGCTTCCCGAAAAAAACTCATCGTTCTCGCTGCGCTGCTGCTCGCCGGTGCGGCTGCGGGTGTCTATGGCTGGAAGCAATGGCAGGCTGCGCAAGAAAGTGCGGGCCTTGTCAGCGGTAACGGGCGGATCGAGGCGACCGAGGTGGACGTTGCCACCAAATATGCTGGGCGCGTGGCTGAGATTTCTGCGCAGGAAGGCGACTTCGTGACTGCCGGGCAGACGCTGGCGCGCATGCAGATCGATACCTTCCAGGCACAGCAGCAGGAGGCCATCGCGGGGCGTGACAAGGCCAATCATGCGGTGACTTCGGCGCGCGCCGATGTGGCGCTCAAGGAAAGCCAGTATGCCGCGACGCAGGCCACGGTGGTGCAGCGCGAAGCGGAACTCGACGCCGCCAAGCGCCGCATGGCGCGCACGGAAACGCTGGCCAAGCAAGGCGCTTCGTCGATGCAGGAACTGGACGATGACCGGGCACGCGTGGCAGGGGCACAGGCGGCGCTGAAGGCCGCGCAGGCGCAAGGCTCTGCAGCCAAGGCGGCGATTGAAGCCTCCAAGGCGCAGACGGTGGGCGCGGAATCGTCCGTGAAAGCCGCAGAAGCCACGATTCGCCGCATCGACGCGGATGTGAAGGACAGCAATCTCGTCGCCCCGCGCGATGGCCGCATTCAGTTCAAGCTCGCGCAGCCCGGCGAGGTGATCGGCGCGGGCGGCAAGGTGCTCAATCTGGTCGATCTGTCGGATGTGTACATCAGCTTCTTCCTGCCCGAAACCGTCGCGGGCCGCGTGGCGCTGGGCACCGATGTGCGCATCGTGCTCGATGCGGCTCCGCAGTACGTGATTCCTGCCAAGGTGTCGTTCGTCGCGAGCACCGCGCAGTTCACACCCAAGACCGTGGAGACCG
Source organism: Diaphorobacter sp. HDW4B (assembly GCF_011305535.1). Lineage (GTDB taxonomy): Bacteria > Pseudomonadota > Gammaproteobacteria > Burkholderiales > Burkholderiaceae_C > Diaphorobacter_A. Next base: position 128,593 of record NZ_CP049905.1, read on the forward strand.
CGAGCGAGCGTCAGAAATTGATGTTCCGCGTGAAGGCGCGCATCGCACCCGAGCTGCTCAAGAAGCATCTCGCGCAGGTGAAAACGGGCTTGCCCGGCGTTGCGTGGATCAAGACCGATGACAGCCGCGACTGGCCCAAGCATCTGCAGTTGAGCGCAGCTACCCAAGTTTCTGAAGCCGCAAAATGAACGGAGTGTCGACCTCGCAGGTCATGACGAATACAACTCCCGATTCATCGCTGGACTACGTCGCCGAAGTGCACGACGTGAGCCTGAATTACGGCAAGACGCAGGCGTTGCGCAGCTTGAATTTGCAACTGCGCGCGGGCTGCATGATCGGACTGATCGGGCCCGATGGCGTGGGCAAGTCCAGCCTGCTGTCGCTGCTCGCGGGCGCGCGCGCCGTGCAGTCGGGCAGCGTGATGGTGCTGGGCGGCGACATGCGCAGCAAGACACACCGCGATGCTGTCTGCCCTCGCATTGCCTACATGCCGCAAGGCCTTGGCAAGAATCTTTATCCAACGTTGTCGGTCGAGGAGAACCTGCAGTTCTTCGGTCGCTTGTTCGGTCATGATGAGGCCGAACGCCGCGCGCGCATCGACGATCTCACGCAGAGCACCGGGCTCCAAAAATTTCTCGCGCGGCCCGCAGGCAAGCTCTCGGGCGGCATGAAGCAGAAGCTCGCGCTGTGCTGCGCGCTGATCCACGATCCCGATCTGCTGATTCTCGATGAGCCGACAACCGGCGTCGATCCACTCGCACGTGCGCAGTTCTGGGATCTGATCAACCGCATCCGCAGCACGCGACAGCACATGAGCGTGGTGGTCGCAACTGCCTATATGGACGAGGCCCAGCGCTTCGACTGGCTGGCCGCGATGGACGACGGCGAGATTCTCGCGACCGGCACACCGTCCGAGTTGCTGGCACGCACGCAGTCGCAATCGCTGGAGACCGCATTCATCGCACTGCTGCCGCAAGAAAAGAAACGCGGCCACAAGGCGGTGGTGATTCCGCCGCTCACCGCCCGCGATGACGACATCGCCATCGAAGCGCAGGATTTGACGATGCGCTTCGGCGATTTCACCGCTGTCGATCATGTGAACTTCCGCATCCGGCGCGGCGAGATTTTTGGCTTTCTCGGCTCCAACGGCTGCGGCAAATCGACCACCATGAAGATGCTGACCGGCCTGCTGCCTGCGAGCGATGGCCGCGCCTGGCTGTTCGACAACGAGGTGAATCCGCACGACATCGCCACGCGCCGCCGCGTCGGCTACATGTCGCAAGCGTTCTCGCTGTATGGCGAACTGACGGTCGAGCAGAACCTCGTGCTGCATGCGCAACTGTTTCACGTCGCCAAGGCAGATGTGCCTGATCGCGTGACCGAAATGCTCGCGCGCTTCGGTCTTGAAAACGACCGCGACGCTCTGCCCTCCGCGCTGCCGCTGGGCAAACGCCAACGCCTGTCGCTGGCCGTGGCCATGGTGCACAAGCCCGAACTGCTGATCCTCGACGAGCCCACCTCGGGCGTGGACCCTGTCGCGCGCGACCAGTTCTGGAACCTGCTCGTCGAACTCTCGCGCCGCGACCGCGTAACGATCTTCATCTCGACGCACTTCATGAACGAAGCCGAGCGCTGTGATCGCATGTCGATGATGCACGCGGGCAAGGTGCTGGACAGCGACACGCCCGCCGCACTGGTCGCCAAACGCGGTGCAGATTCGTTGGAAGAAGCCTTCATCGGTTATCTGGTCGAAGCCTCCGGCGAACCTGCACCTTCGCTTGCCAAGGTGGAAACAACACCAGCCGCCGCAGAACCCGCCGCCACCTCCGTCCATCACGCAAAACCACAAGGCTTCAGCCTGCAAAGGTTGTGGAGCTATCTCTGGCGTGAGGCGCTGGAACTGCAGCGTGATCCCGTGCGAGCCACGCTCGCGCTCGTGGGCTCGCTGGTGCTCATGATCGTGATGGGTTACGGCATCAGCATGGACGTGGAAAACCTGCGCTTTGCCGTGCTCGACCGCGACCAGAGCACGCTGAGCCAGAGCTATACGCAAAGCATTTCGGGTTCGCGCTACTTCGTCGAACATGCGCCGCTCAGCGACTATGCCGAACTCGACCGGCGTATGCGCAACGGCGAACTGTCGCTCGCGATCGAAATCCCGCCGGGCTTTGGCCGCGATGTGCTGGCAGGCCGCACGGTTTCCGTCGGCGCATGGTTCGATGGTGCCATGCCATCGCGCGGCGAAACCGTGAAGGGCTATGTGCAAGGCATTCACCAGCATTGGCTCATGCAGCAGGCGCAGGAACGACTGGGGCAAAAGACGAGCAGCCAGATCGATATCGAAACGCGCTACCGCTACAACCCCGATGTGAAGAGCCTTCCCGCCATGGTGCCCGCCATCATGCCGCTGCTGCTCATGATGCTGCCTGCCATGCTCACGGCGCTGGCCGTGGTGCGCGAGAAGGAACTGGGCTCCATCGTGAACCTCTACGTCACGCCCGTCACACGCACCGAATTTTTGCTGGGCAAGCAACTGCCGTATGTCGCGCTCGCCATGCTGAATTTCTTTCTGATGAGCGCCATGTCGGTGTTCATGTTCGGTGTGCCGGTCAAGGGCAGTTACCTGCTGCTGATCCTCGCGGCGTTTCTGTTCAGCATCATCACCACCGGCATGGGTCTGCTTGCGTCCGCCGTCACCAAGAGCCAGATCGCGGCCATGTTCTTCGCGCTGCTCGGCACGTTGATTCCGGCCACGCAGTTCTCGGGACTGACCGATCCGGTATCGTCGCTCGAAGGCGTGGGGCGCTGGGTTGGCGAGATCTACCCGGCCACCTACATGTTCTCGATCAGCCGCGGCGTGTTCAACAAGGCGCTTGGTCTGCACGATCTCGGCGCGGCGCTGCTGCCGCTCATCGTCGCCATTCCGGTGATCATGGGCATCGCCATCTGGGCCCTGCCCAAACAGGAGCGGTAAACACATGCTCTTCAGCAGTCTTGCAAACATCTGGCGACTTGGCGTGAAGGAACTGTGGAGTCTCTGGCGCGACCCCGTCATGCTCATCCTCATCATCTACACGTTCACCGCGTCGGTCTACACCGCCGCGTCGGCCATGCCCGACACGCTGCACAACGCGTCCATCGCCATCGTCGACGAGGACCAGTCGCAGCTCTCCAACCGCATCACCTCGGCCTTCTATCCGCCTCAGTTCGTCAAGCCACGCACGCTCACGCAGCAGCAGGTAGACGCAGCCATGGACGCGGGCGACATCACCTTTGCGCTCACCATCCCCACGGGATTTCAGCGCGATGTGCTGAGCGGCAAGAGCGTTGCCTTGCAACTCAACGTGGACGCCACGCGTATGAGCCAGGCGTTCTCCGGCAGCGGCTACGTGCAGCAGATCGTCGCGGCCGAAGTCAGCGAGTTCGTGCAGCGCCATCGCGCCACAACCACGCTGCCCGTCGGCATCGAACTGCGCGCGCGCTTCAATCCGGGGCTCGAAAAAATGTGGTTCGGCGGGCTCATGCAAATCATCAACAACGTGACCATGCTCTCCATCATCCTCACCGGAGCCGCACTGATCCGCGAACGCGAACACGGCACGCTGGAGCATCTGCTGGTTATGCCCGTCACACCCACCGAAATCATGCTCGCCAAAGTCTGGTCGATGGGCGCAGTCGTCCTGTTCGCAGCAGCCGTGTCGCTCAACCTCGTCGTGCGCGGATGGCTCAAAGTACCCATCGAAGGCAGCATCCCGCTGTTTCTGGCCGGCGCAGCCTTGTGCCTTTTCGCAACCACCGCCATGGGCATCTTTCTCGCCACAGTGGCCCGCAGCATGCCGCAATTCGGCCTGCTGATGGTGCTGATTCTGCTGCCCCTGCAAATGCTCTCCGGCGGCATGACGCCGCGCGAATCCATGCCACAGTTCGTTCAGAACGTGATGCTGTTCGCGCCGACCACCCACTTCGTCGATCTGGGCCAGGCCATTCTCTACCGAGGCGCGGGAATCGAAACCGTCTGGAAGCCATTTCTCTGGCTGGCATGCATCGGCAGCGTGCTGTTCTGGGCATCACTCGCACGGTTTCGCAAGACGCTTTCGAGCATGGCTTGAGCTTTCGAACGGACATATTTCGCCAAATTTGAAATTCATGCGATAATGGCGGGCTTTTTCTTGCGGAAAGTACGTCAGAGAGGCTGGCGCGGCTCCCGCAACTGACCTGAAGGAAGATCATGAAAGAAGGCATTCACCCCAATTACCGCGAAGTTCTGTTCGTGGACCTGTCCAACGGCTTCAAGTTCGTGACCCGTTCCTGCGTGAACACCAAGGAAAACGATACTTTCGAAGGCAAGGAATACCCACTGTTCAAGCTGGATACTTCCAGCGAATCGCATCCTTTCTACACTGGCACACAAAAGTCGGTGGACAACATGGGTGGCCGCGTGGAGCGCTTCCGCAACCGTTTCGGCAAGACCACAGCGAAGTAAGCAAACAAGCTTGCACTTCCGGACGCCGGGCTCACTCTCGGGTGGCAGGCGTCAGGCACTTGCAAAAAGGCAGCCGGTTTCCGCGCTGCCTTTTTTGTTGGTTTTCCCGGTTTGCCGCTATGCTCTGACAGTTCGACGAGTGGCGGCATGCATACAGCGCCTCTTCCCTGCATCCTTCCCCTCACTGTCCGTGTCAGTGTGAATCACCCCAATCCCGCCATCGTCGCCCAAAGTGCCGTGCGCCCGCTTTACCGCTGGGCTCTGTGGCTGCTGTGCGTGTCCTATGTGATCTTTGGTTTTGTCGGCCGCGACCCGTGGCGCAATTCCGATGTGGCCGCATTCGGCTACATGCGCGAGCTGGCGCTGGGCAACACCTCCTGGTTTGCGCCCACGCTGGCCGGTCTCTCGCCCGATATCGAGGGGCATCTGCCCTACTGGCTGGGTGCCTGGGCGATCCGGCTGGCACCGAGCTGGATTCCAATGGAGTTCGCCGCACGGCTGCCGTTCATCGTCATGCTCGGACTGACGCTGGCCGCCACCTGGTACAGCATCTATTACCTCGCCCGCCAGCCGGGCGCGCAGCCCGTGGCCTTTGCCTTTGGCGGCGAGGCCTATCCGCTGGACTACGCCCGCGCACTCGGTGACGCGGGGCTGCTTGCGCTGATCGCGAGTCTCGGCCTCGCCCAGCTCTCGCACGAGACGACCGGTTATCTGACGCAGCTGTGTTCGACCGCGCTGCTGTTCTTTGCCGCTTCGAGCATTCCACACCGCCGTGGCACCTCAGCCACCTTGGGGTTTGTGGGGCTGCTCGGTCTGTCGCTCAGCGGAGCACCCACGGTGTCCGTTCTGTTGGGTCTGGGCAGCGCGCTGATCGTCTCGCAGTCCGGCCAAGCCTCGCCCGCCAAGCGCATCGAAAGCGGCATCATTCTGGCGATGGCAACCTTGGCCGCCGCTGGCATCGCTGCGCTGCTGGGTCTGTGGCATTTCAATGCCGTCATGCCAAGCGGCTTCAAGGACATTCAAAGCAATTTCCGCCTCGTGCTGTGGTTCTGCTGGCCTGCTTGGCCGCTGGCGCTGTGGACGCTGTGGCGCTGGCGTCGCCAGATTTTCACTGCGCAATGGAATCGCCATCTGCTGCTGCCACTGTGGTTCTGGCTGGTGGCAGTCGCCGCAATGATGACTTCGCGTCCAGCCGACCGAGCCCTGCTGCTGGGTCTGCCCGCGCTGGCCGCCTTGGCCGCCTTCGCGCTGCCGACCTTGCGCCGCAGCATTGGCGCGCTGATCGACTGGTTCACGCTGATCTTCTTCAGCATCTCGGCCATCACCATCTGGGTGATCTGGATCGCGGTGCAGACCGGATTTCCACCCAAGCCTGCGGCGAACGTCGCACGTCTGGCACCCAGCTTTGTTCCGACCTTCTCGTGGATCGAATTCACGCTCGCTCTGGGTGCAACGCTCGCCTGGTGCGCGCTGGTCTGGTGGCGCGCCTCGCGCAACCGTGACGCGCTCTGGAAGAGCCTGATTCTGCCGGCCAGCGGCGCAACCCTGGGCTGGATTCTGCTGATGACGATCTGGCTGCCGATGCTCGACCACGGCCGCAGCATGGCCCCGCAGATCAAGCCGCTGCTCACGCTGATCGACGACAAAAGCGGCTGCGTGGGTGGCTACGGCCTGTCGCGCGCGCAGATCGCCGCGATCAGCTACTACGGCGATCTGACCATGGTCGCCTCGCGCAACGCCGACCGCTGCGAGTGGATCATCACCGACTCCGACGCCACACCGCCCGTCACCGAAGTCTGGCCCAACGCGCAGTGGGAAGAAGTCGGCGGCGTTGCACGTCCCACCGACCGCACGGACCGCCTCGTCGTACTGCACAGGCGCGAGCGCTGATGTCCGAGCGCTCCATCATTGTCCGGCACGCGGTCACGGTGCTGGCGGGCCAGTTGGCCGTCATGGCGTTTGGCGTGACAGATACGGTCGTCGCCGGTCGTCACTCCGATGGTGCGCTCGCCGCACTGTCGATCGGCTCTGCCGTGTTCATCAGCGTCTATGTGTCGCTCATGGGCGTGCTGCAGGCATTGCTGCCCATCTGGGCCGAACAACGCGGCGCTTCGCACTCCACGCAATTGGGCGTGAGCGTGCGCCAGTCGCTGTATCTGTGGCTGGCAGCCAGCGTGATCGGCATGTACCTGCTGCTCTCGCCCGACGCCATCCTGCGCTGGACCAAGGTGCCGCCCGAGCTGCGTCAGGTGGTGATCGACTATCTGCACATTCTGGCCTTCGCACTGCCTCCCTCGCTGCTGTTTCGCATCTACAGCACCATGAACCAGTCGCTGGGCTATCCCCAATTGGTGACCTGGCTGCAGGTCGCCTCGCTCGCGTTCAAGGTGCCGCTGTCGATCTGGTTCACCTTCGGTGGCGCGGGCATTGCCGCGCAAGGCGCTGCGGGCTGCGCGTGGGCGACGCTGGTGGTGAACTACTCGCTGATGTTCTGCGGCCTGTTCATGCTGCGCACCCAGCGCATGTACGACCCGCTTGCGCTGTGGAAGCCCATGGAGCGCCCCGACTTCGCGCAGTTGGCCAAGTTTCTGCGTTTGGGCGTGCCTGCCGGGTTGTCGATTCTGGTGGAGGTCACCTCGTTCACGCTGATGGCGCTGTTCATCGCGCGTCAGGGCACATTGGCGTCGGCAGCGCACCAGATTCTGTCCAACGTGGCCGCCGTGCTGTACATGGTGCCGCTGTCGCTTGCCATTGCGACCAGCGCACGCGTGAGTTACTGGCGCGGCGCGTCGAACGAAGCTGCTGCCCGCACGGTGGCAATGAAAGGCTTTCGCATGGCGGCGACGATGGGCCTGGTGCTTTCCGTGGCGCTGGCGCTCACCAGACATCAAGTGGCTGCGTTCTACTCCACCAATCCCGCCGTCATTGCGCTCACCGCATCGCTGCTGATCTGGGTGGCGGCCTACCACATGGCCGATTCGATCCAGACACTGTGCATCTTCGTGCTGCGCAGCTACCGCGTGACTTTTCTGCCGTTCGTGGTCTATGGCCTGATGCTCTGGGGTGTGGGACTGGCGGGCGGCTATGTCGTGGCCTATGAAGGGTTCGCAGGCTTGGAGCCCTACCCCTCGCCCGCGCCGTTCTGGGCCTGCAGCGCGGCGGCATTGGCCGTCACCGCGCTGCTCTTCACTGCTCTGCTGGCTCGCGCGCTGAAGCGCTGCGCGCCAGTTGCTGAGGCTCGTTCACAGGCACCGGCGGCCTGATGATCGTGGGTCTGGCTGTGCGCACGCGCGAGGCCGGGAACACCACGGCGAAGGTCGAACCCTTGCCCTCCACGCTCGAGATCTGCAGCGTCGCGCCATGGCGTTGCACCGCATGCTTGACGATGGCCAGCCCCAGCCCCGTGCCGCCGGTCTCGCGCGAACGGCTGCGGTCCACGCGGTAAAAGCGTTCCGTCAATCTCGGAATGTGCTCGGGCGCAATGCCCACGCCGGTGTCGGTGACGGCAAAGCGCGCGTTGCCGTTGTCCAGCACCTCCCAGCTCACCGTGATCGTGCCGCCCGCCGGGGTGTAGCGCACAGCGTTGTTGACCAGATTCGACAGCGCGCTCTGCAGTTCGGCCACCACGCCCGCAATCTGGCCCGCAGCCTTCATCGCTTCGGCCGCCGGGAAGATGATGTGGTGTTCCTTCTTCTGGTTCACCGTCAGCGTTGCCGAGAGGCCCTTGGCCTCCTCCTCGCTGCGCCTGAGCAGCGCCTCCACCGGAATCCAGTCGCTCATGCCCGGCAGCGGGCTGCCTTCGAGGCGCGAGAGCGTCAGCAGATCCTGCACCACGCTTTGCATGCGGGCCGCCTGCTGCGACATCATGCCGAGGTAGCGCTGCTGCTCATCCTCGGTGAGCTGCAGCGTCTGCAACGTTTCGACGAACCCGGTCAGCACCGTGAGCGGCGTGCGGATCTCGTGCGACACGTTGGCCACGAAGTCACGCCGCATGGCTTCGGCCTGCTCCAGCGCCGTGATGTCCTGCGACAGCAGCAGTTTGCGGCCATCGCCATAGGGATGGAGCTGCACCGAAATGCGCACCGGCCGTGTCGGCGTGCTGGAGCGGCCCTGCAGCGCAATGGGACGCGCGTAGTTCTCGGCGTTGTAGTAGGAGGTGAAGTCCGGGTCACGTACCAGATTGCCGATGGACTGCATCAGATCGCGGCTGGCATCGAAGCCGAAGTGCGCCTCCGCCATCTGGTTGCACCATTCGATGTGGCCTTGCTCGTCGAGCAGCACCACGCCGTTGGGCGACGCCTGAAGCGCCGAGAGAATGTCGTGCAGCCGCGCGTCGCTTGCCTTGATCTGCAACTGCGCCTGACGCACCAGCCGCCGCGCACGATCCGCCGCCTCGCCCCACATACCGCGCAGCGACGGTGCCGCCTGCGGATCGCCCTGACGCAGCCAACGCAACACCCGCGTGCCGCGCCAGAAGTCCCAGACAAACCAGACCCAGGTCGCCACAGCCACCCCCGCCATGGCACCCCACAGACTGCCGCCCTCCCACCAACCGAAGGCTCCACCTGCGATCTGAAAACCGAAAAAGAATATGAAACGCCAGAGCATGGTTCAGCGTAAATAGCGGCATTTTGACGTGCCGCTGTTGAGGAGATATGTCAGTTATACGCGCAAGTGCTTATCCCCGGTCAAGCCGAGAACGAGCACCCGGTATTTGGCCCGGTATTGGGTATTGGTATCGAAACAGCAGATTCCGCAGAGCCAAGAGCGCCGGAACTCCCAGCCCCAATGACGAGACAGGCCCTCAGGCGCGACGCCAAGCCACAGACAGTATCAGGGCAACTTGTCTCGGGTGCTCCCGCGCATCGCATCCGTGATTCCGGCGATCTGCGGCGTTGCAGAGCCTCGCAATAGCGGTGCTATTGCTGCGTTCTGCGCCTTGCATCTCATCCAGAATCACGGCGCGCTGCATCGGGATCACCGAAGACAAGTCGCCCTCGGCAGGGCTTTGCAACAAAGCATGAGGGCCTGTATCGTCAGTTCAAGACGACCGACGAACCAGTCGAAAAAGCAGTTCAAGCCTGCATCAGAGCGGGAGGCTGTGCAGTGAGGCGATAACCTGCGCCTCGCACGGTCTCGATCATGCTCGATGCGGCACCCAGCGCTTCGCGCAGGCGCTTCACATGCACATCAACCGTACGCTCTTCGATGAACACATGATCGCCCCAGACCTTGTCCAGCAACTGGGCACGGCTGTGCACGCGCTCGGAATGCTTCATGAGGAAATGCAGCAGCTTGAATTCCGTCGGGCCGACCTTGAGCGGTTGCGCCTGATACGACACGCGGTACGTGGCGGCGTCCAGCGTCAGCTCGCCGATCGACACGCTGTCGCTCACCTGCTCCGGTGCGCGGCGGCGCAGCACGGCGCGGATGCGCGCGAGCAGTTCCTGCGTGGAGAACGGCTTGGTGATGTAGTCATCGGCACCGGCATCGAGCCCCGCGACCTTGTCCGGCTCGTCGCCGCGTGCGGTCAGCATCAGGATCGGGATCGGCTTGGTGCGCGGATCGGCGCGCCACTTGCGAGCGAGTTGCAGACCGCTTTGGCCGGGCAGCATCCAGTCGAGCAAGATCACGTCGGGCAGCACGGCGTCAAGCTCGCGCTGGGCTGAGTCACCGTCTTCAGCCCAGATGGGCTGAAAACCGTTGTGACGCAGGTTCACGGCGACCAGCTCGGCAATCGCCGACTCGTCTTCGACGATCAGAACGCGAGGTAGTTTCTTCATCTCTCACACCGCCTTTCAACCGACTGCCGACTCGATTTCGTCCATTGCAGTGTGGCGCACATCCTTGCCCTTGACCAAGTAGATGATGAGTTCGGCCACATTCTTGGAATGGTCTCCGATGCGCTCGATGGCCTTGGCCAGGAACAGCAGATCGAGGCTGGGCGAGATCATGCGCGGGTCTTCCATCATGTAGGTGACCAGCTTGCGCACGAAACCGTCGAATTCCTTGTCGATCAGATCGTCTTCCTTGAGGATGTCGAGCGCGGCCTTGGTGTCGAGGCGCGCGAACGCATCCAGCGCCTTGCGCAGCAGGCCCGATGCCAGGTCGGCTGCCATGCGCAGGTCGCCCGAGGGCAGCGAGCGGGCCGAGCCACTTTCGATGATCGAGCGCACCATGCGCGCCATGCGGGTGGCTTCGTCACCCATGCGCTCGAGGTTGTTGATCGCCTTGCTGAACGCGATCAGCAAACGCAGGTCGCGAGCGGTCGGCTGGCGGCGGGCGATGATGCTGGACAGCTCGTGGTCGATTTCGACTTCCATGCTGTTCACGCGCTGTTCGATCTGCTCGACGGCCTCGACGGCCTCGATGCTGAAGTGTGCAAGCGCGTAGATGGCCTGGCGGATCTGCGACTCGACGAGACCGCCGAGTTCCATCACGCGCGAGGAAACGCTGTTGAGTTCGCTGTCGAACTGCGAGGAGAGGTGTTTGTCTGGCATGTTGTGTTCTCCTTGTATGTCTTCAACCGAAACGGCCGGTGATGTAGTCTTCGGTTTCCTTGCGCTGCGGCTTGAAGAACATTTGTTCCGTATCGCCGAATTCGACCAGATCGCCCAGATACATGTAGGCGGTGTAGTCGCTGCAACGCGCAGCCTGCTGCATGTTGTGGGTCACGATGACCACGGTGTAGTCGTTCTTCAGCTCGGCAATCAGCTCTTCCACCTTGGCGGTCGAGATCGGATCCAGCGCCGAGCAGGGTTCGTCGAGCAGCAGCACTTCGGGCTTGATCGCAATGCCGCGTGCAATGCACAGACGCTGCTGCTGACCACCCGAAAGGCCCGAGCCGCTCTGGTGCAGCTTGTCCTTCACTTCGGTCCACAGCGCCGCCTTGCGCAGCGCCCATTCGACGCGCTCGTCCATGTCAGTGGCGTTCAGGCTTTCGAACAGCTTCACGCCGAAGGCGATATTGTCGTAGATCGACATCGGGAACGGTGTGGGCTTCTGGAACACCATGCCGACCTTGGCACGGATCAGCGCCACGTCCTGCTTGGAGGTCAGCAGGTTTTCGCCGTCCAGAATGATCTCGCCTTCCGCGCGCTGCTCGGGATAGAGCTCGAACATGCGGTTGAAGGTGCGCAGCAGCGTGGACTTGCCGCAGCCCGATGGGCCGATGAACGCGGTCACCTTGTTCTCGGGGATCTCAAGGTTGATGCCCTTGAGCGCGTGGAACTTGCCGTAGTAGAAGTTCAGGTTGCGCACCGTGATCTTCGAGGTGTTTGCCGACAGACTGTTCTTGATGGGAGCCATGATGAGGTGTTCCTCTTCGATTGGATTCTTGAATTCTTGAATTCGTTACGTTGGTCGCGTCACTTTTGACGCGTGACGAAGCGGGCCAGAATGTTCAGGCCGAGCACAGCCAGTGTGATCAGGAACACACCGGCCCATGCCAGGTGTTGCCAGTTTTCATACGGGCTCATCGCAAACTTGAAGATGGTGACCGGCAGGCTGGCCATCGGCTTGCCGAGGTCGCCATTCCAGAACTGGTTGTTCAGCGCGGTGAACAGCAGTGGAGCGGTTTCGCCAGCGATGCGGGCCACGGCCAGCAGCACACCGGTGATCACACCGGCACGGGCGGCGCGCAGCGTCACCATGGTGATGACCTTCCACTTGGGCGTGCCCAGAGCGTAGGCCGCTTCACGCAGGCTCGAAGGCACCAGCGTCAACATGTTCTCGGTAGTACGAATGACCACCGGAATCACGATCAGCGCCAGAGCCAGAATACCGGCGTAGGCCGAGAAGCTCTTGAACTTGGCCACCACGATGGCGTAGACGAACAGGCCGATCACGATGGACGGAGCCGACAGCAGAATGTCGTTCACAAAGCGCGTGATCGAAGCCAGCCAGCCGCGTGGGTCGTACTCGGCCAGATACACACCGGCCATGATGCCGATGGGCGTGCCGACGAAGGTGGCGAGCGACACCATCACCAGCGAGCCAAAGATCGCGTTGGCGATGCCGCCGTCTTCATTGGGTGGCGGCGTCATTTCGGTGAACAGCGTCACGCTGAGACCGCCGATACCGAGGCGCAGGGTTTCCCACAGAATCCAGATCAGCCAGAACACGCCGAAGGCCATGGCGGCGAGCGACAGCGCCAGCGCGATCTGGTTCACGCGCTTGCGGCCAGCGTAGCGCGCAGCCCGCACCTTGGCGAGTTCCTGCGCGGCGATGAGTTGTGTGGAGGTGGCTGTGTTCACGAACGAGCTCCTTCGGCTTTCTTCAGGCGATTCAGCAGCAGCTTGGACAGCGACAGAACCACGAAGGTGATGAAGAACAGGACCAGACCCAGATAGATCAGCGATGCCTGGTGCAGGCCTTCGCCCGCTTCGGCGAACTCGTTGGCGAGCGCCGAGGTGATGCTGTTGGCGGCCTCGAAGACCGACAGCGAGTTGAGCTGGTTCATGTTGCCGATCACGAAGGTCACGGCCATGGTTTCACCCAGCGCGCGGCCCAGACCCAGCATCACGCCACCAAGCACACCGGCCTTGGTGTAGGGCAGAACCACTTTCCAGACCACTTCCCAGGTCGTGGAACCCAGGCCGTAGGCCGATTCCTTGAGCAGCGCGGGAGTGACTTCGAACACGTCGCGCATCACCGAGGCGATGAACGGGATGATCATGATCGCGAGGATGATGCCGGCCGACAGGATACCGATGCCGACCGGAGGGCCGGAGACCAGCGCGCCGAGGAAAGGCACACCGGTGAACATCTTCTGCAGAGGCCCTTGCACGTAGGTGGCGAGGATGGGGCCGAACACCATCAGACCCCACATGCCGTAGACGATGGACGGAACCGCTGCCAGCAGTTCGATGGCCGTGCCCAGTGGGCGCTTGAGCCATGCGGGCGAGAGTTCGGTCAGAAACAGGGCAATGCCGAAGCTCACCGGCACCGCGATCAACAGGGCGATGGCCGAGGTGGCCAGCGTACCGTAGATCATCACCAGGCCGCCGTACTGGTTCTGCACGGGGTCCCAGACGCTGCTGGTCAAAAAGCCGAGGCCATAAGTGGTGATGGACGGCCATGCGCCGTACACCAGAGAAATGAGGATGCCGATGAGCAGCATCAGAGTGAGCAACGCGGCTGCGCGTGCACACCAGCCGAACAATCGGTCTACAAAAGTGCCTGACATGGGGTTGGTACGGCGCGGGGGGGTATTTTTGGACACTCTCTCCACATCCTTCAATGAAGAATTGGATGATGATACGGGCAGTGTTGTGGACACGTCAGACGCCTTCGTAAGGTGTTTGGGAAAGACGATCTCGCGGGAGACCGGATTTCCCACAGACAACCCCGCAAATGCCGACAATCCAGTTGCGGGACATATGCGGGGTCATTTATTGGAGGTATCCGGTCAGATCGACGCTGATTACTTCACTTCGATGGACTTGCCGGAAGCGTCCTTGATGTCGGCCCACGACTTGAAGATCACTTGCTTGACGCTGTCGGGCATCGGCACGTAGTCCAGATCGCCAGCAGTCTTGTCGCCATTCTTGTAAGCCCACTCGAAGAACTTCAGCGACGTGGCGGCCTGCACTGGCTTGTCCTGTGTCTTGTGCATCAGGATGAAGGTGGCGGAGGTGATTGGCCATGCATCCTTGCCGGGTTGCTCAGTCAGGATCTGGTAGAAGCTCTTGGACCAGTCAGCACCGGCAGCAGCGGCCTTGAAGTTCGCATCGTCAGGCGACACGAAGTTGCCGTCCTTGTTCTGCAGCTGCGTGTAGATCATCTTGTTCTGCTTGACGTAAGCGTACTCGACGTAGCCGATCGAGTTGGGCAGACGGCCCACGAAAGCGGCCACGCCTTCATTGCCCTTGCCACCCGCGCCGGTAGGCCAGTTCACTGCCGTGCCTTCACCGATCTTTTCCTTCCACTCGGGGTTCACCTTCGACAGGTAGTTGGTGAAGCCGAAGGTCGTGCCCGAACCGTCAGCGCGGCGCACGGGAGCAATGGCGGCGTCAGGCAGGTTCACGCCGGGGTTCAGCGCCTTGATGGCTGCGTCGTTCCAGTTGGTGATCTTGCCCAGGAAGATGTCGCCCAGCACCTTGCCGGAGAGCTTCAGTTGGCCGGGAGCGATGCCCTTGATGTTCACGACCGGCACAATGCCGCCGATCACGGTGGGGAACTGCACCAGGCCCTTGGCCTTCAGTTCTTCGTCCTTCAGAGGAGCGTCGGAAGCGCCGAAGTCCACGGTCTTGGCTTCGATCTGGCGCAGGCCAGCGCCGGAGCCGACGGATTGGTAGTTGATCTTGACGCTGGTTGCCTTGTTGTAGTCGGCAGCCCACTTGGAATACAGAGGTGCCGGGAAGCTGGCGCCTGCGCCTGTTGCTTCGCTCTGTGCCATGGCGGAGGAGAACGCACCCATTGCGACCAGACCGGACACCAGAACACGAATTGCAGACATTGTCATGAGAGAGACCTCAAGGTTGAACAAACATGTGATGGGATGAAATGTAGAAGTCCTATATGACAGAGTCGTGACACATTGGTTTTGTCACAAAGAATTTTCAGAGGAGAGTCGCAACGAAACTGTCATAAAACCGCCTTGAACGGCTCGTAACATGAAGTTTCCAAACGCAAATTTCCTGTTACCAACATGCCTAGCCTCCCCACCCTGTCCGAACCGCTGGCCCCACGCACCGAACGCGGCACCACCAGCCGCATCACCCGCCGGGTTTGGCTCAAGAACACCGGGCTGGTGGCGGCGCTGGGCACCGCCCTCCCGGTTACAAGCGTGCTGGCCGCTGGCGAAAGCAACGCGGTGGCCAGCGTCACCCAGATCGTGGACATGTCGCCGCTGCAGCAGGACATCAGCCGCGACTTTCTGATCGGCTCACGCGTGGCGTGGCAGGAATTCAACGCCCGCGAACGCGCCCGAGGCCGCGCCATCCAGCATCAGGTGATCGAAACCGACGGCAGCGCTCGCGCCGTGAAGGCCGCATGGCAGGCCGCAGTGATCGACCCGACCTGCGTGGCGCTCAGCGGCTGTGTGGGCGACACCACAGCCGCCGCCGTGGCAACGCTGCAACGCACGCCCGGCAACAACGCCCTGCCCCTGGTCGCCCCGTGGCTGCAACGCGAGTGGTCGGACAGCGAAAACAGCGTCTTTCAAGCGTTTCCCGACTATCAGGCACAGATCGCCCACGCGGTGAAGTCGCTGGCCGTCATGGGCGTCAAGCAGGTCGGGGTCGTCTATGCCACGCCGGAGCTGCAAAAAGAGCTGAGCGCCTCCATGGCGCTCGCGGGCAGCGCTCAGGGGCTCAAGCTGCAGGTGATCGACGCCACCAAGCGCCCTGCCTCGCCGCCCGCGCTGATTCTGTTCATCGGCGGCACGCCCGAGCTGCACGCCTTCGCCAATCTGGTGGGCGGTAAAGGCGGCTCGCACTGCTACCTGATCGCGCTGGCCGACGTGAATCTTCAGGTGCTCACCCAGCTCGGTGGCGTGCCGCGCAATGTCTCGGTGATCGTCACCCAGCCGGTGCCCACGGTGAGTTCCGGCATGCAGGTGGTGCGCAGCTACCGCGCCGCGCTGGGCAAGCTGTATGACGAGCCTCCTTCGCAGCACGGCCTTGCGGGCTATATCGCCGCGCGTTACACCGCCGAGGTGCTCGCCACGTTGGGAACGAATGTCACCCGCGCCAACGCCCTCGCCGCCTTCCGCAAGCGCACGGACCAGAAGATCGGCGGCTTCCTCATCGCCTATCAGGGCGAGAAGCTCAGCAACGTGAACGTCACCCAGAGCATGCTCACCTCGGACGGCCGCATCGTCGGTTGATCGCACTTGAACGCCATCCAGCCGGTCGAAATGCGACCATGTCCTGCACTCAGCCATGAGGGTCGGTGCTATGCTGCGCCGCGAGTAAAGACGACGAAGACGCGCAAAGCACCAAGCCCCCCTTTTATGCAAGATGGAACATTGCTGGCTGCCGTGGACCTTGGGTCCAACAGCTTCCGACTGGAAATCGGCCGATATGAGCACGGCCACATCGAAAAGATCGAATACTTCAAGGAAACCGTACGCCAAGGCGCAGGGCTGGATGAAGACAAGAACCTGACCGCTGAATCGATGCAGCGCGGCTGGGACTGTCTCGCCCGCTTTGCCGAGCGACTGGCCGGTTTCCCGAAAGCGCATGTGCGCGCCGTCGCCACGCAGACGCTGCGCGAGGCACGCAACCGCGAAGTGTTCATCGAGCGCGGTGGCCAGATCCTTGGCTACCCGATCGACATCGTCTCCGGCCCCGAGGAGGCACGCCTGATCTATCAGGGCGTGGCCCGCTTGCTGCCGCAATCGGACGAACGCCGCCTCGTGATCGACATCGGCGGACGCTCCACCGAAATCATTCTGGGCCGCCAGTTCACGCCGAGCGCCGTAGCGTCTTTCCGCGTGGGCAGCGTGGCCTGGTCCACGCGCTACTTTGCGGACGGCCAGTTCACCCCGCGCGCGTTCGAGGCTGCCGAAGTCGCCGCCAAAGCCGTGCTAGACGAAGCGCTTGATGTCTACCGCCGCGACACCTGGGACGTGGCCTATGGCTCGTCCGGTACCGTGGGCGCAGTTGGCGATCTGCTGGCCGCCGCTGGCGTGGTGCCCGAAGGCAAGATCACCCGCGAAGGTCTGGACTGGCTCTACGACCAATTGATTACCGCACGCAGCGCCGACCGCGTCCGCATGACAGGTCTCAAGGAAGACCGCCGTGCCGTGATCGGTGGCGGCATCAGCGTGCTGCGCGCCATCTTCAGCCTGCTGGACATCAAGGAAATGCTGGTCGCCCAAGGCGCGCTGCGTCAGGGCGCGCTCTACGATCTTCTGGATCGTGAACAGCCGCACACCGACCTGCGCTCATCCACCGTGCGCGGCCTCATGCAGCGCTTTGGCGTGGACGAGCTGCACGCGCAGCGCGTCGCGCAGATCGCCACCCAGCTTTTTGAAAGCGCCGCCCCCGCAGGCAGCGAACGTGCCGCGCGCAAGCTCGACTGGGCCGCTCGTCTGCACGAGATCGGCCAGCGCATCTCGCACAGCGGCTACCAGCGCCACGGCGCGTACATCCTCGATCACACCGACGCCGCAGGCTTTGCCCTGCCCGAGCTGCATCACCTGAGCCAGCTCGTGCTCGGCCATCGCGGCAAGGTGCACAAGATCGGCCTTGAACTCAGCGATTCGCAATTCGCGCTGCAGCTCATGTGCCTGCGCACCGCCATCGCCCTGTGCCACGCCCGCCGCGAGCCCGACACACGCGGCTTTGCGCTGAGCTTCGATGGCGAGCGCTGCATCGTCTCCTCGCGCGAAGGCTGGTCCGACAGCTATCCGCAGTCGGCGCACCTGCTCGAAGAAGAGCGCTTTTGCTGGCAAAAAACCCCTTGGGAATTTGTCACACAGTTAAGGTGACATTTGTTTGCAGAACGGTATAAACTGTTTATACCGTTTTTCAAATATCTGTCATGACCATCACAACCAAAACCCCTGCTACTCCGACCGCTGCCCCGACACCCGTTGCCGCCGCAGCGAAGAAGGTCGTGCAGCAAGCCGCTGCAGCCGCTCCGACTCCAGCGCCTGCCGCACCTGCTCCAGCCGCCAAGAAGAGCGCCGCCGCCCCAGCAGCTCCTGCCGCTCAAACCGCAGCAGCTCCAGCCAAGGCCAAGAAGGCCGCCAAGACGAGCACCAAGTCGGCCAGCAAATCATCAGCCAAGACCGCCGAATCCAAGCCTGCACCCAAGGCCCGCAAGGCCGCCTCCAAGGAAACGCCGAAGGCCGTCAAGGAAGCCAAGCCCAAGAAGCCCAAGCTCGTGCGCGACAGCTTCACCATCCCCAAGGATGAATACGCCGTCATCGACACCCTCAAGCTGCGTGGCGCCAAGCTCGATCACCCCGTCAAGAAAAGCGAACTGCTGCGCGCCGGCCTCAAGCTGCTCGCCTCGCTGAACGACCAACAACTGCAAGCCGCCCTCAAGGCCGTTCCAACGATCAAGACCGGTCGTCCAAAGGCTTGAACCACCAAGTTCTCGTCTACAGAAAATCCGGCGACTGCACCGACAGCAGAATCGTCTCTTCGAGCTCTTCCCTGCTGCGGTGCCTGAGCCACCAGACCGATCCCTTGCGAATCGCGCACTGGCTGGCCGTCATGCCGAGCAGCTTGGCCGCCGTTTCTCCCAGCATGGGCTGATGGCCGACCACCAGCACCGCGCCGCGTGACTTGGGCCATTGGGCCAGTTCCAACAGGTCCTCGACCGTGCCACCGGGCAGCAACTCAGCGCGCGGCTTGAACTTGCGGCCCAGGGCGCGAGCGGTCTGCTCGGTGCGGCGCGCTGGGCTGACCAGCACGCGCAGCCCCTCGGGCAGTTGGCGATCCAGCCATGAGGCCATGCGTGCGGCCTGCTTTTCGCCACGCGCGGTGAGCGGGCGCTCCAGATCTTCCCCGCCATCTGGTGCATCTTCGGCCTCTGCGTGCCTCCAGAGAATCAGATCCATTTCGCGTCTCTCTTCGTGGATATTGAGCTTCGTGTGTGATATTCGTGTGGCCCGTCGGACTGGCCTGTCAGGCCAGATAGTTCCGTGCTGGCGCATAGCGCGCCATCAGCGCCTTCTGCGCGCCCAGCCCATCGGTCACATGCAGCGCGCGCTCGTAGTGGCCATCTGCCTCCAGCGTCCAGGCATCGCGGTTGTCATGCAGATACGAGACGAGGCATTCATCGATGATGCGCTGGCGCATCTTCCTGTCCTTGATCGGCCATGCCAGTTCTACGCGGCGCAGCATGTTGCGGTTCATCCAGTCGGCGCTCGACAAGTACAGGTCTTCCTTGTTGCCCGCCGCGAAATAGAACACGCGTGTGTGCTCCAGAAAACGCCCGATCACCGAGCGCACGCGAATGCGGTCGGACACGCCCGGCACCTGCGCGGGCAGCATGCAGGCACCGCGAATGATCAGGTCGATCTGCGCGCCACGCTGGCCCGCCTGCAGCAGTGCCTGGATCAGTGCCTCGTCAGTCAACGCATTCATCTTGGCGACGATGCGCGCGTTCTCGCCGCGTGCTGCGGCTTGGCCCACGGCGTTGATCATGTCGATCATGCGCTGCTGCAATTCGAACGGCGCGAGGATCAGATCATTCAGCTTGGGCACGCGGTTCTGGTTGGCCAGATGGTCGAATACTGTGTCCATGTCGGCGGTGATGCGCTCGTCGGCGGTCAGGCAGCTCAGGTCGGTGTAGAGCTTGGCGGTGCGCGGGTTGTAGTTGCCGGTGGAGAGATGGCCGTAGCGGCGCAGTTGCCGCCCTTCGCGCCGCGTGACAAGCAGCATCTTGGCGTGCGTCTTCAATCCCACGACGCCATATACCACCTGCGCGCCGATCGACTCCAGCGCCTCGGCCCAGTTGATGTTGGCCTCTTCGTCAAAACGCGCCTTCAACTCGACCACCGCAGTGACTTCCTTGCCGCGCCGCACAGCTTCGCGCAACAGGTCCATCATTTCGGAATCCGCACCCGTGCGGTAGATCGTCTGCTTGATGACCAGCACCTTGGGATCGTTCACCGCCTCGCGCAGAAACGCGAGCACGCCGTCGAAGCTCTCGAACGGCTGGTGAATCATCACATCGCGCTTTTTCAGTTCGGCAAAGATCGATGTGCTGCGCGGCAGTTGCTCCGGCCACGCGGGCTGCCAAGCGGAAAACAACAGCGAGCGATCGGCCACCAGCTCCACTATCTGCGACAGACGCACCAGATTCACCGGCCCCTGCACACGGTACAGCGCCGCCGCAGGCAGATTGAACTGCGTGAGCAGAAAGTCCGACATGAAGCGCGAGCAGCCGGACGACACTTCCAGCCGCACCGCCTGACCGAAATGCCGATGCTGCAAACCCTGGCGCAAGGCCATGCGCAGATTGCGCACATCTTCCTCGTCCACCGCCAGATCGGAATGGCGCGTGACGCGGAACTGCGAAAACTCGGTCACCTCGCGGCCCGGAAACAGATCGGCCAGGTGCGAGCGAATGATGCTGGAGAGCGTGACAACCTGCACGCCCTTCGGCGCCACATCACCCGGCAGGCGGATCACGCGCGGCAGAATGCGCGGAATCTTGACAATGGCGATCTCGTTGGAGCGCCCGAACGCATCGCCACCCTTCAAGCGGACAATGAAGTTGAGCGATTTGTTGGCCACCTGCGGGAACGGATGCGACGGATCGAGCCCGACCGGAATCAGCAGCGGACGCACGTCGCGCTGGAAATACTCCTTCACCCAGCGCTTTTGGGCGCTCGAACGCTCGCCGTGCGACACCACGCGAATGCCGTGCTTTTCGAACTCGGGGATCAGCGAATCGTTGTACAGCGCGTACTGGCGCTCCACCAGTTGATGCGCCTTCTCGGCCAGCGCCTCGAACGAGGCCACGTTGTACTCGCCCTTGGTCTCGCCCTGCTGGGCTGCCTGCAGATGGGCGGCTGCGCGCACTTCAAAGAATTCATCGAGATTAGACGACACGATGCACAGATAGCGCAGGCGCTCGAGCAGCGGCACATCGGGGCGCACGGCCCAGTCGAAAACGCGTTCGTTGAACGCCAGAATGCTGTGATCGCGGTCGAGCAAAGCTATCTTCTTGCCGTCCAGCCCCTCGGGAGACCGAGTGGTGAAAACGGCAGCACTACCCTCTGTTGCTGTCATGGACGATGGCGTGGACACGGAGAAAGGCATACGAATGAATCAGTCGAGATCGATGACAATCAGTATCAAATGCGCTCATGACAATCATGTGACAGCGTCATTACTTTGTCATATCTCAGACAAATATTCATCTGTATGTTCGATGGATTCGACAGAACCGAAAGTAAGAAAGCGCCGACACTTGGCTGCGGCGACGCTTGACCATTCAAAGAGCCAAAGACTCAGCGATTCAGAAAATGCTTGCGGTACTTGGCAGGCAAGTCTTCCAGACGCATCAGCATCGGCAGATCGGCGGTGTTGAAATCCGGGTCCCATGCAGGAGCGCCCAGAATGCGTGTGCCGAGGCGCAGATAGCCCTTGATCAGCGCCGGTGGGTCCACGTCGAGGCTGGAATCCAGCGTCTCCAGCGGCAGCGGCAGGCGCGGACGCACGTGGTACTCGATGGGAGCCATGTGTGTCTCGCTGATGCGACGGTAGATGCTTGCCGCCACATCGCCGGTCACCACACCGTTGTGCAGCATCGGAATGCTGGCGCAGCCAATCATGGTGTCCAGCGAGTTGCGCACCATGAAGTCGGCCAGCGCACCCCACAGCGCAAGCACCACACCGCCATGGCGATGGTCCGGGTGCACGCAACTGCGACCAAGCTCCACCATGCGGCTGCGCAACGTGCGCAGGCGGGTCAAGTCGAATTCGGTGTCGCTGTAGGTGCTGCCCACGCGGCGGGCCTGCACGGGCGTCAGCACGCGGTAGGTGCCGATCACCTGGCGCGTGACCACATCGCGCACCAGCAGGTGTTCACAGAAATCATCGAACAGGTCGATGTCGTGACCGGCGACCGGCGTGCTCAGTTGCGCACCCATCTCGGAGACGAACACATCGAAGCGCAGTTTCTGCGCCTCTCTCACTTCATCGAGGTTGCGCGCCCAGGAGACTTCAATCCCGCCGCGCGCCTCCGAAACTTGCCCCACATGGCTCGCATCAGATGGGCGGTGAAGTGACCCCCTGGGCAAGGAAGCCGGGCTCAAAGGCATCGTCGGGCTTGGCAAGTCACTCATGGGGGAATTCCTCTTCTTGTGGAGGACATGCCAGACAGCTACCCGGACAGGAGCGCCCCGCCTCCGCAGGAAATTGTGGAAGGCGGCGGTGACGAGTGCGTGTCAGCCGGGTGACTTTTTCGTGACGTCAGCCTGCGCGGGCCACATCGGCCAAAGTTTGCGCGTAGTGATTGGCGTCATCGGCGCTTTCTGCTTCCACCATCACACGCAACAGCGGTTCGGTGCCGCTGGCGCGGATCAGCACGCGGCCCTGATCTCCGAGGGTCTGTTCGGCGTCGCGCGTGGCGTCGGCGAGCTTGGTGTTTTGCTTCCAGTCCTGACCGGGTTGCAGGCGCACGTTGAGCAGCACTTGCGGGAACAGCTTCACGTCGGCAAGCAGTTGCGGCAGTGTCTTTTCGGCGCGCACGCAAGCCTGCATGACCTGCAGCGCGCTCACGAGGCCGTCGCCGGTCGTGTGCTTGTCGAGCGCGAGCAGGTGACCCGAGCCTTCGCCGCCGAGCTGCCAGCCGTTCTTGACGAGCTCTTCGAGCACATATCGGTCACCCACCTTGGCGCGCACGAACTGCACGCCCTTGCGGCGCAGTGCGACTTCAACGGCCATGTTGGTCATGAGCGTGCCGACAACGCCCGGCACGGACTCACCGCGCGACAGGCGGTCGATGGTCATGAGGTACAGCAGCTCGTCGCCGTTGTACAGACGGCCTTGTGCATCGACCATCTGCAGACGGTCGGCATCGCCGTCGAGCGCGATGCCGTAGTGCGCATGGTTGGCACGCACGGCACGCACGAGCGCGTCGGGATGGGTCGCGCCCACGTCGCGGTTGATGTTGAAGCCGTCAGGCGAGCAGCCGATCGAGATGACTTCCGCGCCGAGTTCATGGAACACCTTGGGCGCAATGTGATACGCCGCACCGTTGGCCGCATCGACGACGATGCGCAGGCCGCGCAGCGTCAGGTCGTTGGCGAAGGTGCTCTTGCAGAATTCGATGTAGCGACCGGCGGCATCATCGAGACGCTTGGCCTTGCCGAGCGAGTGCGAGTCGGCCCACACGGGCGGCTCTTCGAGTGCGGCTTCAACCTGCTCTTCCCAACTGTCGGGCAGCTTGGTGCCACGCGCGGAAAAGAACTTGATGCCATTGTCCTGAAACGCGTTGTGGCTAGCGCTGATCACCACGCCAAGGCTGGCGCGTTGCGCGCGCGTGAGGTAGGCCACGCCCGGTGTCGGCAACGGGCCGAGCAGCACGACATCCACGCCTGCGGAGTTGAAGCCGGATTCGAGCGCGCTCTCCAGCATGTAGCCGGAAATGCGTGTGTCCTTGCCGATCAGCACCGTGGGGCGATCTTCTGTACGACGCAGCACGCGGCCCACGGCATGGGCGAGCTTGAGGGCAAAGTCGGGCGTGATCGGAGCGACGCCTACGGTGCCGCGAATTCCATCGGTACCAAAGTAGCGACGTGTCATTGTTATCTCCCTGTTGCCTGTTTGTGTTGAGTGGGGTGTCTGATTTTTGGAGTTTGCTTCATCAAGCCTGTGCGGGCCGCTCTTGTGCGCGCATCGCCTGCCAGACCTTGAGTGCGGCCACCGTGTCGCGCACATCATGCACGCGCACGATGGCCGAGCCGCGTTGCACCGACAGCAGCGCCGCCGCCACGCTGGCGCCAAGTCGCTGATCGACGGGCAAGCCGGTCACCGCACCCAACGAGGACTTGCGTGACCAGCCCGCAAGCCATGGCAGCGAGGATAGAGCCAGCAGTTCTTTCTGGCGTGCAAGCAATGCAAAATTCTGCTCCACGGTCTTGCCGAAGCCGGTGCCCGTGTCGAGCACGATGCGCTCGCTCGCCACGCCCTTTTCGCGCAGCAGCTTCACCTGCTCGTCCAGAAAGCGCCAGACCTCGTGCACCACATCGCCCGTCATGGTCTGCACCTGCATGGTCTGCGGATCGCGGTGCATGTGCATCAGGCACACGCCGCATGTGGAATGCGCAGCGACCGCATCGCGCGCACCCGGCTGACGCAGCGCCCAGATGTCGTTGATGATGTCCGCGCCCTCGTCCAGCGCCGCGCGCATGACTTCGGGCTTGTAGGTGTCGATGGACAGCGGAACGCCCAAATCGCGCGCCGCCCGCACCACAGGAATCACACGCGCCAATTCCTCATCCAAAGGAACCGCGGGACTGCCCGGCCGCGTGGATTCGCCGCCGATGTCGAGAATGTCCGCGCCCTGCTCGATCAGCGCCTCGCAATGCGCGAGTGCATCCTTGGCGTTGTCGTGCGTGCCGCCATCCGAGAACGAATCGGGGGTGACGTTGACGATGCCCATCACCTTGGGCTGATTCAGATCGATCTGGAAACGACCGGCTTGCCAGTACATACCTGCTGAAATTCCTTGGGTTGCTTTGTCTTGCCTGAGCGCTGCTGCTTGCGCACCTTGCGCCAGAAAGAACAAAGGGGCCCTTGAAGGGCCCCGTTTGTTGTGTGGGTCAGTGCTGAGTCACTGACTTCAAGCCGCTGTGGGCGCCGGGTCGGACTTCACCGGAGTGCCGCCGCCCGAGTTGTTGTCGCCGCCCGATGGAGGCACGCGTGGTGTCCAGTCCTTGGGAGGACGTGGTGGCTTGCCGGCCATGATGTCGTTGAGTTGCTCTGCATCGATGGTTTCCCATTCGAGCATGGCCTTGGCCATGGCATGCATCTTGTCCGAGTTTTCCTCGATCAGCTTGCGTGCCAGGTTGTACTGCTCGTCGATGATGCGGCGCACTTCGACGTCCACCTTCTGCATCGTCTCTTCGCTGATGTTGGTGGTCTTGGTCACCGAGCGGCCCAGAAACACTTCACCTTCGTTCTCGGCGTAGACCATCGGGCCCAGTGCCTCGGACATGCCGTAGCGCATCACCATGTCGCGGGCGATCTGCGTGGCACGCTCGAAGTCGTTGCTGGCTCCGGTGGTCATCTGGTTCATGAACACTTCTTCAGCGATACGACCACCGAACAGCATGGCGATCTGGTTGAGCATGAACTCCTTGTCGTAGGAGTAACGATCCTGTTCGGGCAGGCTCATCGTCACGCCCAGCGCACGGCCGCGCGGGATGATGGTGACCTTGTGGACCGGATCGCACTTGGGCAGCAGCTTGCCGATCAGCGCGTGACCCGCTTCGTGGTACGCGGTGTTACGGCGCTCTTCCTCGGGCATGACCATCGACTTGCGCTCGGGGCCCATGATGATCTTGTCCTTGGCCTTTTCGAAGTCCTGCATTTCAACGGTGCGCGCGTTGCGGCGTGCGGCCATCAGGGCAGCTTCGTTGCAGAGGTTCGCCAGATCGGCACCGGACATGCCGGGCGTGCCGCGTGCGATGATCCCGGGGTTCACGTCCTGACCGACGGGGATCTTGCGCATGTGCACGTTCAGGATCTGCTCGCGGCCACGGATGTCGGGCAGCGTCACATAGACCTGACGGTCGAAACGACCTGGGCGCAGCAGAGCGGCATCCAGAATGTCGGGACGGTTGGTCGCAGCCACCACGATCACGCCGAGGTTGGTTTCAAAGCCGTCCATCTCGACCAGCATCTGGTTCAGCGTCTGTTCACGCTCGTCGTTGCCGCCGCCGAGGCCAGCACCACGCTGACGACCCACGGCGTCGATTTCGTCGATGAAGATGATGCATGGCGCATTCTTCTTGGCGTTCTCGAACATGTCGCGCACGCGGGCAGCACCCACGCCGACGAACATTTCAACGAAGTCGGAACCCGAGATCGAGAAAAACGGCACCTTGGCTTCGCCAGCAATCGACTTGGCGAGCAGCGTCTTGCCGGTGCCTGGAGGGCCGACCAGCAGCAGACCGCGAGGAATGCGACCGCCGAGCTTCTGGAACTTGTTGGGGTCCTTCAGGAAGTCGACGACTTCCTTGACTTCTTCCTTGGCTTCGTCGCAACCAGCCACGTCCGCAAACGTGACGGTGTTGTTGTTCTCGTCGAGCATGCGGGCCTTGGACTTGCCGAAGCTGAACGCCCCGCCCTTGCCACCGCCCTGCATCTGTCGCATGAAGTAGACCCACACGCCGATCAGCAGCAGCATCGGGCCCCAGCTCACGAGCAGGGTCATCAGCAGCGAACCTTCTTCGCGTGGCTTCACGTCGAACTTGACGTTGTTGTTGATCAGGTCACCCACCAGACCGCGGTCCAGATAGGTGGCTGTCGTGCGGATCTTGCGATCATCGCTGGTCACGGCCACGACTTCAGTGCCGCCGGGGCTTTCCTGAATGGTGGCGCTCTTGATGCGACCGTCACGGACCTGCGTGAGGAAGTCCGAATAGCCGACCGTGCCAGCACCAGCGCCGGAACGGGTGTCAAACTGTTTGAACACCGTAAACAGCACCATGGCGATCACGAGCCATACGGCGACTTTTGAAAACCACTGATTGTTCAAGCGGAGCTCCAGATTCTAAAAATATTGAACAACTGTGACCTATACCAGTCACAAAATTGCTCTAGCGCATTTGGGGAACATTTTAGACTTTTCAACGGTGTTGCCCATCCGATTTACCCCACCGAAAGCCATGGACACCCCCATAAAGGGGTATTAATGACCCCGTCGAGGTCATTTCACGCCTTTTTCAGGTCTTTTTCAAGCCAATGCCCACGAGGAAAGTCTCGGAAGACTTGTCGCGCGACGCCTTGGGCTTGACGGGCTTGACCACCTTGAAGGTGTCCCGAAACAGCTGCACGAGCTGGGTGTAGCCGCTGCCGTGGAACAGCTTGACCACCAGCGCGCCATCGGGCTTGAGGTGGTTCACCGAAAAATCGACGGCCAGCTCGACCAGATGCGAGATGCGCGCAGCGTCAGTCGACTCTATGCCCGAAAGATTGGGCGCCATGTCGGACACCACCACATCCACAGGACGGCCACCCACGGCCTCCTGCAGTTGTGCGAGCACGGCTTCCTCGCGGAAATCGCCCTGAATGTACTGAACGCCCTCGATGGGCTCCATCGGCAGCAGGTCGAGGCCGATGATCGTGCCGTTGAGCTCGCCCACCGCCGCACCCGAAGGCGAGAGGCGACGGCGCGCATACTGGCTCCACGCTCCGGGCGTGCAGCCCAGGTCCACCACGATATGACCGGGACGGAGCAGGCTGAACTGCTCGTCGATTTCCTTGAGCTTGTAGGCTGCACGGGCGCGATAGCCCTCCTTGCCCGCCAGTTTCACGTAGGGGTCATGGATGTGCTCATTGAGCCAGGCCTTGTTGACCTTCTTGCTTTTGGTTTGAACTTTCATACTCTGTCCGACGTTGATGTCGGCCGCAGCTGCATGGGTCGCTTCAACAGGTTCCGCCCGAAATTGGGCCTGTCAGCGAATGCAGAATCTTTCATTCTCAAGGCAAACTTCGCACTCACAGGGATAATACGGGTTATGCCTCAAATTCAACTCACTCCGACCGAGCGTCGCGAACACCGCGCCAACGCCCACCACCTCGACCCTGTGGTCATGATTGGTGGCGATGGCCTGACTCCCGGCGTTCAAAAGGAGATTGACGCTGCGCTCAACGCGCACGGCCTGATCAAGGTCCGCGTCTTCAACGATGACCGCGCAGCACGCGATGAAATGTACCAGCAACTGGCTGACACTTTGAACGCCGCGCCTATTCAGCACATCGGCAAGCTGCTGGTGCTGTGGCGTCCTCAGGCCGAAAAGGCCAAGCAGGTCGACGAAGGCCGCATGCCCGGCCCACGCGACGTGAAGGTGCTCAAGTACAGCACGCGTGGCGGCCAGAAGCCCGAAGTCAAGCAGATCCGCGTTCTGGGCAACCAGCGCCTGACCGCCGGCGGCCAGGTCAAGCGCGCCAAGCCGAAGATGAAGTCGGTGAAAAAAGGCCACAACGACTGATGATTCGACTGACGATCCGCCCGCAAGGATGGATTGATTGACTTCTTCTCGCACGACCATCGCTGACATGTCCACAAACACCGCGCAAGCCGCGCAGCAGCGCCACATCATCTGCATGAAGTGGGGCACGAAATACGGCCCGGAGTACGTCAACCGGCTCTACGCCATGGTGCGCCGTCACCTGACGGGCGACTTCAATTTCGTCTGCCTGACCGACAACACCGAAGGCCTTCGCCCCGAGGTGGAGTGCCATCCGATTCCGGACATCAACTTCAACCTCGCTCCGGGCGAGCCCGACCGCGCGTGGAAGAAGCTCACCACGTTCGAGGCCGACCTGTACGGCCTGCGCGGCACGGCGTTGTTTCTGGACATCGACATCGTGATCGTCGGCAGTCTGGATGATTTCTTCACCCAGCCCGGCCAGTTCCTGATCATCAAGGACTACCCCCGCTTCTGGCGCAACAACGCCAAGCGCATCGTCGGAAATTCCTCGGTGTACCGCTTCGAACTGGGCGCGCACCCGGACGTGCTCGAATACTTCCGCAAGCACTCGCAGGAGATGCGCGCCCAGTACCGCAACGAGCAGGAATACCTTTCGCACTTCCTGAACAAGCAGGGCAAGTTGTCGTACTGGCCCGCCGCGTGGTGCCCGAGCTTCAAATACGCCTGCATTCCCGCCTGGCCGACCAACTACTGGACCGAACCCGTGCCGCCCAAGGACGCACGCATCGTGATCTTCCACGGTGAATGCAATCCGCCGGATGCACTGGCCGGACGTCGCAACAAGCGATTCCGCCATATCCAGCCCGCCAAGTGGGTGGCCAAGGAGTGGGCACAGCTGGCCTGATCACAGCAACTGATCACCCCAAAAACAAAGGCGCTGCCTCCATCGAGGTCAGCGCCTTTTTCGCGCACGAATGAACGAGCGAAAGAACAGTGGCGTCAGTGGTTCTGACGCTTGGACAGCTTCCACAGCAGCATGGCCGCACACAGCCACTGCAGCACATACATGATGCTGCCGACGCTGTGCCAGAGCTTCAAATCCTGCCGCGCGACGATGCGAGGCGACACGCCGTATTGCACCAGCAACGCGAGCAGCATGCCGCCGATGACCAGCATCAGGCCGCTCTGCGCCCAGTCTTCGATCTTTTCGGCGTGACGGCGCTTGCTCAGAATGAGCAGCGCCAAGCAGCAGCCGACGGAAATCCAGGTCTGCGCCGCAAACAGCTTGGCAGCCATGTTGCCCGCCATCGTGGGATTGCCCAGATGGGCGAACAGCATGGGCACCGCCATGAAGCCGATGGCTGAGAGGCTGCCCCACCACAGGGCTGCGGCGAGTACGGGCAGGCGTTCAAACATGGCGGTTGTCGCTCTTCAAAGCGGGAGAAATCAGATGTAGCGAACGCCGACCACTTCGTAGCGGCGCTCGCCACCGGGGGCCACCACCACGGCGGTATCGCCCTCTTCCTTGCCGATCAACGCGCGGGCGATCGGGCTGGAAACGTTGATCAGGCCATGCTTCAGGTCGGCTTCGTCTTCACCGACGATCTGGTAGGTCACAGCGTCGCCGGAGTCTTCATCTTCCAGATCGACCGTGGCGCCAAACACCACCTTGCCGCCGGCATCCACCTGCGTCGGATCGATGATCTGTGCTGCGGAGAGCTTGCCCTCCACCTCCAGAATGCGGCCTTCGATGAAGCCCTGACGATCCTTGGCGGCTTCGTATTCAGCGTTTTCGCTCAAGTCACCCTGTGCGCGTGCTTCGGCGATGGCCTGAACAATCGCTGGACGCTCCACCGATTTGAGTTGCTTGAGTTCAGCTCTGAGTTTTTCCGCGCCGCGCGCGGTGATTGGGATAGTGGCCATAGTTCCGACTCCGTACTGTCCGTCTATATCTATCTGTTGTCTGTTGATTCTTTGGCATACGCACTGCGCCAGACCATCGGTCTTGCGGCACAGGCGAGAAATACGAGATGGTCAATGAATGACCAACGGGAACATCCCATCAACACCCCAAAAGCAAACCGCCGCGCGTTGCCGTGCGGCGGTCTTTCATTTCAGGAGCATTATGCCGGTTTTGCGCCAGCTGTCAGCCCCCAAATAACCCGCTGCTCTGGTGGAGCAGCGCTTGCGTTCAAGCCGTGAGCTGTGCGTGCAATTCCTGAATGGAATACACGTCCAGATGGTTCATCGACTTCATGCCTTCCACGGCCGCTTCCGCGCCGAAGATGGTGGTGAATGTCGTCACACGGGCGAGCAGCGCGCTGGTACGGATCGCACGGGAGTCGGCAATCGCGTTGCGACGCTCTTCCACCGTGTTGATGACCATGGCGATTTCGTTGTTCTTGATCATGTCCACGATGTGCGGGCGACCTTCCGTGACCTTGTTCACAGTTTGAACTTCGATGCCAGCTTCAGCAATCGCCGCAGCCGTGCCACGCGTTGCGCAGAGCTTGAAGCCCATACCCGCGAGTTCCTTGGCGATGGCGACAGCGCGTGGCTTGTCAGCATTCTTCACCGTCATGAAGACCTTGCCTTCGGTCGGCAGCTTGGTGCCCGCGCCCATCTGGCTCTTCACGAAGGCTTCGCCGAAGGTCTTGCCCACGCCCATGACTTCGCCGGTGGACTTCATCTCGGGGCCGAGAATCGTGTCCACGCCGGGGAACTTCACGAACGGGAACACAGCTTCCTTCACGCTGAAGTAAGGCGGTGTCACTTCCTTGGTCACGCCGAGTTGCGCGAGCGTATCGCCCACCATGCAACGTGCTGCGACCTTGGCAAGCTGGATGCCCGTGGCCTTGGAGACGAACGGCACGGTACGCGAGGCACGTGGGTTCACTTCCAGAACGTAGATCACGTCCTTGCCATCGCGCTCTTGAATCGCGAACTGCACGTTCATCAGGCCGACCACGTTCAGGCCATGGGCCATTTCTGCGGTCTGGCGCTTGATCTCGGCAATCGTGGCTGCGTTCAGGTAGTACGGAGGCAGCGAGCAAGCGGAGTCACCGGAGTGCACGCCAGCCTGTTCGATGTGTTCCATCACGCCGCCGATGAACACGGCGCCGGTCTTGTCACGCACGCAGTCCACATCGCACTCGATGGCGTTGGACAGGAAGTGATCCAGCAGCACGGGCGAATCGTTGCTCACCTTCACGGCTTCGCGCATGTAGCGTTCCAGATCGCGCTGCTCGTGCACGATTTCCATCGCGCGGCCACCCAGCACGTAAGAGGGACGCACCACCAGCGGATAACCGATGGCAGTTGCGTGTTCCAGCGCTTCGGCTTCGGTGCGCGCGGTCGCGTTTGGCGGCTGCAGCAGGCCGAGCTTGTTGAGCAGCTTCTGGAAGCGTTCGCGGTCTTCGGCGGCGTCGATGGAATCGGGCGAAGTGCCGACGATGGGCACGCCTTCCTTCTCCAGACCCAGCGCCAACTTCAAAGGCGTTTGACCACCGTACTGAACGATCACGCCAGCCGGCTTTTCGACGGCCACGATTTCCAGCACGTCTTCGAGCGTCAGCGGCTCGAAGTACAGACGGTCGGACGTGTCGTAGTCGGTCGAGACGGTTTCAGGGTTGCAGTTGACCATGATGGATTCGTATCCATCTTCGCGCATCGCCATGGCGGCGTGCACGCAGCAGTAGTCGAACTCGATGCCTTGACCGATACGGTTCGGGCCACCGCCCAGCACCATGATCTTCTTCTTGTTGGTGGGCGCTGCTTCGCACTCTTCGTCATACGTCGAGTACATGTAGGCCGTGTTCGATGCGAACTCGGCCGCGCAGGTATCCACGCGCTTGAAGACCGGGCGCACGTTCAGTGCGTGACGCGCATCGCGCACCGCCTTGTCGCTGGTGTGCAGCAGCTTGGCGAGGCGGCGATCCGAGAAGCCCTTTTGCTTCAGGGCGCGCATGGTGTCAGCGTCGAGCGCGGCCAGTGCGCCTTCACCCTTGTCGGCGAAGAGCTTGTCGAGGTCGAGTTCGATCTTGACGATCTCTTCGATCTGCACGAGGAACCACTTGTCGATCTTGGTGATGTTGTGCACTTCGTCGAGCGTCCAGCCCGCAGCGAACGCATCGCCCACGTACCAGATGCGGTCCGGACCTGGCTCGCCGAGTTCCTTTTCCAGAATCTCGCGGTCCTGGGTCTTCTCGTTCATGCCGTCCACGCCCACCTCCAGACCGCGCAGGGCCTTCTGGAAAGATTCCTGGAAGGTACGGCCGATGGCCATCACTTCACCCACAGACTTCATCTGCGTGGTCAGGCGGTTGTCGGCAGCCGGGAATTTCTCGAATGCGAAACGCGGGATCTTGGTGACC
Organism: Diaphorobacter sp. HDW4B; assembly: GCF_011305535.1. Classification (GTDB taxonomy): domain Bacteria; phylum Pseudomonadota; class Gammaproteobacteria; order Burkholderiales; family Burkholderiaceae_C; genus Diaphorobacter_A. Next base: position 161,027 of record NZ_CP049905.1, read on the forward strand.
ACGTAGTCGATCGAAGGCTCGAACGAAGCAGGCGTCTTGCCGCCGGTGATTTCGTTCTTGAGTTCGTCAAGCGTGTAGCCCACAGCCAGCTTGGCAGCGATCTTGGCGATCGGGAAACCCGTTGCCTTGGAAGCCAGAGCGGACGAACGCGACACGCGTGGGTTCATCTCGATGACGATCATGCGACCGTCCTTCGGATTCACCGAGAACTGCACGTTGGAGCCGCCCGTGTCCACACCGATCTCGCGCAGAACCGCCAGCGAGGCGTTGCGCATGATCTGGTATTCCTTGTCGGTCAGCGTCTGAGCGGGAGCCACGGTGATCGAGTCACCGGTGTGCACACCCATCGGGTCCAAGTTTTCAATCGAGCACACGATGATGCAGTTGTCCGCCTTGTCGCGCACCACTTCCATCTCGTACTCTTTCCAGCCGAGCAGCGATTCTTCAATCAGCAGTTCGTTGGTTGGCGAGGCTTCAATACCGCGCTTGCAGATGGTCTCGAACTCTTCCGAGTTGTAGGCGATACCGCCGCCCGTGCCGCCCAGCGTGAAGCTGGGGCGAATGACGGTCGGGAAGCCCACGGTCTTCTGCACGGCCCACGCTTCTTCCATCGTGTGCGCGATGCCCGAGCGTGCGGAGCCCAGACCGATGCGGGTCATGGCTTCCTTGAACTTCTGGCGATCTTCGGCCTTGTCGATGGCTTCGGGCGTTGCACCGATCAGCTCGACCTTGTACTTGTGCAGCACGCCGTGCTTCCACAGGTCGAGCGCGCAGTTCAGCGCGGTCTGGCCACCCATGGTCGGCAGGATCGCGTCAGGACGTTCCTTGGCGATGATCTTCTCAACCGTCTGCCACGTGATGGGCTCGATGTAGGTGACGTCGGCGGTGGCCGGGTCGGTCATGATCGTCGCAGGGTTGCTGTTGATCAGGATGACGCGGTAGCCCTCGTCACGCAGCGCCTTGCAGGCCTGCACGCCGGAGTAGTCGAACTCGCAAGCCTGGCCGATGATGATCGGGCCAGCGCCAATGATCAGAATGCTTTTGAGGTCTGTGCGCTTTGGCATTATTTGTTCTCCTTGGCCTTGGCCATCAATGCCGTGAAGCGGTCAAACAGGTATCCGATATCGTGCGGGCCGGGCGATGCCTCAGGGTGACCCTGGAAGCAGAACGCAGGCTTGTCCTTGTGTTCGAGGCCTTGCAGCGTGCCGTCGAACAGGCTGATGTGCGTGGCGCGCAGGTTGGCGGGCAGCGTGTCCAGTTCCACCGCAAAGCCGTGGTTCTGGCTGGTGATGCTCACGCGGCCGTTGTCCAGATCCTTCACGGGATGGTTTGCGCCGTGGTGGCTGTTGTCCATCTTGAAGGTCTTGGCACCGGCGGCCAGCGCCATGATCTGGTGACCCAGGCAGATGCCGAAAGTGGGCTTGCCCGATTCCACGATTTCCTTGACGGCAGCAATCGCGTATTCGCAAGGTGCTGGGTCGCCAGGGCCGTTGGAGAGGAACACGCCATCGGGATTCATCGCGAGCACGTCCTTGGCGGGCGTCTCGGCAGGAACCACGGTCAGCGCGCAGCCGCGTTCGGCCAGCATGCGCAGAATGTTCTTCTTCACGCCGAAGTCGTATGCCACAACCTTGAAGCGCGGTGCAGTCTGCTTGCCGTAGCCTTCGCCCAGCACCCACTCGGATTCGTCCCACGTGTAATTCTTGGTGGTGGAGACGACCTTTGCGAGGTCCAGACCCTTCATGCTCGGCGCAGCCTTGGCGGCAGCCACAGCTTCGGCAATGCGCGCATCGGTCACCGCTTCGCCCACGGCGAGGCCGACGATGGCACCGTTCTGCGCACCCTTGTCACGCAGCAGGCGCGTGAGCTTGCGGGTATCCACATTGGCAATCGCCACGGTGTTTTCGCGGATGAGGTAATCGCTGAGCGTGGACTCAGAGCGGAAGTTGCTGGCAAGCAGCGGCAGGTTCTTGATGATCAGACCGGCTGCATGGATCTTGTCGGCTTCGACGTCTTCGGAATTCACACCGTAGTTACCGATATGCGGATACGTCAGGGTGACGATCTGCTGGCAGTAGCTGGGGTCGGTGAGAATTTCCTGGTAACCGGTCAGCGAGGTGTTGAACACCACTTCGCCGACCGTGGTGCCGGTGGCACCAATCGAATTGCCAATAAAGACCGTGCCGTCTGCGAGCGCCAGAATGGCGGATGGGAAGGTTCCCTTGAGAGACAAAAGCACTGGGTTCTCCGAATGGTTACGGGTCGCCCGGGAGCCTGCGGAAGTGTCGTTGACACGTCCTGCGGACTACTGCGTTGAATGAGTTGCTTTGGTGCGGCCGGGCGACTGATTTCTGGAAAGCCGCCAATTATAGCGCGCTGGGATTAACCCTGATCACGAGCCCCACGACGCACTCTGAAAAGAGCCGCCGCCAACAAGGTCACTTTTCGCCCTTACGTAGTTTTCAATGGCATGATGTCAGGTTTTTCGCCCGAAGATTGAAAGACAATCTCGGTCACCATGATCGTTCGTCCCAATTTGCACTGGCTGCGCATGCTGTTTGTTCTGCGCGGCTCGGTGCTCCCCAAGATCGCGCCACAGCTGATCGCCGCAACCGCTTTTGCCATCCTCGTCACCTGGCTTCACGGCTCCATCCTGAGCTGGAAGGTCTCTCTCAACTTTGTTCCGTTTTCGCTCATTGGGTTGACGCTCGCGATCTTTCTCGGGTTTCGCAACAGCACGTCCTACGCGCGCTACTGGGAAGCGCGCACGCTCTGGGGCACGGTGCTCAATGGTTCACGCACGCTGGTTCGCCAGGCACTCACGCTCAACAGCGATCAGCCATCCACCCAGGCACTGGTCAACCGGCTCTGCGCTTTCCCGCATGCCATGAAACACCAGTTGCGCCGCACGCAAGCCCGCGCCGATCTGGAAAAATTCCTCTCGACCAGCGAATGCGAACGCGTCGTCCACTCCACCTTCCCCGCCAACATGACGCTGCTTCTCGTCGGCGAATGGCTGCGCGATCGGCTGCGTGGCGGGAGCATCCAGCCGGTGATGGAAACCTCGTTCGAGCGCGCGCTGGAAGTGCTCACCGCAGCCATCGGCGGCTGCGAGCGCATCGCCAGCACACCGATTCCGTTCACCTACTCCGTCATCGTTCACCGCAGCATTTATCTGTACTGCTTCTGGCTGCCATTCGGCCTGCTGGACGCCATCGGCACGATGACGCCGGTGATCGTCTGCTTCATCGCCTACACCTTCTTCGCGCTCGAAGCGCTCGGTGCTGAAATCGAAGACCCGTTCGGCACCGCGCCCAACGATCTGGCGCTCAACGCCATGGCGCACATGATCGAGACTTCGCTGCTGGAAATGGTGAACGAGCCGCCCAGAACGACCCGCCCCGAAGTGAAGGATTTTGTGCTGCTGTGACGCGGGATGGCGTGCCGCACTGAAGACTCAGAACGTCAAGTGCCGGGACAACTCACGACTGGCGCGCTGGAAAAAGTCGAACTCCTCATCGGTGATCGACAGCGCCTCCGGGTCCAGATGGCACAGCGTGCCCCACAGCTCGCCCGCGTTGTCCAGAATCGGCACGCCGACATAGGCGTTGTAGGTACCCTTGTAGGGATGATCGCTCAGGCGCGCATCCCCGGCGGTGTCGGACGACGTGAAATAACCGTCGCGCGCGACGAACTGGCAGAAACTGTGGTCCATCGCGACCGGCTGAACCTGCACAGGCGTGACCACGCCCTGCTTATCGCACAAGTACAGGCAGTGAATCACATTGCCGCGGAACTCATTGATTGCAGTGAAACGGTGCGGAACCCGTGCATTCAAACTGGCCAGACCTGCCTGCACCCCCTGGTGCTTCAACAGCCGCGAAAACTCATTCAGCGCCTCAGCGCTGGTCTCATCAAAAATCACAGATACCCCGCGCAATCGATTTAACTATCAGTCAACTTTAATTCATTGTACATACCAACAAATATTGACGGCGGCCTGACAAACAAAAAGGCGGAGTCTCCTCCGCCTTTGTCTGCTTCATCCGTTGGTGAATCAATGACCCAGAATCATCTGAGTGATCACACCGGATGCCATCGCGACCAGCATGTAGTCGCCGCCGTACTGCACCCATTGCTGGCCGCGACCGGGCTTCGTCAGACCATGGTGCTGCCAGTCATTCACCACATACTGATTGCCACGATATTGCTGCGGCAGCTTGCCGCCCTGATGCCACTGCTGCTCGGGACCAGCACCACGCACATGATTTTGCGGAGCCTTCGGTGCAGGCTTGGGCGCCGCATTGCGAGGTGCCTGCACGGGCGGACGCACATCACGCTGCTGCGGCGCTGCACGCTGCTCGCCGCGTGGCCCCTCGCCATGTTGTGACGGTTGGGGTTGGGGTTGGGCATTCGCCATCGGCGCGCAAAGCCCCATGGCCATTGCCGAGATTGCGAAAAAAGTACTGATTTTTGACGCTTGCATTGTTGGTTTTACCTCGCTTCGTTTTGACGATTCAATGCTAACGCCCGAGGTCATGCGATTGAGTTTCCGCTTGGTAAACGCCTGCAAAGGTTCTTGCTCCACTGCCTGCTCGATGGCTCACCAACATCGAGGCAAAACGGCCCGGGAAGATGGATCACCCCCGGGATTTCCACCCAATTGATTCAAGACGTTTCACCCTGTCCATACCGCATTTGCGGGATGGCGCAGGCGGTTGCTGGTGAAGACACTGCCCTCAGGTGGTGGTCACGTGCGGTTACAGAGATGCCGGGAACGCCACCTTTGCAACATTCCCTCGAAAGGCGGTCCCAATGAAACAGGTCACTTTGCAGCGCTCCACCCTCATGTTGGGCGCTTTGCTTGCTTTGACAGCTTGCGGTGGTGGAGGCGGTGGCAATGACGATCCCGTCGTCACCGATCCTCCGGTCACCACCAATCCTCCTCCCACCACCCAGCCACCACCACCCCCTCCTCCGCCGCCACCAGCACCTGCGCCAACGACGCAGGAACTGGTGCAGCAGTACTACGACACGGTCCAGAAGGTGACGGCCACCAGCCTGCCCGCCAAGGGAGAGGACCGTTACAGTTTCTTTGATGCTTGCGCACTTCACAACGGGCGCACAAAGGCTGCTTCTGCCAGTAGTTGGGACGCCACCGCGTCCGGCAATGCCTACACGGTGGGCCGCACCTTCGCCAACATCCAGATCGTGGCCGAGCGCAAAACCACCAATGCCGACGGCTCCGCACGGCATGAAGTGGATGTGACAGTGGACACCAAGTACACCGACGGCACCTCTTTGATCGGCGGCGCGGAAACGCTGATTGCAGGCAGCTCCAGCGGTACGGAAGGCTGTACTGCCCCACAGACAGGGGCAGAAATGCGTTTTCTGGGCAATCGCCGCAAGGTCAATGTCGAACCGATTTCGCGCAATCGCGTCGAAACCTATCGCCAATTGGCAGACGGCACCACGCCTACCGGAGCGTTCCGGATGCGCCGCGAAGTCGCGTTCACCATCTCTGACCCCGCCAACGTAGCTACCTACGCGGTCGTGAGCTGGGGCACCACAACCACGCCGTATTCAATGAAGCTCATTTCTCCGCGCATTGCACGCGATGCGCCGGAAATGCAGGATGCAGCAGGCAGCGGCACTTACTCCGATACGGGCAACTTCCGCCAATGCAGAACCAGTTCGGCAAACACCGAGGCCAATGCAGCCAAAGGCGATTGCACCAGCACCACAATCGGCATCTCCGGGGAAACTTGGGGCTCGAATATCACCGCAACCGACGCTGCAGCCAGAGCCACAGGGGACACGAACTTTGATAAATTGGCACTGGGAACTGGAGCCGAAGTCACCTTCGCGATCTTCGCAGATGATGGCTGGAAGACCGTCAATGGTCAGTCTGGCAAGACTCCCATTGCCACCTACAAGGTGAAGATCAAGAACGCATCCTATCCATTTGCGCAGATGGATATCAGTGCCTATCCGCAGTTCTCCACCATCAACCCCGATACTGCAACGATCGCTACACAGTTCAAGGCCACAGGTGGCACAGCCACTGCCGCCATACAGGCCGCCAAGCCTCCAACAGGCGGCCTTCCCATGGCGCTGTCTTCGCTGGCGTCATTCCGCCAAGGGCCCAAGACCACGTCTGCATCAGGCCGGTACATGGTTCGTGGCGGCAAGAACGCCTCTTTCACAGCTGGGGCCACCACAGCCACCATTCCGTTTGACGGCAAGCCGGCGGATGCCTCAGCCACCACATACGGAGAGTTCTCCATGACATATTCTGATCGCAATAGCCGTGAAATGTTCTACGGCCTGCAGTTCAGCAAGTACTAAGCAGGGAGCGAGCGAGAGCGCTGGCAAGTCTGGTTCGGCCCGTACCGCAAGTGGTACCGGGCTGGATCAGATCCAGCGCTTTTTTTGCGTTCCAAAGAATGGCTCGCGCCAACCCCGACCCAACAACCAGCCAGCTCACCCCACCTGCAAAGCCTGCAGCAACTGCACCAGTTCCACTTGCTTGTGGCAGCCGGTCTTGCGCATCAGGTTCTTCATGTGCGCACGCGCGGTGTGCCAACTGCAGCCTTCCACCAGCGCAAAGTCCTTCACCGATTTGCCCGCCGCCAGCAACAGCAGCAGCCGTGCTTCGGTGGGCGACAGCCCCAGCATGTCGCTGACCAGCCGATGATCGAGCGCACCGATGGCGCCCGGCACGGTCAAGATCACCAGCGCCAGCGGCTTTTGCCAGCTCATCGCGAGCACATGGCTGGACTTGAGCGGCAGCACCGTCACCACCAGCCGCGCGGTTTGCGACGCGCTCACCAGCGAATCGAACGCACCCGCCTTGCCGGGGTTGCCGCACGCCTGGGCGACCAGATGCTGCAAGCGCGTCTGCAACGCCTCGCTCGCACATTTGAGCCGCTGATGGCTTGCGTTCATCGCGCTGGGCGGCGTCATCAAACGTTCCGCCGCCGGGTTGGCAAAGTGAATGCGGCATTGCGCGTCCACCACCACCAGTCCTTGCGGCAGCGTCTGCAGCGCAGCAATGCCCAATGAGGCCTGACGCGACAACTCGCCCATGCGCGCACGCAGGGCGGCTGCGCGGCTGAGATGCGGCATCAAGCGCTCAATGAACAACCTGTCGTATGTACCGAATGGCTTGGCATCTGCAAAACGCATGAAGCTGACAAATTCACTGACTGAACCCGCATGACGCACCCTCGTTGCAGCCGTGTGCTTGACGCCCAAAGGAATCAGCCAGTCTGCATAGACAGAGTTACGCGACATTTCCAACGGACTCAAATGCTCGTGATCAAGCATCAACTGCCCAGTAGCCAGCCCAAGCGTTGCCGACATTCTCAGATCATTGCTTGCATGGTGCTCTTCATACTCTTTCATCAATCCAGAATGCAAACCAACGCTCTCCAGATTGCCCACACTTGAAAGTTCCGAGGGTGCACCACCAATGGAAAAAGAGTGGAAAACGCCCGCATCCACCTGCTGGCACACATCGGCAAGCCCTTGGCACCACGCATCCGACATCAACACACCGTCATACAAAGTTCCGACGATGGCTTCCATCTGCTTTTGCATGATCGATCACTCCACTTGCAATGCTTGCAGCAACTGCACCAGTTCCACCTGCCGGTGGCAGCCGGTCTTGCGCATCAGGTTCTTCATGTGCGCACGCCCGGTATGCCAACTGCAGCCCTCCACCAGCGCAAAGTCCTTCACCGATTTGCCCGCCGCCAGCAACAGCAGCAGCCGTGCTTCGGTGGGCGACAGCCCCAGCATGTCGCTGACCAGCCGATGGTCGAGCGCGCTCACCGCGCCGGGAATGGTCAGAATCACCAGCGCCAGCGGCTTTTGCCAGCTCGATGCCAGCAGATGACTGGATTTGAGTGGCAAAACCGTCACCACCAGACGGGCCGCACGCGTCGAACTCAAAGAGGTGTCGACCGCCCCCGCCCTGCCGGGATTGCCACAGGCCTGCGTTGCCAGTTGCTCCAGCCGGGTCTGCAACTCGGCATCGGCGCATCGAAGCCGCCGGTGCACCACACTCACCGCACTGGGGGGCGTCATCAAGCGTTCGGCCGCCGGATTGGCGTAGTGGATGCGGCATTGCGCATCGACCACGGCAACGCCCTGCACCAGCGTCTCGAGCGCGGAAATACCCAGGCTGGCCTGCCGCGAGAGCGCGTTCATGCGGGCACGAATTCGCGATGCACGAACCAGCGTGGGCATGAGGTGCTCGATGAACAGCTTTTCGTCCGCCCCATAGTGCGTGTGGTCCGAGGGGCGCATGAATCCCATGAAATCGCGCGAGCCACTGTCGTCGCGGAGCATGGTGCCCAAGGTGCTTCCAAACCCATTGGGCCACAGGATGTCCGAATAGACGACGTCGCGCGACATCTCGCGTGCGCTGATGCGCTCGTGGTCGAGCATGACTTGACCAGTCGGCAAACTCATCAAGATGCGTATGCGCATGTCGCTCGACGCATGGTGTTGCTCGTACTCGCGCATCTTCTCCGCGTTCAACCCAAAAGCTCCTTGGTTGTCGACGCTGTTCTCGACCATTGAGTCCTCATTGCTCAACGTGAAGAAATGAAAAAGCCGCGCACCCAAAGCCTCACGCACAGCATCCATGGCCGCATACCAATCGAGCGGCGACAGAATGCCGTCATATAGCAACCCTGAGATTCGCTCCCTTGCATCGGAAGAATCAATCACACCCCACTACCTGTTATGTAAACCTTATGTAAAGCAGTTTAGTAACAGAAAGTTGGTTTCCGATCCACGGAATTTCCCTAGGTCATGAGTCACGCTGCCGTAATAGTCATGAAATATGTGGTAGCTCAGTGCAGCTTTCAACACATTCACAGACAACGAAAAAAGCCTCAAGCGATGACTCGCTTGAGGCTTGCAGTGCTTGGACGGTGTCCGGGCAGTCCGGCTAATTCAGCTTGACGATGTTGAAATACGAGGCAGCGCCCGACAAAGTCGCCACACCAAGCAGCCCGAACAATTGCACGTTAAGCGTGTCCCCCGCTGTCAACTGCACAATGCTTTGCGAAGCAAATTGCGACAAGGACAAGACCGGACTGATGACGGTGGACGAAATGGCCGTGCCGTTCCTTGTCACCCGCGAGCCCATCAGCAGCGCGACTGTGGTCGATATGGAATAAGAGATTTGATAGGTGCCCGTGGACGCGACCGTGAAGACCGTGTTGGCACCATTGCGGATCACATTGGCAGTTGCTTCCGAACCGGGAAACGGTACGTCGGTGCCTCCAAGAAGCACCGCGATCACTGAACCGCTGGTGTTGTAGGCCGACGAGTAAGTATCGATGCCGCCCGATCCGGTAGCGCCGGTGGCCCCTGCCGCCCCCGCTGGACCTGTCGGGCCTGTCGGGCCCGTCGCTCCCGCCAATCCACCTGTCATGGTCCAGTTCGTTGCGCTGGTCTTGTTGTAGATGGTGCCATTGGCGGTATTGATGTAGGTATCCCCCATATTGCCCGTGCCGGAGGACGGTGCACCACTGCCCTGCAAGACGTTGAAGCCCGCATTGCCCTGAATGCCCTGCGGCCCTTGAGAACCGAGCGGCCCGGTTTCGCCTGTCGCGCCCGTGGGTCCGGTCGGTCCGGTAGGCCCGGTAGGCCCCGTTGGCCCCGTGGACCCAGTAGATCCCGTCATGCCAGTGACACCCGTCGCGCCCGCCACCCCGACCAGTTGGCCCACTGGCGTGGCGGTATCCCAAGCACCGCCGACCCACGCATAGACATTGCCAGTGCCGAGATCGAGATAGCTGTCGCCTGCGTTGCCCACCAACGTGGCGGGCGGCAATCCGTTGCCGGAGAGAATGTTGACTCCCGTCGCGCCCGTCGCACCGGCGGGCCCGGTGATGCCAGTGGCTCCCGTCGGCCCTGCGGCCCCGTCAGCACCCGTCACGCCATTGGCACCTGTCAATCCGACAGCGCCCGCAGGCCCCACCGCCCCCGTTGCACCCATCGGCCCGGCCGGACCGGTGGCACCCGCTGCCCCGGTTGCACCAACGAACGACAAGGCATTGCATTGCCCCAAGGTGCCGCTGGCATCGTGACAGACGACTTGCGAAAACGGCCCGACGTTAGCCACACTGGGCACCTGCACCTGCTGGTTGGGCAGCACCTTGATGGCCGGCGTGCTGGAGTCGGAGAAGATCGTCACCCCTCCGCCCGCAGCCGGCGTGATCGTGACATCGTCGGCCGCCAGCGCGCTGATGGAAGTCAGCGCGGCCAGCATCAGCACATTGAGTTTGAAGCAGTGTTTCATGAGCGTTCGAAAATTGGAAAAACCATACACAGGCGCACAGAAAATTCAGACGCCCCGGCGCCGAAGACGCATGCCACCAAGGCACGCCAGCACCAGGGAAAGAGCGATCAGTACATCCGCTTGCAGCAACGGAACAGGGGCCACCGTGCCCGTCGAAATCGCCCCTGCGGGATTGACGGCTCCGAGCGCACCCTTCGCAGGACAGCTCGCGCTGTTCACCCGCGTGATGCCCCCGCCTGTCGCGGTGACGCTGCCTTGATTCACATAGTCCTGCGCAAGCTCCACACTGCCCGCGGAGATGTCCATCTGGCCACCCGCGCGGATCGTTATGTCCTTCGCATTCACCACTGCGCCGCCGACACCCGAAGTGGCGCTCCCTGCAATCTGCAAATCCGTGCATGCCAGACTCGTAGTGCCGCCCGCCAATTGATAGGAAGCCCCCACCGGAATGGAGATGTCCGCGCGCGCGACTCCAGCCATCAGCAACAGCGCACTCAGTCCCGCAAACAGGGCGCGCGACCGGCGGAGTAATAATACAAATATTAACAATTGGCACATAAGAACGCATTTAATGCCAATTGCTCAGGCAAGTAAATAGTTCGAGCGCATCGACAGCGTCATCAGACACTGGTGTTTACCCTTATCCACCATGAAAACACACCCAGACACTGGTTGTGCCGACATGAAGCCAACGTGTGGACGCTGACCGGGACGAACAGGAAACTGAAAAGCCAAACAGAAAAGCCTCAAGCGATTGCTCGCTTGAGGCTTTGATCTGGCGGAAACGGAGGGATTCGAACCCTCGATGAGGCTCTACACCCCATACTCCCTTAGCAGGGGAGCACCTTCGGCCACTCGGTCACGTTTCCAATACAGCTATTGTAACCCACTCCAAATGGAGTTTTGGAAACTCAGCCGTTTTTTTGAACTCAATTACGCTTGATCCAGCTCGAATGCCTTGTGCAGTGCGCGCACGGCCAGCTCGACGTATTTTTCGTCGATCACGACCGAGGTCTTGATTTCGGAAGTGGAGATCATTTTGATGTTGATGCCCTCTTCGCTCAGCGCCTTGAACATCTTGCTGGCGACGCCGACGTGGCTGCGCATGCCGATGCCGACGATGCTGACCTTGGCGATCTTGGTGTCGCCGACCACTTCTTGTGCGCCGAGCTTGGGCAGCACTTTTTCCTTGAGCAGTTCGACGGTGCGCTGGTAGTCGTTGCGGTTGACCGTGAAGCTGAAGTCGGTCTTGCCGTCTTTGCTCAGGTTCTGGATGATCACGTCCACGTCGATGTTGGCGTCAGCCACTTCGCCCAGGATCTGGTAGGCGATGCCGGGGGTGTCGGGCACGCCGAGCACGGAAATCTTGGCTTCGTCGCGGGTGAAAGCGATGCCGGAAACGACAGCTTTTTCCATTTTTTCGTCTTCCTCAAAAGTGATCAGCGTGCCGGATACGGCCTCTTCATTGACGTCGATATCCACGGGCGTGAAGCTGGAGAGCACGCGCAGCGGCACCTTGTACTTGCCTGCGAATTCGACCGAGCGGATCTGCAGCACCTTGCTGCCGAGGCTCGCCATTTCCAGCATTTCTTCAAAGCTCAGCGTGGTCAGGCGCTTGGCTTCGGGCACCACGCGGGGGTCGGTGGTGTACACGCCGTCCACGTCGGTGTAGATCAGGCATTCGGCAGCCTTCATCGCAGCGGCAATCGCCACGGCGGAAGTGTCCGAGCCGCCACGGCCCAACGTGGTGATGTGGCCGTCCGGGTCGATGCCCTGGAAGCCGGTGACGATCACGACCTTACCTGCGTCCAGATCGGCGCGCACGCGCTTGTCGTCGATGGACTCGATGCGGGCTTTGGTGAACGAGCTGTCGGTGCGCACCGGCACTTGCCAGCCGGCGTAGCTCACCGACTCCAGACCTTCGGCCTGCATGGCAATCGCCAGCAAAGCGGAGGATGCCTGCTCGCCAGTGGCGGCCAGCATGTCGAGCTCACGATGATAGGCCGTGGAAACGCGCGACGGAGCCAGCTCTTTGGCCAGACCCAGCAGGCGGTTGGTTTCACCACTCATGGCGCTGGGCACCACCACCATCTGGTGGCCGGCCCGCGCCCACTTGGCCACGCGCTTTGCGACATTGCGAATGCGCTCTGGCGAGCCCATCGATGTGCCGCCGTATTTATGAACGATCAGTGCCATGGAATATTCGGGGTGACGAAACTTTTTTCAATCACGGCGCAAATGGGACTGAAGGCTGTTTTGGCGCGCCGACGTTTCGTACAAAAAAGTTGAATCCAAAACCTGTCAATTGTACCAATCGAGAAGCCCGTCTTTTCTTTCGATGAATCCGCGCCCGATTTTGAGGTGAATCCGGTGCCCGCGCGTGGTGCATGCGGCGATCTGATCAAGCAGCGCGCCCAACTGCGCGGCGCTCGGTGTGGTGGCATGCGCGAGCCGCAGCCAATGACGCAGCACATTGGCCTGCCGCGCACGGCTCAAAGCCTGCAAAGCATTGATGGACGGGGGATTGCCGACGGTTTGCAGATCCTGCTCGGCCAACTCCTGCAGCAGTTCGGCCGCCTGCGCAGCGTGTTCGGCGCTGCGCGCAAAGGTCTCGCGAAACTGCGGAAAAGTGGCCTGCAAAGCGGGCAACAGGTTCCTGCGAATGCGGTTGCGGGTATAGCGTTCATCGGCGTTTGTAGGGTCTTCCACCCAGTCCGCGCCCTGCTCTTTCAGCCATTTGCGGATCTCCGCGCCGCCGGTTTTCAAAAGCGGCCTGTGCCAATCGATGCCTGCGCGCTGCCATTGCATGGGCATGGCGGCGATGCCCGCCACCCCCGCGCCGCGCGAGAGCGCCAGCAGAATGGTCTCGATCTGGTCATCGGCATGCTGGGCGAGCGCGATGCTGCGAATGCCTGTCGCCTCAGCCAGCATGTCTTCGAGCGCGCCATATCGCGCCTGCCGCGCCGCGTCTTCGGGGCTCTGCCCGTTGGCGTTTCTGGCATCGACATGCCGCACCAGCAAAGGCACAACAAGCCGCTCGCACAGCGCCCGACAATGCGCTTCGAAGCCGTCCGCCGCAGCCTGCAGACCGTGATGCACATGAAAGGCATGCACCTGCCCCGGCCAGCGTGTGGCGCAGGCGATGAGCAAGGCGGTCGAATCCGCACCGCCGCTCAGCGCCACGGCCAAAGGCAGTTGCGGCTTGAAGGACTGGATGGCGGCGTCGAAGGAGATGCTCATGGCGTGCAGAGATGGAAAAGCGAGATTAGCACCCCGCCAAAAACACCAACGGCCCCGAAGGGCCGCCGTGGTGATGGGGATCAGGCGATAGCCCGATCAGGCGTTTTCCGCCTTGGTGTCGTTGAAGCGACCGTAGCTTTGCACGCGCTCGTAGCGGCGGTCCAGCAGTTCCTTGGTCTTCAGATCGGACAACTGGCGGTAGGCATCGCCCAGCGCGCGTTTGAGGAACGACGCCATCTGCTTGTGGTCGCGGTGTGCACCGCCCACGGGCTCGTTCACGATCTTATCGATCAGACCCAGCGCCTTCAGACGGTGGGCGGTGATGCCCATGGCGTCTGCCGCGTCCTGCGCCTTGTCGCTGGTTTTCCAGAGAATCGAAGCGCAGCCTTCCGGGCTGATCACGGAGTACACCGAGTACTGCAGCATGATGACCTGATCGGCCACTGCAATCGCCAGCGCGCCGCCGGAGCCGCCTTCGCCGATCACGGTGGTGATGATGGGCACTTCGAGCTGCGCCATCTCGAAGATGTTGCGACCGATGGCTTCGGACTGACCGCGCTCTTCGGCGTCGATACCGGGATAGGCACCGGGCGTGTCCACAAAGGTGAACACTGGCAGCTTGAACTTCTCGGCGGTCTTCATCAGGCGCAGGGCCTTGCGATAGCCTTCCGGACGGCTCATGCCGAAGTTGCGCGCAGCGCGTTCCTTCGTGTCGCGGCCCTTTTGCTGGCCCAGCACCATGCAGGGGTGGCCGTTGAAACGGGCCAGACCGCCAACGATGGACAGGTCATCCGCGAAATGGCGGTCGCCGTGCAACTCGACGAAATCGGTGAAGATTTCGCGCACGTAATCCATGGTGTAGGGGCGCTCCGGGTGGCGCGCGATCTTGGTGATCTGCCAGGGGGTCAGGTCACTGTAGATGTCCTTGGTGAGCTGGTGGCTCTTCTTGCTGAGCTGGTCGATCTCTTCCGAGATGTCCACGGCGCTTTCGTTCTGGACATAGCGCAACTCGTCGATCTTGGACTCCAGCTCCGCGATGGGTTGCTCGAAGTCCAGAAATGTTTTTTTAGCCAACGTAATTCTCCTTGGGCGCTTGTATGCCCCAATTGCCCGATTTCACGGAGCGCACGCGATTAAGACGCGTTTGCGCGAAATTTGCAACTGTTTGCATCAATGATCGATATTCGGTTTTTGGACGATCAGCACTGCACAGGCATCGGAGCAAGCGATCTCCAAATATACCAACTTGCGACGCTGCACCACGGCTTCCACGCCTCGGCCACCTCGCGCGCATCGCTGCGACTGACGGGTTCTCCCGAGAAATACTGGTTGCTGATACCTTGCAAAAGTGTAGGGTCATCGAGCGCCAGCACGTTCGGGCGGCCGAGATGAAACAAAAGAAACATGTCCGCAGTCCAGCGGCTGATGCCCCGAATGGCGACCAGCTCGGCGACGATGGTCTCGTCGCTCATCCCATCCCACTCGCCCACATGCAGGCGACCGCTGTCGAAGTGCAGCGCGAGATCAACCAGATATTCCACCTTGCGCGCGGACAGGCCTGCTGCGCGCATGTCGTCCACCTTCAGCAGCAGCACGTTGCCGGGCGTCATCTCGGTCGGCAACTGGGCGAATTTCTCCCACACGCGCTGTGCGGAGGCCACTGCCACCTGTTGACCGACGATGCTGCGCGCCAGCGTGGTGAACGCGTCACCCCGCAGCGTGAGCGAGACGTTGCCCAGATCCGGAATCAGGCGACGCATGACGCGGTCCTTCTTCATCAGGTGCTTGCAGGCCTCCTGCCAGTAACTGGGCGGCTGCAGATTCGGCGCACTGTCGTCGTCGCCGGTTTTTTTGATCGTCGCCATCTCTCAACTCTCCCAAACCAGGTTCGGCAGCGAGAGCATTACCGGACATTCACTGACACATTTACCGGACAGACCAATCACTGAGCCGCCTCCCAAGTGGTGCCGGCGGCGGAGTCCTTGAGGACAATGCCCTGCTCCAGCAACTCCTTGCGGATGCGATCGGCCTCGGCCCAGTTCTTGGCCGCCTTGGCAGCGGCACGCGCAGCAATCTGCGCCTCGATGGCCGCGGCATCCAGGCCGGACGCACCCGCGCCTGCCTGCAGAAAGCGCTGCGGGTCGTCCTGCAGCAGCCCCAGAAAACCACCCAACGCCTTGAGCAGACCAGCCGCCTCGGGCGACTTGCTGCGATTGACTTCGCCGGCCAGATCGAACAGCACGGCCACGGCTTCGGGCGTGCCGAAGTCTTCATCCATGGCAGCGCGGAAACGCGCGGCGTAGGCATCGTTCCAGTCCACCTGAATGTCGGCGGCAGGCACCAGACTCAGCGCCGTATACAGGCGCTTGAGCGCATTGCGCGCGTCGTCCAGATGCACATCGCTGTAGTTCAGCGGGCTGCGGTAGTGCGCGCGCACGACGAAGAAACGCACGGTCTCGGCATCGTATTCCTTGAGCACCTCGCGGATGGTGAAGAAGTTGCCCAGCGACTTGGACATCTTCTCGTTGTCCACGTTGATGAAGCCGTTGTGCATCCACACCTTGGCGAGCTGCTTGCCGGTTGCGCCTTCGCTCTGTGCGATTTCGTTTTCGTGGTGAGGGAACTGCAGATCGGCACCCCCGGCGTGGATGTCGAAGGTCTCGCCCAGCAGAGCGCAACTCATGGCCGAGCATTCGATATGCCAGCCCGGACGACCGAGGCCATACGCGCCATTCCACTTGGCATCTTCGGGCTCGGTCGGCTTGGCGCTCTTCCAGAGCACGAAGTCGAGCGGGTCTTCCTTGCCGTCGAGCACGGCCACCCGCTCGCCAGCGTGCAGCTCATCCAGCGACTTGCCCGAGAGCTTGCCGTAGCCGGGGAACTTGCGCACGGCGTAGTTCACATCGCCGCTTTCGGTGCGGTAGGCCAAGCCCTTGTCTTCGAGCTTGCCGATGATGTCCAGCATCTGCGGCACATAGTCGGTAGCGCGCGGCTCGTGGGTCGGGCGTTCGATGCCGAGGGCGTCGGCATCCTGATGCAGCGCATCGATCATGCGATCGGTCAGATGGCGGATCGTCTCGCCGTTCTCAAGCGAGCGGCGGATGATCTTGTCGTCGATGTCGGTGATGTTGCGCACGTAAGTCACGCTCAGACCGCTGGCGCGCAACCAGCGTTGCACCACGTCGAACGCCACCATGGAACGGGCATGGCCCAGGTGGCACAGGTCGTACACCGTCATGCCGCACACGTACATGCGCACGTGACCAGCTTCCAACGGGGAAAACTCCTCCAGCGCACGCGACAGCGTGTTGTAGATTCGCAAGCTCATGGGATAAAAAAGTAAATCTGAATGTAGGCTCATCTGCACGGACGGCAGACGTGGGAAGGGTATGGCGCTCTAGAAACGCCCGCTTTTCAAGCAGTGACAACAGCACACAGGCATGGCACACCCCTCAGCTACAATTCGTCGCAGTATAAGCCCGCGCCGTATTCTCGCGGGTCTCCTCAGTCTTTCCTCATCTCATGAACTCAGCACTTCCCACCGTCCGATCCGTTCTGCGTCTGGTCGTTCTGGCCTGCGCCCTTGGCGCATCCTGGGCGCATGCGGAAGACTATTCCGGCATCACCACCCTGCTCAAGCAGAAGAAACCCGAACAGGCACTGGGGGCCGTGGACAAGCGCATCGAAGCCACTCCGCGCGATCCACAACTGCTGTTCTTGCGCGGCGTCGCGCAGAGCGATCTCGGCAAGTCGGACGAGGCCATCGAGACCTTCACCCAGCTCACGCAGCTCTATCCTGAACTGCCCGAGCCCTACAACAATCTGGCCGTGCTGCACGCCAAGCGCAACGAGCTTGAAAAGGCTCGCCGCGCGCTGGAAATGGCCGTGCGCGGCAATCCCAACTACGCGGTCGCCTATGAAAATCTGGGCGACATCTACGCCCGCCTGGCCGCCGAATCGTACGACAAGGCCCAGCGCCTCGACGGCCGCCTGACCTCGTCCGTCGCCCCCAAGCTCAAGCTGCTGCGCCAGATGTTCGACGGCAACGCCAGCGCAGCGACCGGTACCAGCACAGGTACAGGCAAGAAATAACAGCACTGACACACAAGCCAGGAAGGGCTGACATGCAGCGCGCTGCCAGAGGCCGGCTTCGCAGCTTTCATCCTTTCTTCACCATTCAACACTGCATCTTTCTTCTTCCATCAAGGAGTGAATCCATGTTCTCCCGTCGCAACTCCCTGCTGGCAGCCGCCAGCATCGCCGCTGCAGCCCTGATCGGAGCCGCGCCTGCCCTCGCACAGGACGCAGCCCCCAAGGTCAAGCTCACCACCTCGATGGGCGAAATCGTCGTTCAACTCGACCCCGCCAAGGCGCCCAAGACCGTGGAAAACTTCCTCACCTACGTGAAGGACAAGCACTACGACGGCACGATCTTTCACCGCGTGATGAACGGCTTCATGATTCAGGGCGGTGGCTTCACGGCCGACATGCAGCAAAAGGCCACCAAGCCGCCCATCCCGCTGGAAGCCAACAACGGCCTCAAGAACGACACCTACACGATCGCCATGGCCCGCACCGGCAACCCGAACTCGGCCACCTCGCAGTTCTTCATCAACGTGAAGAACAACGACAGCCTGAACGCCCCCAGCCCCGATGGTTACGGCTACGCGGTGTTCGGCAAGGTGGTGAGCGGCAACGACGTGGTCGACAAGATCAAGGCCGTGGCCACCGGCAACAAGGCGGGTCACCAGAATGTGCCCACAACCCCCGTGGTGATCGAATCGGCCACTCTGGTGAAGTAAGCTCAAGACCTTTTTCTTGCTTCAAATCATCCCACCTCTTCGTTCACGAAAGAATTTCACATCATGAGCAACCCACAAGTTGAAATGACCATCGCTGGTCACGGCACCATCACCATCGAAGTGGACGCAGCCAAGGCACCCAAGTCGGCTGAAAACTTCCTGAACTACGTGAAGAACGGCTTCTACGACGGCACCGTGTTCCACCGCGTGATCAACGGTTTCATGGTTCAAGGCGGCGGCTTTGAAGTCGGCATGCAACAAAAGCCCACCGACAAGCCCATCGAAAACGAAGCCAACAACGGCCTGAAGAACGACAAGTACACGCTGGCCATGGCCCGCACGAGCGATCCGCACTCTGCCACCGCTCAGTTCTTCATCAACGTGGCTGACAACGGTTTTCTGAACCACACCGCGCCTACAGCCCAAGGCTGGGGTTATGCCGTGTTCGGCAAGGTGGTCAAGGGCACTGAAATCGTGGACGCGATCAAGGGCGTGAAGACTGGTCGCAAGGGTTTCCACGACGACGTGCCAAAGGATGATCTGGTCATCGAAAAGGCTGTTGTCCTTTAATTTTTTGTTTTTTATACGAAGCCTTGCGGCTTCGGTTGGTGCCTCGTTTTGAGGTGCCAATATGGCCCTTCATGCGTTGTTGCTCGCCTTTGCCGTACGAGAGTACTGTCTGCAGGCGAGACGCCTAGCCTGAAGGGCCATCTTGGCATTGTGGCTGGGAGGTTCTAGCCCGCTGCTCTGCCGAGATAGGTCGTTGAATACCAAATCTTTTTTCATGTCATTGCCTCTTCCCGCCTTTCAGGAACTCATTGCCCCTGCGGAATGGCTTGTCGTGGAATTCATCTCGGATCTGCATCTGCAGCGCGAAGAGCCCGAGACCGTGGCTGCGTTCCAGCGCTACTTGCAGGAATCCAAGGCCGATGCGATCTTCATGCTCGGCGATCTTTTCGAGGTCTGGGTCGGTGACGACAGCATGGATGAAGCGGGCAGTTTCGAGGCCGAATGCTGCGCTTCGATTGCGCAAGCCGCCAAGGCTCGCCCCATGTTCTTCATGCATGGCAATCGCGACTTTCTGGTGGGAGCGCACTTTGCCGAGCGCACGGGCGTTCGCCTTCTCTCCGATCCCACCGCACTGGTCTTTGCCGGTGAACGCTGGCTGTTGAGCCATGGCGATGCGCTGTGTCTCGATGACGTCGAATACCAGAAATTCCGCGCCGTGGCCCGCAATCCCGCTTGGGAAGCACAATTGCTGTCCCTGCCGCTTGCACAACGTCGCGCCCAGGGCCGCAGCGCTCGCGCGCAGAGCGAAGCCCGCAAGCATTCACCCGAAGCGTTCTACGGCGACGTTGACACCGCGAGCGCCTTGCAATGGTTGGCCGCTGCGGGCAGCAGCACGCTGATTCACGGCCATACGCACAAGCCTGCGGAGCATGTGCTGTCGTCAGGCGATGGTGATGCTGATGGCGTTCAGGTCAGGCGCATCGTTTTGTCCGATTGGGACCTTGCCGCCGACAAACCGCGCGCCGAA
This sequence comes from Diaphorobacter sp. HDW4B, assembly GCF_011305535.1. Lineage (GTDB taxonomy): Bacteria > Pseudomonadota > Gammaproteobacteria > Burkholderiales > Burkholderiaceae_C > Diaphorobacter_A. The sequence continues at coordinate 180,927 of NZ_CP049905.1, forward strand.
GTCATGCGACTTTCGGCCAAGGGCTTGGAACGCGTGCGCATCGTCCCCATGTAGGGCGAATGTCGCCCACAGCCATTACTCGATTTCTGCGCCGCGCCACCAACGGCCTGCGCTCCAAGATTGCCCCCGTTCCGGAGATTCCGGCCGAGCTGTGGCTGCAGACCGTGCGGCAGTATCCGTTTCTGGCCGCACTCACCATCGAGGAACAATCCAAGCTGCGCGCCATCAGCGCCCTCTTCCTGCAGCAAAAGGAATTCACGGGCGCGCACGGCATGGAAGTCACCGACGCCATGGCCGTCGCCATCGCCGCGCAGGCCTGCCTGCCGCTTTTGCACTGGGGCGACGCGGCCAAGGCACTTGACTGGTATGACGATTTCGTCGGCATCGTCGTTCACCCCGCCGAAGCCGTCGCGCCGCGCCGAAGCACCGACGCTGCGGGCGTCACCCATCACTACAGCCAGGTGCTGCTTGGCGAAGCGATGGAACGCGGCCCGGTGATGCTCGCCTGGCCCGCCGTGGAAAGCGCAGGCCGCGACCCCGAAGACGCCAGCAGTGTGGTCATCCACGAGTTCATCCACAAGATCGACATGAAGGACGGCGCAGTCAACGGCCGCCCTCCGCTGCAACTCGGCTTTGCCGGCACGACCACCGCCGCCGAAGCCCGCAGGCTCTGGGCCGATTCATGGACCCACGCCTACGAAGGCTTCCGCGAAAAAGTCGTCATCGCACAGCGCTTTGGCGGAGACAAACCCTGGCTCAACAGCTACGGAGCCACCGCCCCCGAAGAGTTCTTCGCCGTCACCTGCGAAGCCTACTTCGTGCATCGCAGCCGCTTTGCAGAAGAGTTTCCCACGTTGGCTCCCCTGCTCGATGCATTCTTCCAACGGCCAGCGGCTTAACCCACGGTCGTGCCCAGCGCGACGCCATCGCGCCCCGGATCGGCACCGCCCTTGAGTCCGTCTTCGGTGATCTGCACTCCATGCACCCAACCGATGGTGTAGTTGTACGGATTGCGTCCCACCTCGTAGCCCTGCGATTGCAGCTCGCGCGTGATGAAGTGCGGAATGCGGTTGCACACGTCGATGGAATTGCTGGTCGACGAAAAACGCGGCGCAGAAATCGCTTCCTGCATGCCCATGCCGTGGTCGATCATGTTGAGCAGCACATGCAGCACACCCATGGCGATCTGCGTTCCGCCCGGCGCACCGAGCACGATTTCGGGCTTGCCGTTCTTGTCGAACACGATGCTCGGGCAAGCTGACGAAAAACGGCTCTTGCCCGGCTGAATGCTGCCCGCACGACCCGGGCGCGGATCGAACACCCCCATGCAACCGTTGTAGTAAAAGCCCATGCCCGGCGTGATGATGCCCGACGGCATCGCCAGCGAATGCGTGAGCGACACGCAGTTGCCATCACCATCCACCACGCTCAGATGCGTAGTGTCCTTGGGCACCGGAGCGCCCGGATTCACGCGCACCACTTCAAAGCGCTTGCCCGAACGAATCTCGGCAGCAACTTCCGCCGCACGAACCTTGGACAGCAACTCGTCCAAAGGCACATCGACAAACGCCGGATCACCGATGTAGCGGTCCTTGTCCGACGTGGCTTTCTTCATCGCCTCGCTGACCAGCTTGAGGTATTCGACGCTGTTGTGCTCCATCGCTCCCAGATCGAATTGCTCCAGGATATTCAGCATCTCCAGCAACATCGCACCACCGCCCGGCGGCTGATTGGTGGTGACCGTGCGATCTCGGTACTTGCCCACCAGCGGCTTCACCCGCTTGACCGCGCACTGCTTCAAATCCTTCATCGACAGCAGCCCACCAAGCGACTGCAGATGATCGATCATCTTGCGCGCCAGATCGCCTTCGTAGAACGGCGTGATGCCTTCTGCTGCAATCTGCGAGAGCACATTCGCCATGTCCTTGTTGACCAGCGGCGTGCCGACTGTTTTGGGCGTGCCATCCGCATGGCAATACAGCTTGCGCGCCTCTTCGCAATATTGCAGACGCGCGAGATTGCTCACACGCCCAGCGAGCGGCTTGTCGATCCAGAACGAATACATGCCCGGACGCACGATGCAACCTTCGCTGGCCCAGCGGATGGCTGGTTCAACGACAACGCTCCACGGCAACTTGCCGTGCGCGGCGTGCATCTCGTACAGCCCCTTGAGCGTGGCGGGCACAGCAATGGACTGCGGGCCGATGTCGTTCACAGCGCCTTTGAGGATGAAGCCGAAACCGTCCTTGGTTTCGCCTTCCAACAGCGCTTCCCACATGTCTTCACGTGCGGCCAAAGGTGCTGGCGAATGGAAGTCGAAGTATTCATGCGTGGACTTGCCGGGCATGTAGACGGCTGCAGTGCCGAAGCCTGCGATGCCGCACATCAGGGGGTCTACTACTGTCTGCGCGAGTGCGCAGGCTACTGCTGCGTCTACGGCGTTGCCGCCTGCTTTCAGGATTTCTATGCCTGACTCAGCTGCTTCTGGCTGGGCGCAGGAGACCATTGCTTGTTTTTTCATTTTTTGTCCTTTGGTAGTTTGTTTTTGTTCTTGCTATTTGGTTGAGGGCGGGTGCCGGGTGTTCGCCCCGGCGGGCGAGTAACTTTTTGCTTGCGCCAAAAAGTCACCAAAAATCGCTTTTCAATACCCGCGGCAGAACTCACTTTGCGCTGCGCGCGCCGTTCGGGCAACCGCCGCGAGTCAGAGGTTTCATAAGAGGTGCGTCACGGCACTTCGCGTTGCTCGTGCTGCATCTCGCGACTTCGCGAGATGCCTGAGAACAAGCTCCGTGACGAATTCAACACGCGCTTTGACGCATCAAACCAAGATCATTTCGTAGCGATACTCGCGCCTCCGCTGCTGCATCGCAGAATGCAGCAGCGCCCTCCCAGCTTTTGGTCTGACTCACGATAGTTGCCCGAACGGCGCGCCTACGGCGCAAAGTGAGTTCTATCGTGTGACCCCGAATTCAAGCGCGCTTTTGGTGACTTTTCGCGCGCCAGCGAAAAGTTACTCCGCCGCCGGGCGGAACTCCCGGCCTCGGAAAACAACCACCTAGCAACGCCTCAAAAAAACCAACTCAATCCAGTAAAAAATTACTTGCTACTCAAATTCAAAGAATTGAGAGTTGGCCCCCAAGCCGCCGTGTCCCGCTTGGTAACCTCCATCACCTGCGAAGCAGGCCCAGCCATCGGAATCACCATCATGGTCTTCAGCTTTTCCTGCACCTCAGGGCTGTTGTGGAACGCCTTCGTAGCTTCATTCAGCTTGTTGATGATCGCCACAGGCGTACCGGACTTCGCAACAATCCCGCTCCAACCCATGTAATCAAAGTCCTTCACCCCCAGCTCGTTCGCGGCAGGCACGTCAGGCAGCTCGGCGAGGCGCTTGGGCGCCAGCACGACCAGCGGCACGATCTTCTTCGCCTTGATGTGCGGAAGCGCCGTGCCCACCACCGGGCCCATCACCTGCGTCTGGCCGCCAATGGTGGCCATCACGCCGTCGGGCTCTCCCTTGAAAGGCACGTGCACCATCGAGATACCCAGCTTCTTCTGCAGCAATTCGACCGCCAGTTGCGTGGAATTGCCCAAGCCTGCCGATGCGAAATTAAGTTTGTCCGGATGCGCCTTGGCGTACTTGGCCAGATCGTCGAGCGACTTGAAACCGGTTTCAGGATTGGCCACCAGCACGAACGGCACCGTCGTCAGCATGCCGACGCCGGTGAAGTCCTTTTCGGGGTCGTAGGGCAGTGGCTTGTAGGTGAACTTGTTGAGCACCATCTGCGAGACGCCGCCGAACATCAGTGTGTAGCCATCGGCTGGCTGGGCCAGCGCTTGCTGGGCAGCGATGCTGCCGCCAATCGCTTTACCTGCATGCTCGGCCCACAGGCGCGCCACAGTGTCGGAGCTGCCGCCCGCCTGTTGCGAGACGATCAGGCGGATCGGGCGATTCGGGTAGCCATTGCTGCCTGCGGCGGCGTCCTGCGCGAATGCGGCTGGGGCTTGCGCCATCACGCCTACGGTCAAAGCGGACGCCATGATTTTGGCGATGCAGAAAGTTTTCTTCATACTCACAAATCCAGATTGGTTGCCAAGCAGCCCCGCTGCTCCATAAAACGCATTATTTGCGGGACTTGTCTGTTACACCAGTGAATTCACGAGATACATGTATTAGTATTTCCTCATGATTGAAAAAGACCAGATGGCCTGGGCTCGGCGGCTCAAGGTCAAGCATCTTGAATCGTTTCTTGTGCTTGACGAAGCCGGAACCCTCACCGAAGCCGCTGCACGCATGCACATGACGCAGTCCGCCATGTCGCATTGGCTCGCCGATCTGGAAGAGCTCGTCGGCATGCCGCTCGTGATACGCGGGCGGCGCGTGCAGCTCACGCCCGCAGGTGTGCTCGTCAAGCGGCTGGCGATCAGCGTGATTGGCGACATCTCTCGCACCCACAAGGAACTGGGGGCCGTCGCGCAAGGCCTCACGGCGCGACTGCAGATCGGCAGCGTGTGGGCTGGCGTGGCACGCGTGATACCGCAGGCCTTGGTGCAGTTTCAGGCACGTTATCCGCACATTTCTGTCTACATGTCGGAAAGCCCATTCACGCGCTTGTTGGAAGGATTGGCCAATAAGGAACTCGATCTGGTGGTGGGATCGCTGGATGCGCGAGCGCACCGTGACCAGTTGGAGCATCGCGTGCTGTTTGAAGACAACGTGGTGCTGGTCGTCGGCAAGGGCAGCCGCTTCTGGAACAGCAAAGAAAAAGTCGTGCGGCTTGCCGACCTGCAGCATGACAACTGGATCATGCCTTCCAAAGGAACGCTCACGCGCATTCAGCTCGATACCGCCTTGCTCGATGCCGGCATTTCGTGGCTGTTGCCCAAGGTGGAAACCGCCGCAATCACCACGCTGCAGGCGCTGATGCAAGCGGGCGACTACATCGGTGTGTGCTCCGAGGCCATGGCGCAGTATCAGGTGGCGCTGGGCAGCATGAAGATATTGCCGCTCGACACACAGATCCGCTTCGGCCCCGTGGGCGTAGTCTGGAACAAGGACACCAACTCCGAAGCCGTGAGGCTGTTCGTCGAACACCTCACGGAATCGTCGCTGCAGCGTTAGCCTTTGGCAGACACCGCTTTGGCCGCGCGAACGATGCTCGCCGCATCCACACCAAAGAATTCGCGCAGCGCGGCACGCGTGTCGCTGCGGCCAAATCCGTCCGTGCCGAGCGTGAGATACGCGCGACCTGCTGGCGCAAACGCGCGCACGGATTCGGGCACGGCGCGCACGTAGTCGGTTGCGGCAATCACTGGGCCGTTGGTTTGCGAGAGCAATTGCGCGATCCATGGCTGCTCGCCTCCGCTTTCACCGCTCAGCATGCGCTGCTCGCACGCTTGCCCATCGCGCGCCAGCTCGCTCCAGCTGGTGATGCTCACCACATCGACTTGCCAGCCTTGTGCGGCCAACTCGGCTGCAGCCTTGCGCACTTCGGTGAAGATCGCGCCGGAGCCCAGCAAGGTCACGCGCTGGTTCTGCGCGGCCGATGCATCGCCGATGCGCTCGAGCACATAACAACCGCGCAGCACGCCCTGCTCCACGCCTTGCGGCAGGTCGGGCTGTGCGTAGTTCTCGTTCATCAGCGTGATGTAGTAGAAGACATCCTTCTGCTCGACCATCATCTCGCGCATGCCTGCATCGAGAATCACGGCCAATTCGCCCGCATAAGCCGGATCGTAAGCCTTGCAGTTCGGGATGGTTGCGGCCACGAGATGGCTGCTGCCGTCCTGATGCTGCAGGCCTTCGCCGCCCAGCGTGGTACGGCCCGAAGTCGCGCCCAGCAGGAAGCCGCGCGCACGTTGATCGGCAGCCGCCCAGATCGCGTCGCCCACGCGCTGGAAGCCGAACATCGAGTAGTAGATGTAGAACGGCAGCATCGCCATGCCATGCACGCTGTAGCTCGTCGCGGCGGCCGTCCAACTGGCGATGGCACCGGCTTCGCTGATGCCCTCTTCCAGAATCTGGCCGTCGAGCGCCTCGCGGTAACTCAGCACCGAGCCGATATCTTCGGGCGCGTATTGCTGGCCAACGCTGGAGTAAATGCCCACCTGCTTGAACAGATTGGCCATGCCGAAGGTGCGTGCTTCGTCGGCCACGATGGGGACGATGCGCTTGCCGAGTTGCCCGTCCTTGAGCAAGGTGCCGAGCATGCGCACGAAGGCCATCGTCGTGCTCATTTCCTTGCCATCGGCCTTGAGCGCGAACTGCGCAAACTGCTCGATCGGCGGCACGGGAACCACATCGCAAGCGGTCTGGCGGCGCGGCAGATAGCCGCCAAGTTGCGTGCGCTTGTCGCGCAGGTACTTCATCTCCGCGCTGTCTTCTGCGGGTTTGAAAAAGCTCAGATTCGTGGCCTGTTCATCGCTAAGCGGCAGATTGAAGCGGTTGCGGAATTCGATGAGATCGGTCTCGTCGAGCTTCTTCTGGCTGTGCGTGGTCATCTTGCCCTGACCGGCCGAGCCCATGCCGTAGCCTTTCTTGGTGTGCGCAAGAATCACGGTCGGCTTGCCGCTGGCCTTGGCCGCTGCGGCGTAGGCTGCGTAGATCTTCACAAGGTCATGCCCGCCGCGCTTCAAGCGATCGATCTGTTCGTCGGTCATGCCTTGCGCCAACGCGATGAGTTCCGGGCTCTGGCCGAAGAAATGGTCGCGGTTGTAGCGCCCGTCCTTGGCGGCAAAGGTCTGCATCTGACCATCGACGGTGCTGCCCAATGCACGTGTCAGCGCACCGGTCAGATCACGCGCGAACAGGCCATCCCAGTCGCTGCCCCACAGCAGCTTGATGACGTTCCAGCCCGCACCAGCAAACAATCTTTCCAGCTCGTCGATCACGCGGCCATTGCCGCGTACGGGGCCGTCGAGGCGCTGCAGATTGCAGTTGACCACCCACACCAGATTGTCGAGTCCTTCGCGCGCGGCGAGCGTCAAAGCGCTCATGCTCTCGGGCTCGTCCATCTCGCCATCGCCGAACACGCCCCAGACCTTGCGGCCCGCGCAGTCGAGCAAATTGCGGTGCGTGAGGTAGCGCATGAAGCGCGCATGGTAGATGCTGCTGATCGGGCCAATGCCCATCGAGCCCGTGGGAAACTGCCAGAAGTCGGGCATGAGCCACGGATGCGGATAGCTCGACAGGCCTTGCGCGTCTTCGCCCGGTGCGACGATTTCCTGGCGGTAATGTTCGAGATCGGCTTCGCTCAGACGGCCTTCGAGATACGCGCGTGCATACACGCCCGGAGCGCTGTGCGGTTGGAAAAACACCAGATCGCCGCGATGTTGGTTCTGTTCGTCGCATGCATGAAAGAAGTGGTTGAATCCAATTTCAAACAGATCGGCCGCACTCGCATAACTGGCGATGTGCCCGCCCAGTTCGCCATAAGCCTTGTTGGCGCGCACCACCATCGCGAGCGCATTCCAGCGCATGATGGACGCGAGCTTTTCCTCCACCGCCAGATCGCCCGGAAACACCGGCTGCGATTCCACGCTGACGGTGTTCACATAAGGCGTGTTCAGATCGGGCTGCCAGCCAATGCGCTGCGCACGCGCCATGCGCGCCATTTCGTCGAGCATGAAGCGCGCGCGCTCCGGGCCTTCGGTAGCGACCAGCGCAAGAAACGCATCGCGCCATTCAGCGGTTTCATCGGGGTTCGCGTCCATGGTGGATTCGGCCCATTTCAAGGAGTGGAGGGGCAAAGCTGCATTCATGATCGAGACTCTATGAAAAGTCGCGAAGAATGTGATGCTGATTACATCTCAATGGACTCAATTTTCAGCACAATATGCCGCATCAACCAATTTTTCAAGCATATGAAGCTGGATACTACCGATTTACGGATTCTCGCGGAGCTGCAGACCGACGGTTCGCTCTCCAACGTGGAACTCGCGCGGCGCGTGCATCTGTCGCCCTCGCCCTGTCTTGCCCGCGTCAAAGCGCTCGAAGCGCAAGGTGTGATCGAGCGCTATGTGGCGCTGGTCAACGCATCGACGCTGGGCCTCGGCCTGAACGTGTTCATCAGCATCAGCCTGAAGTCGCAGAACAAGGAAGCGCTGGCCGATTTCGAGCGCCGCATCGCCGAGCACGACGAGGTGATGGAATGCTATTTGATGAGCGGCGACGCGGACTATCTCATCCGCGTCGCGCTGCCCGACATTGCGGCGCTCGAACGCTTCATTGTCGAACAGCTCACGCCGATTGCAGGCATCGAAAAAATCCGTTCGAGCTTTGCACTCAAGCAGGTGCGCTACAAGACTGCGCTGCCGTTACCGCAGCAAGTCTGAATTGGGTTCCCCACAGCCATCTTGGCAGCACTGCGGACGCTGGAACCTGCAACCACAGTGACGAGATGGGGCCGTAGGCGCGACGCGAAGCTGCAGACAGTATGCCGATACGGCAAAGCTTCGCAACAAAGCATACGGCCCCATATCGTCATCTCAAAACGAAGACTCTCAACGTACGCACTCAAGTGCGCATCATCACATCTGCCCGATCATCCAGAGATACAACAAAAATCAGGCGGCGACCGAGCCGAGTTGCTCCAGCCAACCGGCAAACGCCGAGAGTTCTTCCATGCGGATCTCGTGCGCGCCTTCGAATTCGCGGTAGGTCAGTTGCAGCGGCAATGCAGCCACCTGCTTGCGGATGAACTCGCCGTTCGCAATCGGAATGACGTTGTCCTGCAGCCCTTGGCTCACCCACAGGCGCTTGCCTTCGAAGGCCTCGGCAGAGGCGATGTGCGGCACGATTTCGGGCAGCATGCGGCTGTGCAGGGCAACCGCGCCCGCGACCAATTCGGGGCGCGTGAGCAACAGCGACAAGGCCATGATGCCGCCCTGGCTGAAGCCCCCCACCAGCACGCGTGACGCGGGCACGCCCAACTGGCGCGCAGCCGATTCGACGGACTGGATCAGCAAGGCGCGGCTGGCGGCTTCCTGCGGTTCGTTGATGGTGCGCGAACCATCGCCGTTGATCGAAAAATCAAACCACGCGTTCGCATTCGGCCCCATGCGATAAGGCGCACGCAGGCTCAGCACATGGAAGGCCTCGGGCACGTAAGGCGCGAGCCCGAACAGATCCTGCTCGTTGCTGCCCACGCCGTGCATCAGCACCAGCAGCCAGGGTTCAGCCACGCCTTCGGTGGCGGGGCGGTGAAGAAAACTCAAGGGAATATCAAGCATGGATGTTGAATTGGGTGGCGTTTGAGGCCTTGGTTTCGAGGGTCGAAGACGGAGCTTCAACCCATGGATTGTGAACGCGGCCCGAGAGTTCCCGAAGGCGATTCCTGAGGCGCAATCATGGGGATGCGTCGGGAGCGATTTCCGTCACCTCGGCCCAGGGTTCCTTGGCGTAGTGATGCGCCAGATAGTCGATCAACGCCTGCACGCGCGCGGGTCGTCGGCGGCCGGGCGGCGTCACGATGTGCAGCGCAATCGTGTCCACGCTCCAGTCGTCCATCGCGGTTTCAAGCTCGCCAGTCTGCAATTGCTGCCACACCAGAAACGCCGGTTGCAGCGCCAGCCCCTGCCCCGCCAGCAACGCGGGCATCAGCGCCTCGGCGTTGTTGCATTGCAGCAGCGCATCCATGGGTTGCACCAGTTCACCGTGGCGCTTGTGCTTGAAGCGCCAGTTCGGCCCGCTGCGCGAATAGCTGTACAGCAACGCCTTGTGCTTGGCCAGATCGCGCGGATGTTTGGGCTTGCCATGCCGCGCAAAGTACGCGGGCGAGCCGACCAGCAGAATCTGCACGATGCACAACTGCCGCGCCAGCAGGCTGGAATCCGCCAGATTGGCAATGCGCAGCACCAGATCGAAACGCTCGGCGACGATGTCGACCTGCATGTCGTTGAACTGAACATCGAGCACCACATCGGGATGCTCGGCCATGAACGCGGGCAGCGCCGGTGCCAGCCGCGCGATGCCGAACGACATGGGCGCGGACAGCCGGATCATGCCGCGCAGACTGCTGGATTGCTCGGCGATGTCGGACTCCACCGCCTCGCCGAATTCAAGAATGCGCGTGGCCCGATCCAGCGCCGCCTGACCACTTTCGGTGAGCGACAGACGCCGCGATGTGCGATGGAAAAGCACGGTGTTCATCCGCGTCTCCAGACGCGTGATGGCCTTGGAGACCGTGGCTTGCGACAGCCCGAAATCGGCCGCCGTGCGAGCGAAGGAACCCGTCTCCGCGATCTTGGCGAAGATGGCCCAGGCTTCGAGATCAGGCAGGCGTTTCATGTTTTGTCTTACAGCTGCGTGGCGGTTTTTCTGGCAGGGTGAACACGCCTTCCAATGCGAAGTGAGACCTTGTCATCACCTCCAATTTGGAAAGAATGGTTTTCGATTTGCTACGTGTCGACTGACACAAAGCGTCGATAGACTGCAGTTATTATCTATACAAATCTTATTGAGACAACAATGATCGAACGACGCTCTCTCGAAAGTCTTGGCGGTGGCAATCACGGCTGGTTGGACACCAAACACCACTTCTCTTTCGCCGAATACCACGACCCGCAGCGCATGCACTGGGGCTCGCTGCGCGTGTGGAACGACGACACCATCGAAGGCGGCACCGGCTTTCCGGCCCACCCACACGCCAACATGGAAATCATCACCTACGTGCGCGAAGGTGCGATCACCCATCAGGACAGCCTGGGCAACAAGGGCCGCACCGAAGCGGGCGATGTGCAGGTGATGAGCGCGGGCACCGGCGTGCGCCACTCCGAATACAACATGGAGCCCGGCACCACCCGCATCTTCCAGATCTGGATCATTCCCAACAGCCAAGGTGGCGCGCCGATGTGGGGTGCCAAGCCCTTTCCGAAGGGTGAGCGCGCAGGCAAGTTCATCACGCTGGCCAGCGGCATGGCAGGCGACACCGATGCGCTGCCGATTCGCGCCAACGCACGCCTGGCCTGCGCCACGATCAAGGCGGGCGAAAAAGTGGAATACCAGTTCTCGTCACCCACCCGACGCGGCTACCTCGTGCTCGCCACGGGGCACGCCACCGTCAATGGCAAGGTCGAACTGAATGCCCGCGATGGCGCTGCCATCTTCGGTGAGTCGGCCCTGATCATCACGGCGTCCGAAGACACGGAACTGCTGCTGGTGGACGCGGAAGATCTCCAGTGATTCGCTGATTTCCCGCGCCCTTCTTCGAACCACGTTCAATCACCGCTACCACCGCTACACCTACAACCACTGCCAACCACCGCCACCTCCCGCTTCTTCTTCACCAAGGAATCCACATGGCCAACTTCCATCTCGACGTGCTCACACCCGACAACTGCCAGTTGATCTTCATCGACCAGCAGCCGCAAATGGCGTTCGGCGTGCAGTCGATCGACCGCCAGACGCTCAAGAACAATGTCGTTGGTCTGGCCAAGGCGGCCAAGGTGTTCAACGTTCCCACCACCATCACCACGGTGGAAACAGACAGCTTCTCGGGCCACACCTACCCCGAACTGCTCAGCGTGTACCCCACCCACAAGCTGCTGGAGCGTACCTCGATGAATTCGTGGGACGACCAGAACGTGCGTGATGCGTTGGCCGCCAACAAGCGCAAGAAGATCGTGGTGTCGGGTCTGTGGACGGAGGTCTGCAACATCACTTTCGCGCTCAGCGCCATCAAGGATGCCGACTACGAAATCTACATGGTGGCCGATGCATCGGGCGGCACATCGGTGGATGCGCACAAGTACGCCATGGACCGCATGGTGCAGGCCGGTGTGGTGCCCGTCACCTGGCAGCAAGTGCTGCTCGAATGGCAGCGCGACTGGGCCAAACGCGACACCTACGATGCCGTGATGGACATCGTGCGTGAACACTCCGGCGCCTACGGCATGGGCGTGGACTACTGCTACACCATGGTGCACAAGGCCGCCGAGCGCGTGAAGCACGGCGACACCATCGGCCCGAACCCTGCCAAGTGAGTTCCGACTTCTCGGTCGTTTGAATGAGCACGCTGCATCGATGCCGATGCAGCGTGTCGCCCGGTGCAATTCCTCGTCCACAGGAGACACCCATGAAGCTTTACGCCTTGTCGCTAGGCGCTGGCCTGCTGGTCGGCATCATCTACAGCCTGCTCAGCGTGCGCTCCCCCGCCCCGCCCATGATCGCGCTCGTGGGTCTGCTGGGCATCCTCATCGGCGAGCAGATCATCCCCGTCGGCAAACAGCTGCTCGCGGGCGACACCTTCAAATCTGCGTGCACGCAAACCAAGGCCACCGACCACGTGCTCGGCTCGCTGCCCGGACGCCACGGCGCTACAGACTCCTCCTGCAAATCAGACAAGCCAGCAGACACCCACAGCTGACGCCAGCCTGCGCGCGCCTTGGCTGCGCAGCTTCTTCATCCATTTTTGGAAACAAAGACATGTCCAACACCCAACCAGACATCATTTTCCATAACGCCCGCATCACCACGCTGGACCGCAGCAACCCCGTGGCCACCGCTGTGGCGATCAAGGACGGCAAGTTCGTGGCCGTGGGCAGCGATGAAGAAGTGCTGCTGCTTGCCGAGAGCGGCACGCGCAAGGTGGACCTCAAGGGCCGCAGTGTTCTGCCGGGCCTGACGGACAACCACACGCACGTGATCCGTGGTGGCCTGAACTACAACCTCGAACTGCGCTGGGACGGCGTGCGTTCACTGGCCGATGCGATGGAGATGCTCAAGCAACAGGTGGCCAACACGCCCGCGCCGCAATGGGTGCGCGTCGTGGGCGGTTTCACGGAGCTCCAGTTCGTTGAAAAGCGCCTGCCCACGCTCGAAGAAATCAACGCCGTCGCGCCCGATACGCCCGTGTTTCTACTGCACCTGTATGACCGCGCATTGCTCAACGGCGCGGCCTTGCGCGCTGCGGGCTACACCAAAGACACGCCCGAACCACCGGGCGGCGAAATCGTGCGCGATGCAAACGGCAACCCCACCGGCCTGCTGCTGGCCAAGCCCAACGCCACGATTCTGTATGCGACGCTCGCCAAGGGCCCGAAGCTGCCGCTCGACTACCAGATCAACTCCACGCGCCACTTCATGCGCGAGTTGAACCGCCTCGGTGTGACCGGCGTGATAGATGCGGGCGGCGGCTCGCAAAACTACCCCGAAGATTACCAAGTGATCCAGCAGCTCGACAAGGACAAGCAGATCACCGTGCGTCTGGCCTACAACCTGTTCACACAAAAGCCCAAGCAAGAGAAGGAAGACTTTCTCAAGTGGACCTCGGACGTCACCTACAAGCAGGGCAACGACTACTTCCGCCACAACGGTGCGGGTGAAATGCTGGTGTACTCGGCCGCCGACTTCGAGGACTTCCGCCAGCCCCGCCCCGACATGCCGCCGCAGATGGAAACCGAGCTGGCCGATGTGGTGCGCATCCTGGCGCAGAACAAGTGGCCTTGGCGTCTGCACGCCACGTACGACGAAACCATTTCCCGCGCGCTCGATGTGTTCGAGCAGGTGAACAGGGAGATCCCATTCACCGGACTCAACTGGTTCTTCGACCATGCGGAAACCATCTCGGACAAATCCATCGACCGCATCGCGGCGCTCGGTGGCGGCATCGCCGTGCAGCACCGCATGGCCTATCAGGGCGAGTACTTCACCGAGCGCTACGGCGCGCGTGCCGCCGAAGCCACGCCGCCCATCAAACGCATTCTTGAAAAAGGCGTGAAGATTTCCGCCGGCACCGATGCCACGCGCGTGGCCTCGTACAACCCGTGGGTGTCGCTGTCGTGGATGATCACCGGCAAAACCGTGGGCGGCATGAAGATGTACCCCGAGCGCAACCTGCTCGACCGCGAAACCGCGCTGCGCATGTGGACCGAGAACGTGGCCTGGTTTTCCAACGAAGTCGGCAAGCGCGGCCAGATCGCGGCCGGTCAGTTCGGCGACATGATCGTGCCCGACAAGGACTTCTTCAAGGTGCCCGAGGACGACATCTCGTTCATGACATCCGAGCTCACCGTGGTCGGTGGACGCATCGTCTACGGCGCTGGAGACTTCGCGTCGCTCGACGACAACCCGCTGCCACCCGCCATGCCCGACTGGTCGCCCGTGCGCCGCTACGGTGGTTATGCCGCATGGGGCGAACCAGAAGGTGCTGGCAAGAACTCGCTGACCGCAGCGCGCTACCAATCGCTGTGCGGCTGCGCCAACAGTTGCGGCCTGCATGGCCACAGCCACGCCAAGGCCTGGGGCTCTAGCATTCCCGCGTCCGACCCCAAGGGCTTCTTCGGCGCGCTGGGCTGCTCGTGCTGGATGTGATGCCACAGCGCACCTGAACGCACATGTCCACCCCACAGTCCTTCAGCAGCAAACTGGCCGCCTTGGCGCGGCCGGTTCTTGGCAGCAACGCGATCCGCTTTCTCGCCTACCTCGGGCTGTGCGCGGCGTATCTGCAAGGCGGCTTCAACAAGCTCACCGATTTCAACGGCGCTTTGGGCGAAATGAACCACTTCGGCCTCGCACCCGCTGGCGTGTTCGCGGTGCTGGTGATCATTCTGGAACTGGGCGCATCGGCCCTGATCCTCACAGGCTGGATGCGCTGGCTTGGCGCGTTGGCCCTCGCAGGTTTCACGCTGATGGCCACCTTCATCGCTCTGCGCTACTGGGAACTGCCCGTCGGCCCCGAACGTTTTGGCGCTGCCAACTCGTTCTACGAACATCTGGGCCTGATCGGCGGCTTTCTGCTGGTCGCATGGTTGGACCTGAAAGAACGCGAACGCGTCGCAGCTTGAACCAGCAACGTCCATTCACCCATGCACAAACACGCAAAATTCCGATCTTGACCGCACCCGTCTCCACTCCCGCATTGCCCCAGTTCACCTCATTGCTTGGCTTCAATGCAGGCTATGTGGACACGGTCGGCTTTCTTGCGTTGCACGGCCTTTTCACCGCACACGTCACCGGCAATTTCGTCACGCTCGGCGCATCGCTGGTGCATGGAACATCAGGCGCCTGGGCCAAGGTCGCGGCGTTGCCGGTGTTCTGTCTGTTCGTCTTTCTCACACGCCTTGCGAGCAGCGCTCTCGATGAGAGCGGCAAGCCACCGATCCGCGCCATCATCAGTGCCAAGACCGTGCTGCTGATCCTCGCCGCATGGGTGATGATCGCCTTCGGCCCTTTCCCCGATTCCAACGTTTGGCCCGCGTTCTGGGGCGGCATGCTGATGGTCAGCGCCATGGCCATTCAGAATGCCATGCAGCGCATCCACATCGCCACCGCCCCGCCCGCCACACTGATGACCGGCAACACGACGCAGGTGATGATGGATCTGGCCGACCTCTTCAAAGGCGTGCAAGGCGATGCCCGCACCGCTGCCGTTCAGCGCCTGCGCAAGATGCTGCCTGCCATCGGCATTTTCGCGATCGGCTGCGCACTTGGTGCTGTAGCCTACTTCGTCATCGGCATGTGGTGCTTTGTGATTCCGCCCGTGGTGTCGTTGATCTCGATGTGCTTCACACCGAACCACTGAGCACCTGATCAGAAACCGTCGCGCAAGCGTCCGCGTCCCGCTTTGATGCTCGAACGCTGTGTCTTGGTCTGCAAGCGCCGTTGCTGCGATCCCCAGGTGGGCTTGGTCGCGCGGCGCGCGCGGCGGGTGACGGCCACGGTGTCCACCAGTTCCTGCAGGCGCTGCAGCGCATCGAGCCGATTGGCCTCCTGCGTGCGGAATTGCTGGGCCTTGATGACGATGACGCCGTCCTGCGTGAGCCGCTGATCGTTCAACGCAAGCAGGCGCTCTTTGATGTCATCGGGCAGCGACGACGCCTGCACATCGAAACGCAAATGCATGGCGCTCGATACCTTGTTGACGTTCTGGCCGCCCGCGCCTTGCGCACGAATGGCCTTGAACTCCACCTCGCGTTCATCGATCTGCGGCGTGCTCATCGGATCAAACTTTCTCGCCGTCTTTCAACGCTTCCAGCAGTGCCTGTTTGAAAGCCTCGGGGCTCTCGAACTGCACCCAATGGCCGCTTTGCGGGATCAGCTCCAGCCCCCGGAAATCCGGCACGGCCTTCGCGTAGGCCTCTTGCAGCGCGGCAATCCAGGCCTTGTAGAGCGAGTCGTTTGCGCCGTAGATGGCATGCACAGGGCAAGTCACATTCGGCAGCGAGCGCGCGAGGATGTCGGTACGTGCAAGGCGGCGGCGCTGCATGCGGTCGCGCGTGACGTTGTTGACATGCACAGACAGCGCATCGCCTTCGATCACCGCCGTGTCGTAAAACATGAGCGCGCCGAGATTGAAGCGGTGCGCGTTGAGTTGCGACTCCGGCGGCAGATGACGCCAGGCCTTCAAACGATATTGCTGCTCGGGCACCACGCCCATCGCAGGAGCGCCCACCAACACGAGTTGGCGCGCGATTTCCGGGTGCGCCGACGTCAGCAAACCCGCCGTCAGCCCACCGAACGAAAAGCCCACCAGATCGCACTGCTGCATGCCGAACAGCTCGCGCATGCTGGCGTAAAGCGGTTCGACCAGCGCGTCGGCATCGCCGCCGGATTCGGGCGCATCCGAGTCACCAAAGCCCGGCAGATCGACAGCCCACACCTGGCGACCTGCGGCCACCAGATCGTCGATATTGCGCAGCCAGTGCAACCAGCTTCCGCTGCCGCCGTGGAACAGCACCAGCGGCAGATCACCCTCGGCCAGTTCGCCCCAGACATGCCAGACGATGTTGCCCGCACTGTGAGATGTGCGATGCACCGTCGCGGCGGCTTCCAGCCGCACGGCCGATGCGGGCAGCGGCAGGCGTGCGACTTCCTGATCTTCCCAGAACTTCACGCGGTCCATCCTGCCATTGCCTCGATGGCCAGACCGTAACCCGCCACGCCGAAGCCGCACATCACGGCCTTGGCGGCGGCGGACAGATAGGAGTGATGGCGGAACGCCTCGCGCGCATGCACATTGCTGATGTGCAGCTCGATCAACGGCACACCCGTGCCTTTGACCGCATCGAGCAACGCCACACTGGTGTGCGTGTACGCAGCGGCATTGAACACCAGACCGCGCAGCTTGCCCTGGGCATGCAGACGGCCCGCCTCGTGAATCCAGTCCACCAGCTCGCCTTCATGGTTGCTCTGACGGAACACCAGATCGAAGCCGTGGCGCTTGCAGGCGATCGCGCAGAGCTGCTCGACATCGGCCAGCGTCTGCGATCCGTACACCGCAGGTTCACGGGTGCCGAGCAGGTTCAGATTGGGTCCGTTGAGGACGAAGACGGTCTGGGTCATGGCGTTCTTCTGATGCTGAGATGAAATCGCCGCGAACTCATCATCGAATGATTTCTCGAATGGTCGGCGGCTTGTCAGCCCCCATTATCGTGCGCCCACAACGCAAAACGGCCCCGAAGGGCCGTAGGTGCTGAAGGCAATGAGGAAATCAACGCCAATCGCGACCGCGACGATCGTAGTGACGGTCATGGTGACGATGACCGTGACCATAGCCACCGCGGTATCCCCCGCCGTAGTACACGGCAGGAGGTGCCACCACGACCGGCGGGGCGTAATAAACCGGTCGCGCAGGACGGTAATACACCGGAGGTGGCGGCGCAACATAGACCGGCTGAGGTGCGTAGTACACCGGTGGTGGTGCGTAGTAAGGCTGGGGCGACGCCACACCGATGGCGACACCGGGAGAGCCGATGCCCACCGACCAGGACACACCGCCGCCGTGGGCATGTGCAGCGCCGGAGGTGACCAGCATTGCCAAAGCCACGCCAGCGCTGGCAATCAGGGCATACAGAGAGCGACGTTGGATCATGAAATTCTCCTTGGAACAATGGCGAGGTCTGCTGGTTTTGCAGCCACTCACCGATTCGGCGTTTTGGGTTCTGACTCCATAACGCGCGACATGCCATTCAGGATGTCATGATCTTTGACATTTGTTGTGTCTGAAAGTTGCAGAGCCTGTGTTAAGCGGCTTGTATCCGATTGCAATACCTCGGAAGGCCGCCTCGCCCTGTCGCTCAAAACTTACAAAACCCGACGACTAAGTCACTCAGCTGCGTCCGCCACGGCGCGGCTCGCGCGGGCTCATGGTGCGGAATCCCGCGCCCTCGATCTCCACAATGGCCTGCGTTGGCGGCTGCACCTTGTTGATCTCGATCTCGCATCCTTGGCTATTGGGCGTGAAAACCATCTTGGTCCCCGGTGCGAATGTCGGCACGGTCTGATGCAGGGGGCGCGACAGATCGACCGGCGAACGCGTGGAACGATAGACCAGCTCGTTCTTTGAACTGTAAAGTTCATAGCAAGCCGCCTGCGCATGAGATGCCGCCAGCGCGCCGAGCACGCCTGCCACCAGCAAGCCACCTGCGCGTGAAATCGAAGACTTTGTCATATCGTTCTCCCTTCGAAGAGACTGGCGTTCAAGTGCCGTCATGCATCCATTATTGCTACACCCGTGTCAAAAGCCATAGCGGTTATCAACTAGAAAGCCCGCTCATCCAGAAACATGCAAATGGGTGGAGTTCTTCACCTCCTCCATCACTGCGTAGGTCCGGGTCTCGCGGATGCCCGGCAATTGCCACAGCACCTCGCCCGCAAACCGGCGATAGGCCTCCATGTCGGCCTGCCGGGTCTTGAGCAGATAGTCGAAGCCGCCCGCCACCAGATGGCACTCCATGATTTCGGGCCGCGTCTGCACAGCGGCGTTGAATTGCTCGAACACATGCGGCGTGGTCCGGTCCAGCAGTACCTCGACGAACACCAGCATCCCCGCCCCTAGCAGCAAGGGATTGAGCCGCGCCTCGTATCCCAATATGTAGCCATCCCGCGTCAGCCGCTGCACGCGCGCGAGCACGGCGGTGGGCGACAGGGTCACCTCTTCGGCCAGCTTGAGATTGGCAATCCGGCCATCACGCTGGAGGATATTCAGTATTTTTCTGTCGATCCTGTCTATTTCCACTACTCACCACCGTTTTAAAAATGAATTATTCGTCTTTCTGGCCTATATTTTGAACATTAATTCTGTCGCAAAACAAGGATGATCGCCACATACTGAATTCACGAACCGGCACAAACGCCTTTACCGCCTCCACCGATCATGAACACCTCCGCCCTGCCCATGACCGCTTCCATCCCCGCGTCCATCTCCGCCGCTTTCGCACCCCGCGCACAGCACGATGACGCCTTGCGTCAGTCCATCACCCGTGCCTACCGGATTTCCGAGCCCGAGGCCATCGCCTCGCTGCTTGAAATGGCCCGTGTGCCCGCCAACCAACAAGGTGCCGTGCACGATCTGGCACTGCAGTTGGCGCGCAATCTTCGCGAGCGCAAATCGGACCAGGGGCGCGCGGGCATCGTGCAAGGTCTGCTGCAGGAATTCGCGCTGTCTTCGCAGGAAGGCGTGGCCCTGATGTGTCTGGCCGAGGCGCTGCTGCGCATCCCCGACGCCGCCACGCGCGATGCGCTGATCCGCGACAAGATCAGCAACGGCGACTGGGATCGTCACCTCGGCAAGAGCCCGTCGTTGTTCGTGAACGCCGCCACCTGGGGTCTGCTCATCACAGGCAAGCTGGTCTCCACGCACAGCGAAGGCGGCTTGAAGGACGCGCTGCGCCGCCTCACCGCGCGCGGCGGCGAGCCGCTGATCCGCAAGGGGGTGGACATGGCGATGCGCATGATGGGCGAGCAGTTCGTGACGGGCGAGACCATCGCCGAAGCGCTCAAGCACGCTGCGCCGCTGGAGGCCGAGGGATTCCGCTATTCCTACGACATGCTGGGCGAAGCCGCACTCACCGCCGAGGACGCAGAGCGCTACATGCAGTCGTATGTGGATGCGATCAACACCATCGGCCGTGCGTCGAACGGCCGTGGCGTGTACGAAGGCCCCGGCATCTCGATCAAGCTCAGTGCCCTGCACCCGCGCTACAGCCGCGCGCAGCACCAGCGTGTGATGGACGAGCTGTACCCGCGCGTGCTGCAGCTCGCCAACATCGCGCGCCAATACGACATCGGCCTGAACATCGATGCGGAAGAAGCCGACCGACTCGAACTCTCGCTCGACCTGCTGGAAAAGCTCTGCCACGAGCCTTCGCTTGCCGGTTTCAAGGGCATCGGCTTCGTGATTCAGGCGTATCAAAAGCGCTGCCCGTTCGTGATCGATTTCGTGGTCGATCTGGCGCGCCGCACGCAGCATCGCCTGATGGTGCGACTGGTCAAGGGAGCATACTGGGACAGCGAAATCAAGCGCGCGCAGGTCGATGGTCTGAGCGACTATCCCGTCTACACGCGCAAGTCGCACACCGATGTTTCGTACATCGCCTGCGCCCGCAAACTGCTGGCCGCACCCGATGCGATCTACCCGCAGTTCGCCACGCACAACGCGCAGACACTGGCCACCATCTACACGCTGGCCGACCCCGCCACCTACGCGCCCGGCCAATATGAATTCCAGTGCCTGCACGGCATGGGCGAGCCGCTGTATGAACAGGTGGTCGGCTCCAAGCCGGGCAAGCTCGGCCGCCCTTGCCGCGTGTATGCACCGGTCGGCACGCACGAAACGCTGCTTGCCTACCTCGTTCGCCGTCTGCTGGAAAACGGCGCGAACACCTCGTTCGTGAACCGCGTGGCCGACAACCATCTGCCGCTCGAATCGCTGATCGAAAACCCGGTCGCCACCGTCGATGCCGACACGCAAAAAGAAGGCACGTCCGCGCTGCCGCACCCGCGCATTCCGCTGCCGCCCGCGCTGTATGGTGCCGATCGCCGCAACTCCGCCGGCCTCGATCTGTCCAACGAATTCGTGCTCGCCCACATCGACGCTGCATTGCAGGCCAGCGCCACTCAGCCCTACAACGCCGTGCCGCTGATCGCCGGTCACCAAAGCCAAGGCGCGGTCATCAACATCACCAATCCAGCCGACCGCCGCGAAGTCGTCGGCCAAGTGCAGGAAGCGACGCAAGCCGATGTGGACGCCGCGTTGAACGCCGCCCAATCCATTCAATCCGCATGGGGCGCAACCGCTCCCACCGAACGCGCAGCGCTGCTGTGCACAACCGCCGATCTGCTCGAAGCCGAACTGCTGCCGCTGATCGCGCTCACCATGCGCGAAGCGGGCAAGACAGCGGCCAATGCCGTCGCCGAAGTGCGCGAAGCCGTGGACTTTCTGCGCTACTACGCCGCGCAGGCCGAGCTGCTGCAAAGCGATGCGGCAAGCTATGCGCCGCTCGGTCCGGTCACTTGCATCAGCCCCTGGAATTTCCCGCTCGCGATCTTCATGGGTCAGGTGTCTGCAGCGCTGGCCGCAGGCAACACCGTGCTGGCAAAACCCGCAGAGCAAACCCCGCTGATCGCCGCCTATGCAGTGCGTCTGCTGCATCGCGCAGGCGTGCCCGAAGCCGCTGTGCAACTGCTTCCCGGTCGCGGCGAAACCGTGGGCGCGGCGCTCGTGGGTGACGCGCGCGTGATGGGCGTGATGTTCACCGGATCGACCGAAGTCGCGCGCATTCTGCAGCGCAATCTTTCCAAGCGCTTCGATGCGCATGGCCAACCGATTCCGCTGATTGCAGAGACCGGCGGGCAGAACGCGCTGATCGTGGACTCGTCGGCATTGGTCGAGCAAGTGGTCGTCGATGTCGTGTCATCCGCATTCGACAGCGCAGGCCAACGCTGCTCCGCACTGCGCGTGCTGTGCGTGCAAGCCGACGTGGCCGACCGCGTGACCACCATGCTGCGCGGCGCGATGGAGGAGCTGCATGTGGGCAACACCACGCGTCTGGCCGTGGACATGGGCCCGGTGATCGATGAAGAAGCGCGCGGCACCATCGAGTCGCACATCGAACGCATGCGCGGCAAGGGCCACGACGTGTACCAGTCGGATGTGCGTGCCGCCGAACTGGCCCACGGCAGCTTCGTCAAACCCACGCTGATCAGCCTGAACAGCATTGCCGATCTGGGACGCGAAGTGTTCGGCCCCGTGCTGCACCTGGTGCGCTACGAACGCGAAAACCTCGACCAGTTGCTGGACCAGATCAACGGCACGGGCTACGGCCTCACGCAAGGTCTGCACACGCGCATTGACGAAACGGTGAACAAGGTCATCGAACGTGCGCAGGCAGGCAATGTCTATGTGAACCGCAACATCGTCGGCGCAGTAGTGGGCGTGCAGCCGTTCGGCGGCGAAGGCCTTTCGGGCACAGGCCCCAAGGCCGGTGGCCCGCTCTACATGCTGCGTCTGATGACGCGTCATCCCGCGAGCGCCGCACGCACAGCACTTGCACGCACCGCCGCCAAGGTGCCTGACCTGACCGCACAACGCGCTCTGCAAGCGCCACTGCAATCCCTGAGCGACTGGGCGCAAAAGCACCAGCGCACGCGCGTTTCCGCAGCCTGCGCAGCGCATGCGCAATCGGCCTGCGCAGGCATGCTGTGCACCCTGCCCGGCCCCACGGGCGAGCGTAACGAATACCGTGTGCTGCCGCGCGAGCAGGTGCTGTGCATTGCCGGCACCGACGATGCGCTGCTCGTCCAACTGAGCGCCGTGCTCGCCGTCGGATCGCAAGCGCTGTGGCCCAGTGCCGCGCAGGCCTTGCACACACAGCTTCCAGCAGCAGTGCAACAACGCATCGTGCTCGCCAATGACTGGACGCGCGAGAACGTGCATTTCGATGCCGTGCTGCATGCGGGCGATGAAGCATCGCTGCAGAACCTGTGCGAGCAAATCGCCCAACGCCAAGGCGCGATCATCGGCGTGACCCATGTGGGCAACGATGACCGCGTGGCGCTGGAACGCCTGGTGCTTGAACGTGCACTCAGCGTGAACACGGCGGCTGCGGGCGGCAATGCAAGCCTGATGACACTGGCCTGAGCTACTCACGCATTCCCCGCAGGGAACCAAGTGTTTGCAACGTGGTCGATATGCTTTGGTTAAAACCTAACAAGCAAAGCAATATCCCATGGGGCAAACACTGCAACTGGGGCCACTCACTCTTCCGTGGCTCCTCATCGTTTTCATCGTCGGCTGGTTTGCCGCAACGCATCTCGCGGAAAGAATCGCGCGCAAGCAGGGTTTGAAGATCGAGCGGCATATCTGGCTGATCGCGCTGACGGGCCTTGTCGCCGCACGTCTTGCGTTCGTCGCGCAATATGCCTCGGCCTATGGCAGCAATGCCTGGAGCATCATCGACATCCGTGACGGCGGCTGGGAGCCCATTGCCGGACTGGTCGCCATCGGCATCTACGTTCTCGCGCTGTGGGTGGCGCAAAGCAAAGTGGCGAAGGCCGTGACGGTTGGCACTGCGTTGTTTGCCGCGATCTGGCTGGGTGGTTCTGCGGGTCTTTCTCTGCTCGCACCCGGCAACGCAAGCCTGCCGCAGTTCACCGGCGTGGCGCTCGATGCGAAATCCGTTTCCTTGCCCGCGTTGAAGGGCCAGCCCGTGGTCGTCAACCTCTGGGCCACTTGGTGCCCGCCCTGCCGACGCGAAATGCCGGTGCTGATGGAGGCGCAAAAAACCCATCCCAATGTGCGCTTCGTCTACGTCAATCAGGGCGAAAAGCCTGAGGCCGTGCTGCGCTACGTGCAGCAGATCGGCATGTCACCGGAAAGCGTGGTGCTCGATGGCGAAGAAAGCCTGAGCCGCATGGTGCAGCAGCGCGCACTGCCGACCACGCTGTTCTTCGACGCACAAGGCAAGCAGGTGGCGGTGCGTTCCGGCGAACTCTCCAAAGCCACACTCACACAGCATCTCGAACAGATCCAAGTCGAACGTTGAAGGGCGGCTCTTTGCACCTCTCGCCACGCGCGAGCCGCAAAGTTTCTATCATTGCGCACACTCACCGGCTTTTCTGCGCGAAAGGAGCGCAAGCATGACCACCATTCTCTGGGACTCGTTCCAGCCCGGTCCCGCGCTCGCGGGCGGGCTGCTGATCGGTGTGGCAAGCGCCATGCTCATCGTGCTGATTGGACGCATTGCGGGCATCAGCGGCATTCTCGGCACGCTCATGCAGCGTGATGCTTGGGCGCACTACTTCGGCTGGGGTTGGCGGCTCGCGTTCATGGTCGGGCTGCTGGCATCACCGTTCGTTTGGCAACTGTTCGCACCCTTGCCTGCGATGGAGTTGCCCAGCAATCCGCGCATCATCGTGCTCGCCGGTCTGCTGGTCGGCTTCGGCACGCGGCTGGGGTCGGGCTGCACCAGCGGTCATGGCGTTTGCGGGATTTCGCGCCTGTCGCGCCGCTCGTTGGCAGCCACGCTCACCTTCATGTTTTTTGGCGCGCTCACCGTGTTCGTGATGCGCCATGTGCTGAACTGATCGCAAGGAGCACGCACTATGCTTTCGATACTCGCTGCACTTTTTGCCGGGCTGATCTTTGGTCTCGGCCTGATTCTGTCCGGCATGGGCAATCCGGCCAAGGTTCTGAATTTTCTCGATGTCTTCGGCACCTGGGATCCCTCACTGGCACTCGTGATGGTGGGCGCCATTGCCGTGGGCCTCGTCGCCTTCACCTGGGCCAAGCGCCGCAAGACCGCACTGCTGGGCGAGCCCATGCAATTGCCCAAAGCCACCAAGATCGACACGCGCCTGCTGCTCGGCTCGGCCATGTTCGGCATCGGCTGGGGGCTGGCCGGTTTCTGCCCCGGACCGGCGTTGATGAATCTCTTCACCATGCACAAGGAAGTGGTGATCTTCGTGGTGTCGATGATCGTCGGCATGCTGCTGCAGCAGACTTGGGCACGCAAGTAAAAAAGGGAGGCTTCAGAGCCACCCTGCCCAGCCCACCGCTGCAGCCAGCAACACCACCCAGACCGGCGACCAGCGCGCAAACACCAACAATCCAAACGCCAGCAATGCCAAAGCAAAGTCGGCACGCGAATGGATGGCGCTGGTCCATACCGGGCTATACAACGCCGCGAGCAACACACCCACCACGGCGGCATTCACACCCGCCATGCCGCGTTGAATGCCATGGCGCTCGCGCAGCACTTGCCAGAACGGCAACGCACCCATCACCAGCAAAAACGCCGGAAGAAAAATCGCCATCAGCATGACGAGCGCACTGCCCCATGCGCCACCCCATTGCATGGAATCCGGCAACACCGCGCCCAGATACGCCGCAAACGTGAACAGCGGCCCCGGCACCGCTTGCGCAGCACCATACCCCGCGAGGAACACATCGTCGTGCAGATAAGTGATCGGCACCAACGCAGATTGCAGCAACGGCAGCACAACATGCCCGCCACCGAACACCAAGGAACCAGCGGTGTAAAACTCCGAGACCAACAAAAGCAAGCGCGAATGCAACGCAGAGGCCCACATCGGCAAGCCAAACAACAGCACCACAAACAAGGCGAGCAACACAGCACCTGCGCGCTTGCTGATGCCGAAACCATCCTGCGCAACCGCCGCACTCGGCGGCAAATTCAACGCAAATCGGCCAATCAACGCACCCGCGATCATGGCTGCAATCTGCGCGACCGAATAAGGAACCAGCAACACCAGCACAGCCGCAGCAATCGCAATGCCCGCCCGCAACCGATCAGGACACAACGACCGCGCCATGCCCATCACCGCCTGCGCGACCACCGCGACCGCCACCACTTTGAGACCATGAACGACGCCCGACTGCGCGAGCGCCGTCCAATGCGTCACGCCCAAGGCAAACAGCGTCAGCGCAATCGCGGATGGCAACGTGAAGCCGACCCACGCGGCCAGTGCGCCCGGCCAGCCAGCGCGCTTCATCCCCAGCGCCATGCCGACCTGGCTGCTCGCAGGCCCCGGCAGAAACTGGCAGAGCGCCACCAGATCGGTGTAGCTGCGGTCATCGAGCCAACGGCGGCGCTCCACGAACTCCGCGCGAAAGTAGCCCAGATGCGCGATGGGGCCGCCAAAAGAGGTCAGCCCCAGTTTCAGGAATGCGAGGAAGACCTCGAACATGGATCAGCGTTCAGGCGAAGGTGAAAGCATCACCGTGGATGCATGCCTTCCACGCCCTTGCTGTTGCTGGAGCCTTTTTCGTCGCCCAGCCCCAGACGATCGAACAGACCGCCACCGCGCGCCACGTCGCTGGGCGAGCGGCCGCTGCTCGTGTCGACCGATCGCATGAAATACGCCAACCCTTCGACGGCTTGCGCCGTGTCTTCGCCGCTGTTCACCATCGCGTCGATATAGCGCTGCTCGCCCGTGTACACACGCACCCAGGTGCGCGGACCGTAGGCCAGCTTTTCGACAAAGGTGAGCGGCACGTCGAACGATGTTGCGGGATAAGTCAACCCGCTCGGCTGCACCGACGCCTTGTTGCGCACGCGAACCACCTCGCTCGCGCCCAGATGGAAATCCGCGCCGGTCACGTCCTGCCCCTTCAGGTCAGGCACGCCTATCGTCAGGCGACCAATGCCGGGCCGCGCGCTGGTCCAGTCGGCACCGATCATCGGGCACTGGAACGTGTTCTGCAGATTGTGCTGCCCCTGGCTGCAACTCACGCGATAGGGGCGAATGCTCACCAACTTGTCGCCCGACTCCGAAACGCTTTGCTTCACCTGCGCCGCAATGTCGTTGGCACCGGGCTTCTTCTCAGTCTTGTCGCTGCTCGCGCAACCAGAAAGTGCCATCGCGCCCGCGATGCCCAATGCGCCGAGCGCAACTGCCAACCTTGGCTTCATACCTTGCTCCTCTTTCCTTCGCCCACACGGACGAGGGCAAAAACGGGAGCCGTCAAGCACGCCCCCAAAACGTTGAATCATAGAAGAGTCGGCAAGCCCAATCGGCAAGATGGGCTCATTGCCGACGCACCCATTCCACCGACTCGCACGCGCATGCTTATTTGCCAGCGCTCCGGTCGGCATTGCAACAATTTGTGCTGCGGCTTTTAGAATCGGGGCATTCCGAAGAATCCACCCAAAGAATCCACTTAATTCAAGCGAGGGAGTGAACCCGACATGACCCAATATCTGAGCGCACTGGCACTGATCGCTGCCGCTTGCATCCCGGCAATGGCTCAGGCCGAGTGCTATTCCGTCTACAACGGCAAGGAAGAGCTGATTTTCCAGAGCACGCAAAGCCCGGTCGACCTGCGCCAGCCCATCGCCCAGGCCGTGAAAAAACGCTTCACCGCCGACGCACACATGGTGTTCACGCCCTCCAGCGACGACTGCCCCATCGTGGACAAGACCGTCGCGCCCGTGGCCGTGCCGGATGCCGGTGCAGCAGCTGCCGCAGCCGCCGCTGCCGCAGGCAACCGGTCCTGAGCCCGCTCCTTCCCCTTCCTCTTTTCCTCGCTCAATCCCCGAGGAAATTCAGCCCCGTGCGTCGCACGAATTCCGCATAGGAAATCGGCGGCGTCACGCGCGTGGCTGCGGCATTTTCCTGCCAGTGCACCCAGCTCTTGCCGGTCGCAGGGTCGTAGACCAGCTTGAAGATCGCCTCGGGCACGCGCACGCGGTTCTGGCCAATCGTTTGGGTCGATGACGCGCCGAACACCGGCCCGGTGATCACGAACACATCGCCATCCGCGCGTCGGATATAGCGGCGCGTGTCCTGCTCGATCAGCCCCCACGCCCCGCCGTTGTGCTTGGGGTCCTGCGGCACCATGTTGGCCAGAGAAAAACTCTGCGCCTTGCCCTGCTCCGTGCCCATGTCGCCCGCAGCCGCCATGTGCCCGCGCGAATAGCCCGAGCGCTTGTAGTCATCGAGCTGCGCCCGGTCCGCCATCGGCAGACGCGCCTCGGGATAGAACTTGTCCTTGCGCTTGATATTGGCACCCGCCGCCAGACCACGCGCATTCAGGCGCTGCGCCACATACAGCGGCGTCTTGGTCTCGCCCGAATGCAGCACCGCAAACTCGTTGAAGCACAGCTCGCGCAGACGCGGCATGTTCTTGACCACGGGCGGGCGCGACGGAAAGAACTGCGGGCAATCGCGGAACGACTCAGCCGACGCCGACAAAGAAAACGTGGAGAACGAAACCGAAGCCATCAGGAGCGGCACGGCTCCAAAAACAGAAAAACGCATCGGCCGAGTATGACACCCAATACGTCAGTTCATGACGCATCTCAACACGTCAAACTCGCAAATTTGACGAGCGCGCTTGGTAATTCAGCCCCGTTGATCAAGACACTCTTGACACCATCTTGACGCCCGCCACCGCCAATCGAAGCCGCCCTTGATGCACGCACTCCTACATTGACCCCATCGCAACACGCAGCTTGCAAACAGGCCAAGCCAGCACCTCATGACGAAACCCGTCGCCATCCTGCAGCACGAAACCAACCAAGGCCCCGGCGTGCTGCTGGAGCACCTGCAGCAGCAGGACATTCCATACGAAATCATCCTCCCCACCGAAGACGGCACCACGCCCCGCAACGCCAGCGACTGGCGCGGCATCATCATCCTCGGCAGCAACCATGGAGTGAACGAGCGACTCAACTGGATGCACGACGAATGCGCCCTGCTGGAATCCGCCCTCGCCCGCGACGTGCCCGTGCTCGGCCACTGCTTCGGCGCACAAATGCTAGCCCACGCCATGGGCGCGCAAGTCTCACGCAACGCCTGCCCCAACATCGGCTGGAGCCAGATCTGGGTCACCCCCGATGCCCAACACGACCTGAACATCCCCGTCCGCACCATGATGTTCAACTGGCACTACGACACCTTCGAAATCCCACGCGGCGCCACCCGCACCATGTACGGCACCTACTGCCTCAACAAAGGTTTCCGCCACGGCAAACACTGGGCCTTCCAGGGCCACTTGGAAGTCACCGCAGAAAGCCTCAAAGCCTGGTGCGAAGAAGGCAGGCACGAACTGCAGCTGTGCGCGAGCGGGCCGTCATGCCAATGTGAAAAGCAGATTCTGGAGAATTTGCATGCGCGCGTGGCGGCTTTGCATGCGGTAGCGAGGCGGGTTTATGGGGCTTGGACGGGGCAGTTGGAGCGGCCCACAAGCATTGCTCCAACCCAACACCAATACGCCACCTCCGCAAGCAACTGACGCAAACAAATGAGCGCGTCCAACCCAACAAGCCATCAACGCGAAGCCGCCGCTCGATCCCTGGCCCGCGCGTAGTTGGACTTGGCGCGCTGATTGCACACCGCCCTGGCCTCGCCCACCAGGTCATCACATTTCTCCCGCGCCACAGAATTCGCCGCCTTGGCCTTTGCTATATCCACCTTGTATTGGCTCTTGGCACTCGGTTCCGCTCGAGCCTTGAGTTGAGCCTTCCCCACCGCCACGCGCCCTTTCGCCTGCTGCTTGCACACATCGCGTGCATTCCCCACCAAAGTTCGGCAATGCAGGATCGCCGACTTGTATTCATTGGCGATGCGCTGCTTTTCGGCCGCGTACTCGGACTTGGTCATGGCGAGACTGGACGTAGCCAGCGTTGCCAGCAGCAGTGCGTGGAGCAGTTTCAAACCAAGTTTCACAGTCGTTCCTTTGCCAACCGATGCGATCAAAATCACATCGATGTTCGTGTATGTTGACAACCCCACGGAAACGCAGTCACCACGGAATACTCCAACCCAATCAATTGCAAACGATCAGGCAGCTACAACCACCCCTTCGAGCCTAGCTCTTTCAACGATCTCCAACAAGGCAATGCATTGTTTGCCCGAAGGAACTTTTGAAGGAATTTGCATTGCGATGTTCAACAGATCCCGATCCTTCGAGGTCAACTGTCCCTTCGACTTAAGTACCGACAACACCCGCGACCATTCCGCAACATGTACAGCGATCACACGACGTTGCGCTTCGAGTCCGTCGTCGATCTTCTGAATCCGCCTGGCACCTTGCAACTCCTCTTTCTGGGTGTCCAAGGGCACCAATGACTGCCAGAACTCTGCAGACAACATCTTCTCGACAGTCGCTTGCCCGGTGAGCAATCGGGTCCAACAATCCACTCGCTTGCACCATTCCGTGACATTGGAAATTCCCGCAGGTGGTTGCACCAAATCGGAATGCACAAACTTCGCGATCACAGCAATGCCATCCAGCAAAGCATTTTCGATTTTTTGGCTTTTCCAGATCTTCTGAAAATCGACGCTCTGCTGTCGCTGTTTCGCAATTTCACTCAGGAGCGCCAATGCATACGCCACAATGTTGGCTCGGTATCCACCACTGTACCAGGCCTGCTCCGAGACCAACTGCTCGGTCGATTTGAAAATCAAGGCGCGGGCAATGGCTCTCTTGTAATAGAACTCACTGAACTCATCCGCTGATCGCGTCCACTCCTCGCCGATGCGCTTTGCAAACTGCGCGAAGTTCTTTTGAGCCCCTCTGTTCACCCAGCTCGGATGGTCCTCCCACACGTTCTCGAACTTGGCCAGATCGGTCTTGGTGAACATCTGGTGCTTCGGATACTCAAGCAAAAACCTGCGTTGCTCAGCCGCAGTCAACGCCGACTGTGCATCCGCGTACTGACCTCTGGCGCGTTCGTAAAAGCACTTGGTTTCTTTCTGCGAGCCATTTCCAGCAGGCACCCAGATACGCCTGGAAAAGGTTTCCATGCGGACATGGAACGGATGGTTCGAGAAGAAGTCGGCATCGTTCACCTTGTTCTGCGTGTTCGCATACTGAGAGATCTTCGGCACGATGGCCTCGGCTCCCGATCCATCAATGACCGACAGCTTCATCTGCACGGATATCTTCGAAAGATCCGCCTTGTCTTTCTTGCGCGCATGGAAAAGCGATGCAGTGGTCTGCCCGCCATTCACGATCTGCAGGTTCAGCAATCGAGTGATGGTCAACTGCCCATCGACGATCGAAGTCTCCACCGACTGAGCGGTCGCGGTCACACCATTGTTGTATGCGAAAAACATCTCGGGCTCGTTCATGATGCTTGCCCGAATGCCTTTGTTCACCCCCGCGCGCGCCTGCAGGAACGTTCGCACGTTCTGTTCGAGCAGCCGAGCTCCATACTTCTCGTACAGGGAAGCAAGCACATCACCGGGAACGACGATGAGATATGCCATGTACCCATCGGTGTCGAGATGGGCAGGGAGACACGACAGTCCACGTCCGAACATCCCGGAAACGTCGAGATCCAGCGGCTCCTTCTGCCCTCTCGCGCTGCGTTGACGTTGAAGCCGCGTGATGTCCCAGATATGGAACGACGCAGGCACACCTGCAATGGTTGAATCATCGATGGACTGGATGCGTTCGCTGAGCACGCGCTCCGAAAGCAGCACCAGATTGATCTTGCGAATGCGTGTCGAACGATCCGCAATCTCTCGAGCCAATCCATATTCAGGACTCATCGGCTCGAGCTCGGCCGCCAAATCCTTGTCCTTGCTGGCTTCGAAGAATTTGGTCAATCGCTTGAACGCAGCATCGACATCCGTCTTGGGCAACGAAGCCAACTCCGCTCGGGCATCGAAGTCAGCAATGTAAAGGTCAAGCACATCATCCTCGGCGAACCAGTATCCATCGACGCGCGCCCCGCGGCTGGCTCGATAGTGGCAATGTTCAAATCCCTCTACGAATCCCGACTCGACTAGCTCGGCCCCGAGCGACTCGACAAATTCCGTCAGCGCAAACCGCTGATTCGATGCAGCGCCAATACTGAGGTCACTTCGGAAACTCTGAAAAAAATCTTCGACCGACTGATCCATCACTTATCTCCATGCAATTCGGATTCATTGCAGGCATGCTCCTCAATGCCCTCCA
Source organism: Diaphorobacter sp. HDW4B (assembly GCF_011305535.1). Classification (GTDB taxonomy): domain Bacteria; phylum Pseudomonadota; class Gammaproteobacteria; order Burkholderiales; family Burkholderiaceae_C; genus Diaphorobacter_A. Next base: position 212,573 of record NZ_CP049905.1, read on the forward strand.
GTTTCACGTCATACGCAACATTGCACAACATCGGCGAAAGCCTTGATCTCGCGATTCGAGGAAACTCACCATCCACACGATACGTACGAACCTCTCGCTCGGAGAAGCGTGGTTCGTCGTAAGCGGGCAAAGGCTGGTATTTCTGTTCGACAAGCTTGCCGTCGAAGTCGTCCAGCGCGCTGGCATCGTCGATCTGGGCTCTGACAAGATCCACCAACCGATTCAAGGAAACGCCCTCTGATTTGCCGTCCTCCACACGAAGAGCATAGATGCGCAAATACAGCGTCTCGTTCAATGATTCCAGTTGATCCTCCGACGAAATCCGAACCGAGTTGCGCGCTGTCCCCATGAGCGACTTGATTTCCACGGCCTTGTTTCCGTAAACGAAATCATGCTGCCCCCGCATCGGCCCCTTCCAACTGTCGACAGCCGCCAACGAATCCCCCGAGTTCCGGATTCGATCGCAAAGAAACAGCAGTTCCGCATACAGCCCCCGGACTGCCTCCGGCGAAAGCTGGTGCATGCTCCCGCTCAGAAAATGTTTCCACCGGCGAAGGTGTTCCCACGCCATGGCAAAAGCAACATCGGAATTCCGAGCACTCGCCAGAGAGCTGGAAAGAGCTCTGCAGAAGTTCAGAAAGAGATCGCGATCTCCATCTCGCTGAAGCTCGAACACAAGGTGCTGAACACCTTGAGGACGAACCTGCAGATCGAGCTTGATTCCACGCACATGAATCAGTTTTCTTCGCATGCGCTCGGCGAAATCTCCCTGCAGTTCGACAATGAAAAGACAGGCACCCGTAGCGCTTCTCCCCCAATGGCAGGGCACTGCATCCATCTCATCCACCAGCAGCACGTTGTAGTCGCTATCCGGAATGGTGAGATCATCCCAAGGCGAATGCTCAAGCATCGACTTCCTCTTCCTCTTCCGAATTCATCGATGCCCCATTCTCCTTCTGCATCCACACTCGGTTGGCAATGACGGAAATGGAGGTGCCATAGTTACCCGGAGGAAAGCTTAGACCAAATGCTGCAATCGGCTTCTTGAGCTCTTCGTTACCGGTTGGCATCAGACTGTGGATCATCAACAAAGGTTTAGCGCGCTGTTCTCGGTAGAAGACGTCGGAAACTTGCATTTTCTTCTCATGCGCGGCAGCAACTCTTGTTTCAGCCAACGCCCGCGATTTCTCAGTTTTGCCGTTTTTTGCCAGCTCTTTCGCGTCTGCTTCCGCAGCATGGAGTGCATTTACCCTCTGCTCGTCGGTCAGCCCTAACCCCTCATCACCTCGCGAAGCAACGCGGTCTTTGGAAAGCAACCAGCATTCGTTCTCAACATTAAGTGCAGAGCGCTCCTGAACATTGAGGACATGCTCATTTTCAGAAATCCCACCCGGAGAGATCAACAGAACATCACAAGCTTCATGAACTGGACCAACTGCCCGCAAGTACTCAACGAGCACTTTCTTTTTCTCTTCAAACTTCGTGTGTGCCTGAAAGGAGGTCAAAAAGTCATCGACTACTGAAACGTCGACTCCCTCGAAAATCAATCCCTTTTTTGTCGGCCGCGCATGCCGTCCACCAAAGCCCTGCTTCCAGAAGCGTTCAATCAGTTCAAAGTTGTTTCGGTTGACCTGTTCATCCACTGAGAGCCAGTGGCTTTCTTTCAATAACCCACTGTAATTTTGCTTGAGCACGACCTCTTGCCCAGTTCGCATCTTGTTTGCAGCGGTGATGGACAACGCATCCGGATGGTCCTTGACGTAGAGGCCAAACTCCCTCGGACTCAACCCATCTCGCCGCATGCGTTTCACCTGCAGCACGAGTTCATCCGCGGCATTGGCAATGTATGCATACCAGTCAATGCTGTCCCGCGACAGATGGACTCGGCACAGATCTTCGAAGCCCGCCCTGTATCCAAACCAGCGCCCCATCTGCATGAGGGTGTCATACATCTTGGTGCTACGGTACATGTAGCTGGTCGTGAGCCCCTCGACAGTCAGTCCACGGGACAAACTCAGACCACCGATCGCAATGGCCGTCAGTCCAATACCATCATCCGAATATTTCTTGTAGTCGAGAACCTCATCGCTGCCACTGTTGATCACATACATGTGCAAGTGCTCAAATACGCCGACAAGTCCACCCTTGACGTCCTGCCACGTGACTCCAGAATCGGAATACTCGGCGTCAAAGGCATTCTTCAGGGCTTGCATCTGTGCGTTCCCAACTGCACTTTCGTCAGGCATATGGGCATGCATCTCCACGGCTCTGCGGATTTTCCCCTCCCGCTCGCGCAAGAACTCGCGAACCTGTCTCTGCACACTCACAAACCGCGAGACATTGACCATCATCGAACAGTGCTTCTTTTCCTGCCCACGCAGATTTCGAATCGCCCGGGCAATGATGAAGGAATCAAGCGATGCATACAGACTGGCGGGCAATTCCGCCACCACAAAGTCACCCTTGTGATCCAGCGGAAGCAACTTCTCCGCGTCATCGATATGACGCAGGACCCGATCGCTGGAATCGTCGTTCAAGAACACCTTGTTGGCCCCAAAGTACGTGGTGGGGGCGTCCAGACAGTAGATGAAATCGCGTGGGAAAAGCTCTTCGAGAACTCCATCGCCGTAGACATCGGGATTTATGAAGATGTTGGCGAACGGAGTGGCCGTGTAGCCGACATAGCAGGACTTGGCAAACAAGGCGAGAATGCGCCGAATCGTCGCATTGGTCCGAGTGGGGTCCACGTCCTCCTTGTTCGTGTTGATCGAAGCATTGTCAGCCTCATCATCGATGAGCAGCATCGGAACATCGGTGATTCGGTTATGCCTGTTCGCATTCAGATCGGCCAACCAACCATGCAATGCATCCAGAGTGGAGACATTCTTCTTGATAACAAGAATGATCGGCTTGCTGAAATCGTTGATCGTCCATCCGCTCTTCGCCGCTGTGTTGCTGTTGAAATCGTCAATGACGTTCGTGAGTGTCGCGGGATGGGGATACCCCTTCTGCAACCCGACCCCCACAGCCTGACGTTTCTTCTTGGGGTCGCTGGAGCGGCCAATGAAAGCTTCGTCGATTCGCTCCTGAGTCTGCTTGCGCAGGTTGTTGTGGATACCTGCGATCACGATGATGAGCTTGTAGCCTGCGTCCGCAGCTCGTGCGATGACACCGGTGTAATTCGCGGTCTTCCCCGACTGCACATGTCCGATCACCAGTCCACGTCGACTCCATGTGGTGCCCTCGGATTTCGGATCCTGCAGATGTCCAAGAATTCTGCCCGTCACATCGCTGAGTGTCTGCGTCAATCGAGGCGCCCAGCCCTCGCTTTCCAGAAAGTCGAAATATGCCTTGGAGTAGACCCAGTCGATATCGGAGCGCTTGTGAATCCATTGGTCATCGTGCTCCGCCGTGGTGTCGATCAGCGAAACACCCTCGCCCATTCGAGTCTCCACGGCGACCAGCGTGTCGGCAATGATGTTTTTCAGATCGCCACTGTAGTCAAACAAGGCCGCAAGCCCCTTGGCTTTTTTCTCGACCAGCTCGCGGGTTGGTGTGGAATCCAGATTGCTCAGCGCCGCAATCAGCGCATTTCGGATGTTCTTCTCTTCGGAAATTTCACGGTTGCTCAACTGAATGTCTCCTCAATGAATTTGTCGATGCTCTCGGATTGACCCTCGAACAATTTGGCGGACTCCACAACTCGCCGAAACTGATCGACATTCCCCGGACCATCTCCGAACATTTCCTGTCTTATCAATTTCAGGCGCTCATGCACCAGTGTCGGATCCGACTGCGCATCCGCCATTTCCTTGGGATGTGTCGAATAATCCGAATAGATCATTTCCAAAGGCAATGCTGCCGAAACCGACTCGATCAGCAACTGCAACTGACCCGCCTGCTCCTTGTCCAGACCAGCCCTGAGACTGGAAATCAAAGGATGCTGGAGGTTGATTGCAAAGCGGACTCGGTCACGATCCGCATATCGCTCCCACATCGGCGCTGCCTGTTCCTGATAGAGCCGCATACCCCGACCTCGATGCACGGAAATGCTCCGGCTGGTGATGGCATTGATGATCTGTCTCAGGCGCTCTCTAACGGCCAGTGGTGGGCGAGCTCGCGACTTCTTGATGTCGATGGTCCAATGCTCGTCCATGGCGTTGGAAAAGTCGATCTGGACACGGGCGAGCTTGGTTGTCTCCCCTTTGGGAACCAAGCGGAACCAGTCGCCCCACACCATCAGTCGCCCGTTTCGGTATACGTACACCCCCTGATTCGAAATGAAATCGCTTCTTTCACGATAGAGATCGAACTCCTTGACACTCAACCGGCTGTGATGCGGCAGGATGTAGGGCTGCAGAGTGACCCGCTCGGAGCCAAAATGCACGACCTCTTCCGGAAGAAGCTGTGTTGCGGAGTTTTTTCTGCAGAAGGGATCGAATGCCTTCAACTGCAGCCCATTGACCGAAATCGAAAGTCGCTTGAAGCCGTCAATCTCACCTGCGAGAAACCGGTGAAAAACCAACGAGAGATGCTGCCTCAGAACCGAGAGCTTCTCTGCGATGATTTCCTCACGCAGTTCACCCGACTCACTTTCGGAAAGTCGGTCCAGATTCCTCCAGATCACCGCGGTGCCGGTGCCACTCAAGGAATCGATCATCGGCAGTGCGGCTATTTCGCTCTGCTCATGCACCTCGAGCAGCCATTCGTCCTTTTCATCGATCAGATTCAGATTCCACGTGGCAGCGCTCAGAACTTCATTCTTGCGACTTGCCATGGTGAGAATGCGGCACTGCGAAAACGAAGCCGTCTTCAGCCCCAGACCAAAGCGGCCCAGATCCTTCGGCGAGCGCCGCGACTTTGGATTGGATGCTCCATGCCGCATGGCCTGAATCAGCTCCACCTCGGACAAACCGATCCCATTGTCGAGAATGACGAGAGAAGGATCCTTGCCCGCAAGATTGCAAAAGATCTGTATGTTGTCAGCGCCCGCCGATATGCTGTTGTCCAGCAGATCAGCCACGGCTGTTTCAAGCGAATAACCCAAATCACGCATGGTTGCCGAAAGACATGCAGCACTGGGTGGATGCGTCAGAACACGAGCCATCAGATTCCCTCTGAGTTGTTTTTCTTGCCCTATCTAGCTTGATCGTCAAAAATCAATCACGATATTCGAATCGATTATGCCGTCAAACAATCGCTTCGAAGAGCCTCCGAGAATCACATGCGACATGAAACGTCACATCAACGAAGCCAAATGATGTCCTCCATTCGCAGTCGCGACACTGCGCCGGAAATGGCGCTGCGACTGCGCCTTCATGCCATGGGGTTTCGCTACCGGCTGAACGTTCGACGACTGCCAGGCTCTCCGGACATCGTGATGTCCAAATATCGAGCTGCCATATTCGTTCATGGCTGCTTCTGGCATCGGCATGCCGACTGTAAATTCACCACCACACCCAAGGCAAATGCACAGTTCTGGCGGGAGAAATTCCAGAAGAATGTCGAGCGCGACCAGCGCGACATCGACGCCCTTCGCAAAGAAGGTTGGCGAGTTGCCGTTGTTTGGGAATGTGCGACAAAGTTTTCCGCCGATATCACAGCACACGCGGTCGCAGAATGGCTGGGTGGCCATGAGCCCATGCTGGAGCTGGGGGCTGCAGATCTCCAGGCTTCGTCAACCCCCAATGGAGCGGATCATTCCTGACTCCGCGCTTGACCCTGCAACAGGCTCTTCACCACACGACCCAACTTCAGGGCGAGCAACGGCGGCACGGCATTCCCAATCTGCGTGTACTGCTCGGTGCGATTGCCCATGAAGAAGTAGTTGTCCGGAAACGTCTGCAACCGCGCTGCCTCGCGCACAGTGAGGCTCCGGCACTGCGATGGGTCGTAGTGGATGTAGTAGTGGCCATCCTTGGCTATGTGCGCCACCACCGTCGTCGCCGGAAAACTCCTGCATTGCACGCGGAATCGGTCATTGAAGGGCACCGATGTGCGCTCTGAACTCTCTGCGACATTGCCGTGATTTGGAAGCAGCTCGACAGGGTAGTTCTCCAATCGTGGCGACTTGCTGTGCGCGACCGCGTAGGAAGAGGCGAACATGTAGCGCTGGAGATCCGAGGCCATGTGCGATCGGGCCTCATGCTGACAGACGCCGCCCACATCAGGATCCGACAACCACTCTCCCAATGAAGTCGACTGCGCAGTTGCAGGAAACCCGTATGGAATGAACGCGGCACCAACCGAACCATGAGTCGCATCCCTGCCGCGTGACGACATGACGTCCTTGGCCCGCTGCAGATCTTCCGTGTTCTTCCTGTTTGGAAGCAGCCTCGCAGCCCCTTGGACGACCGAGCGCCACTCCTCCAAGGTATCCCCCCGAGACAGGCGGCTTCTGATTTTCGGCAGCGAGTCGATCGCATCACCAACGGTCGCAGCGTGTGCCGCTTCCGCAAGCAACTCATGCTGCGGCGTATTCAGCCCCTTCCGGACACCCAGAAGAATCACCCGGTGCCGCGCTTGTGGAATGCCGAACTTCTCGGACTCGATGACATAGTCCCGAGGATCGAGCGAGTTCTGATCACCACGCGCCACAAACGAGCGAATCTCGTACTCCAGATCCTTTGCGGGCCTGGACAGATCGTCGATGATTCGCTCGAACATGCTCGAACCCGAATGCTTTGACGAAAGCATTCCCTTGACGTTTTCCATGACGAAAATCGCCGGTTTGTGCTTCTTGATGATCCGCAGGTACTCTTGATAAAGGAAGTGCTTTTCGTCGGATTCAAACGTCTCGTCATTGGCTCGACGCGAGCGTCCGGCAAGTGAATACGCCTGACATGGTGGGCCGCCGATCAGAACCCATTCCTCGCTCCCATTCAGCGCGGAACGGATTTCCTTGTCGATGCCGCCGTTGTCGGACTTGCCCAGTTCCAGGCAGCGCGCTTCGCGCAGTGCATGACCGAACGCTGCAGCCACTTCCGGTTCTGCGCGAAACCTGGATTCGTCAATCTCACCGCGCATGTATCGGTAGTAATGCTTGACGGCCTCGGTGCCCCGCAGTTGACGAAAAACGGAGCGCAGCGTCAGCGTGCCATGCGCGACCGGACTCTTCTCGATGGAGAGTGCGATCTTGAAAAAGGGTTGCTTTTCATGATCCAAGACCGAGGAAAAACCCTCGCCAAGCCCTCCCGGGCCTGCAAAAAGATCAATGATGGGGACCGACATACTTCACCTTGCTTGCTCTATCCTTCATTCGATCAAAGCCGTTTTGATCGACGCTGCATTTTCCGTCAGCTTCAAGCGCAAATCATCCAATCTACCACTAAACCCTTGTGCATTTCAGCATCTGGATGTCCCGGAGCGACCTCGAGGACAAGCCTGCATGAAAAGGGCTGAAAGCCTTGTGGATCACCCCAATTCGACTCACGGCTTCGAGCATCAAGAAATGGTGCGCGTCATGACTCAAACACTGGGCACATCCACCCCAGCCAACCGAATCGAGGCTTTCCTGCTTCACCCGATCAGCGCACCCAACTCCTTGAAAGCCGCCCGAGAAATCCGCCTTCCCTCCTTGGCCGCATTGACTTGCAAGGCGACCCGCGCCACTTCCAGCAGATCGCGATTGATCGCATAGCCTGCCCTGTTCTCCAGCCAAACCAGCAAGTCCGCCAAATGCCAGATGGAGGTGCTGCCCTCGTGCACGGGCACAGGGAAATCGGCGGCAGTGTGCATCAGCATCAGCTTGCGCATGTTCTGGCGCGAGACGCCGACAAGCTCGGCCACGTCCGACAGCCCCACCAGATCAGGGGCGACCTCGATCAGTTGAGCCGATGGGACTGCATTTCGTACATCCGCCAAGGCACTTTGCACAGCCACCTCGGCGGTTGGGGCCTCGCGAACGAACTCCAGCGCCAGGCGTCCGGGCTGGCCTGTGCCGACCAAAGCGTCGTCGCACCCGGCCTCGCCCAAGCGCTCGATCAAGGCGTCCATGTCGTCGCTTTCATTGGAGAGCTGATACTTGAGCACAAAGGTGAACTCCATCGTCTTTCTACTCCTGTGATTGCTTGCCTTCATTTCCCGACTCCTGTCTGGAACAGTGATCGACAACACGCCTCAAGGCGCGCGCATGGTTTCCAGGATTTCTGGGCGTGCTCCAGACGCTCGTGATGCAGAACTCACCGCATCGACAATCGGCGTCGTTGTAGGGACAGTAGATCCGCCCCCATGCGTGACTGCCGCCGACCGTGATTCGCCAGCCAAGCATTTCCGCATGCCTCAACGCCTCCTCGACTTCTTTCTTTGGATGAGCCGGACGTGCCATCGATGACCTCGAGTGTGAAGATGAATCATCAAGTTGTCAAATGACAACCAAATCACAAGCCGTCCGATCTTCAAAAATGAATGCTCAAGCCTTTCAATCGAACCCGCTGCTCATCGAATCTTCAACGCACACGCTCGACGCAACAACCAACCGGCATCAGAAGAACATCGCTCCATTCCAACTGCGCCAGTCAATTGAACTTGCGTTGCTCCAAAGTAAAAAGCCCGCAGCTTTGAGGCTGCGGGCTTTGGTTCTCCGGGGCTGACCCCATCGACATTTACGAGGAGGTGATCACTCCCACTCCATCATCAACAGGCCGTCCAAACCCGCATGGTTAAAGGACTTGGCTGTGATCGACATGGGCCTTTACCGTCGCTTTTACCGTCAGAAGCGCTTATCTTTTGCTGGCGCGGGAGATGGAGCGATTTGTGAGGGAGCGACGTTTTCGACACCATCATCAATCAGATCCGAGCATACCGGATTAGCATGCAGTCCGCTGACCGCCCTCACCAACATGACACTTGGGACTCTCCATTGACCTGAATGAATGGAACTAGGGTGCCTCAACAACGACAAGCCGAACCTTCGGATCTGGTGCCTCTGCGGCTGGCAGCTTTTTGGCGAGATCGGCCAACGCAAACGTGTCGTAAACGAAGTCGACGAACTTCACCAAGCCTTGCTTGTTGTTCAAGCCCACGCTGAGCGCATTGCAAGTAACAGAAGCGTCGATGTCATTCGCTGCGTAGTAGGTCGAGAGTTGTTGGCCGATCCAGAGCGCAATGCGCATACTCATGTCGTCCTGGAAGAAATGCAAGTTGTTGTGTTTAGCCACTTGAACCACAAGCGGCTCTTGGGTTTCCGTGTTTAACCAAGGAAGGGGCTTGCCTTCTGGAAACTTTTTTCCGTACAGGAACAGCCGCACGTTTCGAACCTCAATGCGCGTAGTTCTTAGTGAAGCAAACCGGGTCATGTGGTTCGCAGTGGCCGAGAGGAAGTGGGTCGCTATGTCGTGTCGAAGTCGGCCGACCACATGCAGACCTTCTTTCGCCGCATAGTCGATGAACTTTGAGATCAACAAGGCCAGTTGCCGACCTTTTACGAGCCTAAGGTCGTATTCCTTGCCATTGATGATCAGTCCTCGGGCGACCAGGTCCTCCGTTTTGTGCGCAGGCATCCGATTCTCAATGACCTCGATGGGCAATGCGACAGCGAACTGCGCGGTCTGCACAGGGTTCGCGAGCTTCTCAGGTCGCGTTGCTGCATTCAGATCACACTGCTGCGTAATATGAACTAGGCATTCCGTATCGGGCGACAGGTTCTCAGGCGCCAAGACGGCGCCGAATGGCACCAGCCGATTGAATTTCTTCAAGGCTTCCGCAGGATCCACAGAGTCGAGTGCCTCCGGCACCGAGAAGCCCGTCCACGTAAAGTGTGAGACCAGATCGCGTCCGGCTTTCGACTTCACGAAGGGGGCGATAAAGCGCTGACCAATTGTTGGCGGCCCTGGCGCTTTCTTGAACTGCTGCTGGAAGCAGGTGTCTAGGGCCTCGATGGCCTTGCCTACGGACGGCGATGACTCGACGTGCCAAAGATACTCTCGGGCCATCAACTCATTCAGATGCTCATCATAGGGATCGTTGTCCGTGAATGCGCTGAGGTGAATTTCCTGCATAGCGCCTGCATCAAGATTCCAAAGCGCGACGTTTGCCTTTTCACGCGCTGTCTCAAGCGCCTTCATCCAAGAGCGCATGAAGACCCGCATGTGTTGCGCCACATCACGCTGGCGGAATAGCTGTTGGTAGCACAGCGTGAGTCCCGGAGCGCCAAAATCTTTTCGTCGGATCTCGGCCTTGGGCAACAGTAGGAGACCCGCGGCACTGATATTGGATTCGGTGCTGAACCGCAGTCTCTCTTGCATAAGCTCATCACTGTTGGACATGACCACGATGCAAGGAAGAGGTGCAGGATAGGTGACGTTTCCCATCTCCATGAGGTAGTCAACAATCTCATCCACCGCGCCCGCACTCTTGTGCAGAACTAGATCAAGGATCAGAAAATCGTACTGGAGCAACGTCAGCGGCTGACTTGGTCTGGCGCTGGCGAAAGTTGTTTCAAATTCTGGTGCTGGAAATGCCTTCTCGACCTGCGATCTCAAGTCAGCGACCATAGCCGCACGTTCAAGGAAACCAGCCAGTGGACCCGTTAACAGAGGCGTGGCGTTGTTCCGGAAGTAGTCGGACAGAAGCACGTCACGCACAAACTCGGTCGAACTCAAGTACGCCAGCGCCTTGACCGGCTCCTCCTCGTCAAGCGACGGGAAGCTCTTGATATGCATCACGATCGGCCAAAGTTCCTCAATCTCCGGACTGGTCAGGTCACCGAAGACTTGAGCAATATTCGCCGTGTGGTCCGTTAGGTGAGCGTATGTCAGGCCCGCAAGTTCGTCGTCAATCACCATAACCTTCACAGCCGGTGTGGTTAGGACGGGCGCAACCTCAGAGGTTGCCGCCGCAGCAACGCTTTCGACCTGTGCAGTCATGCCTCCTCCTTCGGCAACTCGATAGTGAACGTGCGCAGTCGACCGTCATCCTCTGGAAGCTCGTCAAGGTAGATGCGTCCTCCGTGATAGTCGACAAGCTCGGCCGCGATGTAAAGGCCCAGACCCTTCCCTTTTTTTCGCGTGGAGTAGTAGGGCTTGAATATCTCCTTGGCATACTTTGGATCTACGCCAGGTCCGTTGTCAGAAACGCTGATTGTGAGCGCCTTTGAATCAATTTCGATTCGGATCGACCGCTCTACCTCGCCCTCCTTCAGACCCTGCTGCAACCAATAGACGGAGTTGGTCAGCAGATTCTCTAGCGTTTGCGCGATCAATCCGCGCACCATGTAGACATTCAGAGGCTTGTCTGCAGCGCCGTCATCCAACGAGATATCGCAAGTAATTTCGTGGCGCTGGAACCTGTTCTTGAAACCAGCCACGATCGTCTTGGTCTGGGCTACCGCGTCATAGTTCTCCCGCCGGTGCCGTCCTGAAGGGCTCATCGCATCGACAGTTCGAATGCGTTTGTTGGTCGCGATGATCTGAGTGCGTAGGTTGTCAACGACTTGAACAACGTCGGCTTTGCCGTCTTTCTTCTGAAGGTCCACCAGCAACTCGCCGGTTCGCTCCGTCAGACGGGACAGTTCATGAATTACGATCTCCACGACCAACCCGATATTGGCCAGTTCCAGCAACTCGACCCGGGTCTCCCTCGCCATATTCAGGGAGTTCTTGATTGTCTTCACGTATTCGACCTGACTCTGCAGCGTCTCCCGGATCTCAGTTATCTTGTGCCGCTGTTCCCTCGGAAGCTCCTTGCCAATCTCATCGATCGCACGAATGGTCTTCTTGAGGCTTTCCTCCGACTTCTTCAATGATTCGGTGGTCGACTCCTCGGCGATTGCGATCTTCGCTTCGGCCTCTCGGATCGTATTGATGTGAACTCGCAAATCCTTGACGACGACGTCCCCCAACAAACTCTTGAGCAGCAATTGCTCGGGGCATGCAACGAGGCGCTCGCGGTTCGCCGAGTCAATCAAGTGTGGGTTGGTGAGGGAAGAGATGCTGACACTCCCAATGGTCTGATAGCGGTTCAGCGCGAACCCTTTGGCGCGCAAGGCGCCACTGTCCCATTCAAGCCAGTCGTCCTCCATCCCACCAGTCTTTCCGACCCGAAAGTTATCGCGGTACAAGGCAAACCCGCCGCACCACTGGTTCAGCTCTTCGGCGATCTCGTTGCGCGTTCGTTCGACGGTGTTGCCGGTCAGCATTTGACGGTTGAACCAAAGGCAATTGGCCACGAATGGCCCAAGGCGGACAAAGGTATCCGCCGGAAGGCCCAACTCCTGAGTCAGCTCGCGCATTTCCCAGGCGCGCGTCTCCGACGACGTTGCATCCCGCCATCGAAGGCTTCGGCGAAGAATCTGCTTTGTCCCATCGATGCCATGAGGGTTGAACGTGATGTCCGCCTTGAACTGCGCACAGTTCTCCAACCATGGAGGCAGAGATGCTATCGGCTGTCGCTTGCCGTTGAGAAGAACGTCGACCGGGTAAGGACGTCTTTCCTTGGCGAAAGGGTTCTGCAGCCGCCTCATGTACCGCTGTATGAAGCCTTGGACTTTTTCCTGCGTCCAGTTGGCAGACAGTTCCTTTATTTCGATCTGTGTGCCCTGAGCGGTGAGGTCTGCCTCGCCCGCTGATTCGACATCAACGTCGACCTGGTCAAGAAAGAGGCTCGTATCGTCGAATCGATCCCAACGAAACTTGATCTCATTCCATCGGGCGCTGCCCTTTTTTGCTGATCGCACGGTTGCAACATTACCCAACCGCATCATCGACAACCGACCGATACCCTTCTCACCAAGAAGTGGTGAGTCGCCGGGATTTGCAGTGCGTTTGGCCAGGAGTTTTCCTGGGGTTCCGATAACCAGGAAGCGATCGGAGAGTTCGTCTGCGCTCATGCCCACCCCGGTGTCGGATATCTTGAGGGACTGCTCCTGACGAAATTCCTTCAGGTGCTCAGCAAAGTCGACGCGGCTTTCGATGTATCCATGCAGCCGCTCAATCAACTCTGATCGCTGCGCCATCGACACGTCCGGCGAGATAGCTTTGTCCACTCGCTCCAGCGCCTCCTGCTTCGTGACCTTCTTCTGACGAATTTGCTCTTCTAGCAAGGCCAACGCGGCGAGGTCAGCAAATGAGTGAATCTCCACGCTCACGCGCGGCGATCGAGCATCGAATGCGTTTTTGATCAGCTCATTCAGGGCAACGTCATCGGACGTAATCAGTTCGGCACCGAGCTGACGTAGCGCGCGCGCGGCAATCCGGAATCCTCCAGCCATTTTCTTCTCCTTCTTAGCTAGGCAATGACGTGCAACTCACTTGTGGCACACCAAGCAGGCGCCGCCCCCTTCGTCCTCACCGAACAGATCATCAATATCCGTCGGCTCCACAAATCTAATCGGGCGTAGCGGGTTAACGGGCTTGCGCGCCTGCTCTCGTGCCTTGCGAGCAATGAAATCTGCCTCAATCGCAGCGATGCGATCCGGCCGCTCAAGGTCAGAGAGAGATTCGCCCTGCGACCATGTGAAGGGAGACCCATGTTCGCGAGCACTTTTCTCGTAGCGTTTGGCCTCTTCGTAAGCATCCGGGTGGTTGCGCTTGAGGTTAACCCATTCGATCTTCTGTTGAAAAAAACAAAAGGTGCAACCACTGCGAGATCGCCAGTCGTAGTATTTCGGCAAGCCCAGACCGGACGCCCCCAACAATTCGATTACACCTTGCTTGTCGATACCGACCTCACGGAACGGATAGACAACTTTCAGGTTCTCTTGCGTAGGCGCAAATCCTTGCCGATAGTCCTCGTCCGCACGTATTGCCACGTAGCTCGTGATTCGATGTCCTGCAGCCAAACCCGGCCGCAGCCACTGTCGAAACGGAAGCAACTTGAGTTGACGCGTGCACCATCGAGTGCTTGCTGACGGCAGGAAATGCCCGTACTCGCGCAGCCAGAAATCGAAGTCTCGGTCGGGGTTCAGGCGAAGAATCGCTTTGCCTAAGAAGCCTTCGAGCCGCCCTAGAAACTCGTAGACCTCGGGCAGTTCCTTGCCGGTGTCCGTGAAGAAGTACTCAAGGTCGAGCTCTGGATGGTGCTGTCGCATATAGACCGCAAGAGCTGCACTGTCCCTGCCGCCTGACAGTCCCAGCACATGCCGTTGGATCACGTTGACCGTTTCAGTACAGGGCGCCTTCGGCGTTGAATTTGCGATCGCAACGGTCATCGTGAAACCTTTTCGTTTGAACTCACCGCCTCAACCAGCTTTGTTCCCGCCTGTGCCAGCGCCGCAAGAAACACTTCGCGCTTTACGTCCTTGAACTGCTTCATGATCGCGTCAGAGAGTTGCTGGATGTGCCGATTCTCCGCTGGCGAGATATCGAAGCTCTCGGAAACAGTCTTGCCTTTCTGGCCTGTCCCGAACACGACCGCGATGGCGTTGCGTGTCGGTTCGCGGTGCTGGACCGAACTGACCGCTTCGACTTGGCGGAACTGGAGTCCCCACTGGGCCAGCTGAATCAAGGCCGCATCGATGTCTTGATCAGTCCACTCGCGCGGAGGTTTGTTCACCGCTGGGCTCAATAGGCTCTCGATCGATTCGGGATCGCGACTGAGGATGGACAGCCGGCTTGCAAACGTGTCGAGCCGAAAGTCGCCGGAGATGCCCACGACGTTCTTAGCCCGACGTCGAACTGCGTCAACGTCTTCATCAGAGGTGAACGATGCATCGAGCGTTTCCAGCGTTCGCGTCATCACACGCGCAAGCATGCTGGAGTAAGCACTCTGCATTTCCTCGAGCGCGGTCCCGAGCGCGTCCAGGTACTCCTGCACGGACAGACCTTCGAACAGCACCGGCAGGTCCACAAATAACACCCGATGCGGGTCGCTCGCTTTGCCGAGCGTGTCACGCACCGCGCGCGTTCGTTCGCCCATCAGCTGCGTTCGACGCGACCACGGCGGAAGGTCGAAGACGAGTGAGACGAGCCCACGAGCAGCTTCCAGCGGCTCGGACGCGACAGTTCGTCCGACCTTGCGCAGATGCTTGGCGACGCCCTTCAGAATGTCTCGTCTGTATTCGTTGATTTGCACATGACGGATGGCAAATCGGCCTGCATCCTGCAGAGCCTCGTCAATGTCGACTTCGCTAAGTTGCGGAATGAACATACCGTCCTTGTAGACGGCCATGCGATGCTGATTGGCCAGCGCAAATGCAAGCCAAAGCACTGGCAAAACCCCTGCCCTCACGCCATACGGTGGCGCTTGCCACAAGCGATGCAGGTCTGTCAGCGACACTGCGGCTGCCGCATCCACAATCATTGCGACTCCGGCGTCCCACAGTGCCACGAAGCTTCCGGCTCGTGAAGCGATCGGATCTCCCGCAACAGGAGCGGCAAAGCCATAGCGGGCCGATTCGCCGGTCTCGTTTTCACCATCGAGAGTCCGATGCAGGCCGCTAGCCTCCAGCAGATTGTGATACAGGCCGGCTTCCGCCGGAAAGCCCTCCAAGCCTAGGCGTCTGCGTTCCGCGCCCTTCAACATCGCATAGAGCAGATCCTTGCGAGCTTTCGTGCTGTTCGATGATGGAACATCTCGGTTGATAAGCTCACTGAAGACATGCGGAGCTTTGTAGAACACCCGATCGGCAAAAACCGATGCCAGATGCGGCAAGCTTGACGACAGTGCGTTCGATGAGACAGGTGCCAAGCCAAGCGATTCAACATTGAGCCACTGGATGCTGAGCAAAGCGTCCCGCAGTTCCTCTTCCAGGCGCGTTCTTACATCGGTGGTCCGCGCATCGAGTTCCCGGCGCCCCACCGCATCGTTCTCGAGTTCCGAGCGCTGCCGCCGAATGCGGTCGTACGCCATCAGTTCACGACCCAACTCGCGAATCGTTTCACCATTGCGCGGAATGCCTACCAGGACCGGACGCGCCGCATCCACCTGCCAGTCGAGCTTGCGAACGAGATTAGCGGCCTGCCGAACTGTTTGAGCACGTGCCGGCAACACCAGCAGGAATGCGCCGAATGCGCTGCTCTTTCCAAGCGATTTTCCAGGCTCACCGCACAACGCCGAAGCCCGATCGAGCCCCTCCAGGACGTGATTGGCATGCGTCATCAGCGGCAACATCCAGCGCAGGGTGCCAGTCTCGCAGTAATGACGTTTGGCAAGCACCGGTTGCAGGCGAACTAAGTTGGCCAGTTGCGCA
Source organism: Diaphorobacter sp. HDW4B (assembly GCF_011305535.1). Lineage (GTDB taxonomy): Bacteria > Pseudomonadota > Gammaproteobacteria > Burkholderiales > Burkholderiaceae_C > Diaphorobacter_A. The sequence goes on from NZ_CP049905.1 coordinate 228,699, forward strand.
AGATCCGGTTCATCAATCGTGCCGAGCGCTTCCGCAAGCGCTGCGTCCAAGTCGAAATCACTTCCCTCGGAGATGGCCCACGAACCCAAGTGCCGCTTGAAGGACACAACGGCCCAACGACGGAGGTCTTGGAGCAACTCCTGCAACTTGCTGGCGCCGAGATCGGATCCGTCAGCATTGCGTACGCAAGCGCCCAGCACAGCTTCGTCGGCAACAAGCCCGGATCCGTTTCTGAAGAGATCGATCAATGCGATCGTTTTCACCAGTTGCACGTGCAGATCGTCGTCCCGGTGCTTCTGTTCGGTTCGCTCGACGGCTTCCACACTCTGGGACCAACGATGACTGTCTGTGGAGGCAAGGATGCTCGGTTCGAGATTCGTACGCAGATAGTCCCAATAGGCGGCCGGCGTATACGTCGCTCTGGACGACGCGAGTGTCGATTGGAGGAATTCGCGAAAGCTTCGCGCTTCAGCGGAGGCGAGGAATCCGAAAGTACTGCGCTCGTTCTGCCCGAAACGGCGCTTGGACACGGGGCCGAGCAGTGCGGCGGTCACTGGGTGCAGCGGCCAGCAAAGGTCGAGCCGCGCTGCAAATTCAGGGTTTAGTGCCGGCCGGCGGTGCCGGATGGATTCCGCCACTTGCTTCGCGACAGCGAAGGATTCGGGATGCGCGCACGATGAATGGATCGCACGGCCCGTCAATTCGACAACCTCATCCGAAGCGGCAATGAGCGGAATGTCGATGTAGCGCCCTTGCACCTTGCGCCACTCGTCGCGCAACTCCGAGCCCAAGCGATGCGCGTACTGCTCGAAAGATTGGTGAAGAATACCCACCACAATGAGCTTGCCTTTGGCTCGGCCCGCCAGGTCGGCCAGCTCCTGATAGAAGTAGACATCATCGCCGTCGCTGGCGGATGCCTCAAGGAACTTACCAAGTTCGTCGATGACCAACAATACGCCGTTGCCGACGCGTCGCTCAGCTTCGTCAGATAGTGACCGGAACAGCGTAGCCAGCCGTTGCCTCGATCCCGACTTAGTCGTCGAAACAACCTCCGTACTTGCGCGTTCGTCTAGGCACGCCCCCACCGCATCGACAACGCTTCCGCGGTGGCCGACCACTGGAAGGATTAACCAGCCGTCCTTTGAAGCCGAGAACACTTGCGCGATGTCAGATTTCTCGTGGCCATCGAGTTCAAGCACGTCCTTGGCAGCTCGTCTGACGGTTCTGTCTGGCGCCACCAAGCTGCACAAAGCCACTGCCAAGGACGATTTACCACCACCGAAGGGGCCGGTCCAGATGAACGCGCGTTGGGGCGTCTGCAGAACATGTCGTGCTGTGGCCTCCAGTACGTGCCGTGCCGTGCCTTGGCAGATGTATCCGCGAAGCGCATCAATGCTCCCGAAGTCAACATCGAGCCGAACCGCCCGCTGGAATTGCCTAGTCAGCGTGACTTCATCAGCCAGTAGCGGACCTTCGCGAGGCACAGACTCCACGGCTGCCAATGAAGACGAAACGGATGACTTGGATGGCAACTTCTTCCGCGGGCGAGCGGCCTCGGCGACTTTCTGCTTAGACATAGGCCAGCTCCAATGCGGACGCAAGATCCAACGGCTGGGTGCGAATCACCTGCCGTAAACCGGCCGAGTCTGACCACTGATACGCACCCTTGGTAAGAGATTCCAGCGCAATAAGACGGGCAGCCACCGAATCCTCATCAAGTTTGAACACGCGACCGGGCGAGCCGATCTCATAGGCGATAGTCTCAAATGACAAAGTGCTTTGGTCGGGAGCAAACGCCTGCCAGAATTCCACTAGGGCATAGAGGAACGCGCCGTTCGTCAATGTCGACTTAGGCCCTCTTCGCAACGCGTACTCCTCACGGGACTGAGCCGAGATGAGACCGAGTTCGCCCAACATGGAGTCGGCGAAATCATCCACCGAGCTTGTCTCTGATCGATCAACGTAGCACCGCATGCAGACCTCGACATCCCGTTTGAGCGTGGCAGGTGACAGACGCCCTCCCCGGTCTCGCGCGTAATCGTCTAGTGACTTGAGCAGACTTTTGGCCGTGAAGCTCTGCTCATGAATGTGGTTAAACACCCAATACCATGTGGCACTGCGATGGGTTCGATCCTGCATCGACCACCCCCCCGCAAGCTTCCAGTGGACCAGCCAAAGGGTAGACGGATGTTCGCTATAAGGGTCCAAGCCGTCGTCAGCAAAGACGCGAGCCCCAAACATCGTAGACGTCGGCACGCCGTTGATATCTGTCAGAACATCACAGGCGGTCGCCCAATGGCGAATCGACGCCACCATGTTTTTGCCCACACCGAGCGTGACAATCGATGCGTCATCGCTGAAGACGTTCTTTTTGTGACCACGGCTTAGAGTCGAGCCATGGTTATTCTGACGGCTGCTATTCTGATCGCCGCCCACCACGTCTATCGCCTTCTTCAGCCAGAGTTGCCGAAGTGCAAAAGTCTCATGACCGGAAAAAAGTGGCCGATAGCTATCTAAATATAGAAGTCCACGCATGTCCGTAGCGACTGGCGGCTCCCGCCAGCGATTAAATTTGACGACTGGCGACCCCCGCCAGTCTGTTCCCATCTTAGCGCATACAGTCCGGTTGGAAAAATACAAGCTTATTCGAACTATCGAGTTTTCAAGTTCGATTCTTTTTAGCTATCAAAGTTACCCGGAACGCAGATGCTCCAGCACGTGAAAAGTGTCAGAAGACGAACAACGCTTCACGTACGTGCCACCGACCAGGTCTTCGGCCCCAAGCAATTTCCGTCGGCAGTGAGAGGCGCCATCGACAGCTTTCGCTGCGAACCCCAATATCAAGCTGGGGATTGCCGTTCGTCAGCGCTCAACCTGGAACGGCCACCCGCAGCGATTTGTCGGTCGTCGGGTTGCACCACCACGGTACCGGACCTGTGCGCCGATGGACCGTATGCATCACCCCATACCATCGGCGAATGAACAAGGGAACACAATCCGAACGAGCGCAACTGGTCGACATCGGCGTCAACTTCCACTCGGCGCAGTTGACGTCTCTGGCCGACCGATTGTTGGTGCGTGCACGGGCGGTCAACGTGACCCAGATCCTCGCCACAGGCACATCGGTGGCATCCAGTCATCTTGCCCTTGAGCTTGCAAGAGCCAATCCGGGCACCGTCTTCGCGACTGCTGGGGTACCCCCTCATGACGCAAAGTCGTACGACACAGGCACCTTCCGCGAGCTGACCGAACTCTTGAAGTGCCCGGAGGTCGTGGCAGTTGGAGAATGTGGCCTTGACTACAACCGCAACTTTTCGCCTCCCCAAGCGCAGCGCATTGCCTTCGAGCAGCAGCTTTCAATGGCTGTCGAGACTCGCAAGCCGCTGTTTCTTCACTGCCGAGACGCCTTCACCGATTTCCACGACATGCTTACCCCTGTGGTGGCCGCCGGAGCGCGCGGTGTCGTGCACTGTTTCACGGGCAACCGCGCGGAAGCAGAAGCCTTTCTCGCGATGGGGCTCGACATCGGCATCACGGGCTGGGTCACAGATCTCCAACGCGGCCAGGCACTTCGCGAAGCCCTGCCAGCCATTCCGCTGGATCGACTGCACCTTGAGACGGATGCCCCTTATCTGTTCCCCAAGAATGCCGAAACGCGTCGTGGACACAACGAGCCGGCGAATCTTCCCTGGGTCGCGGCAAGCGTGGCAGAGCTCCTAGGCTGCGACATCGACGAGATCATTCAGGCCTGCAGTTCCAATAGTCGACGGATGTTTGGCCTTCCAGGCAATTGAAGCGCTTCGACCCCTCTGGTCAATACACATGCTCGGCGCGTCACGGGCACCCTTTCAGGATGAGCAGGTCCGGGTTATCAGCAAATCCACTGCCAGGCCGGTCCAACGACGAACCAGAACTGTGCATCCCCGGCGATGCCGGGCCGCGCTGTACGTGCTGCGCATCGAGCCACCTGAGGCGTCTCGCCCCTTCGGCTCCCATCGCTGATGCCTTCGCGGCGGTGCCGCTGCGCGCTGCGCTTGTCAATGCGGGCGTGGTGGGGTGTGGGTGGGGCTGGCTTGCTGTTCCCTTCATCCTTGCACACCGTTCTCGCTGTCAAGGTCTGCGCATGCTGCGCACGCTGGCGCCCTGCCGGCCGTCTTCGAACCTGTGACAACGGCGCTGCGGCGTGCCGGTTCCGGACTCGGGCAATCCCGCCCGATAACTGGAGTTAGCCGTGTCGCACGATCTTGTCTCTTCCCTCAATTCCTTCGTTGCCGTTTCCTCTGCTGCTTCTTCACTGCTCGTTCGTGATGTCGCTGGCAGCTACCGGCCAGCCGAACCGGCAAAGGTGCTGCAGGCTGCGCTACGGGTGCTGGCGGGCCAGTTGCGTGGTACCGAATTGTTGTCGTCTCCGCAAGCGGTACGCGATTTCCTGCGCATCCAACTGGGCAGGCTGGAGCATGAGGTGTTCGCGGTGATCCACCTGGATGCCCAACACCGGGTCATCGAGTACGTGGAGATGTTTCGCGGCACGGTGAGCCAGACGTCGGTATACCCGCGCGAGGTGGTCAAGGAGGCGCTGGCACGCAACTCTGCGGCCATCGTCCTGGTGCACAACCACCCTTCGGGCTTCGCCGAACCCTCACGGGCCGATGAGCTGCTGACCCAAACGCTCAAGAGCGCGCTGTCGCTGGTGGACGTACGGGTCATCGATCACCTGATCGTGGCCGGGGCAACCATCCTGTCCTTTGCCGAACGCGGGCTGATCTGAGTCCGTGCAACCGAGGGCCACTCAGGCCCTCGGTTATCAGTTCGCGGCCATCAGCGTGCCATCGCGTGGCACGAGTCCCTGGATAGGAAGGTTGGTGGGGCTGGCTTGCTGTTGCACCCAGCGTGCCACGTCGTTCTCGCCGTCAAGGTCGGCGCGCATCGGTGATGCGCTGGCGGCCTGGCAGGCCGTCTGCGAACCTTGACCGCTGCGCTGCGCCGTGACCCGGAGGCTGCGGGCAATCCCGCCCGGCATTCCCTCTGGAGTTCACCATGAACGCACTCATCACCGACGAGCAGCGCGTGCTGCTGCTGGCCAACGGCCGCGAATCCCTGCAGAACCTCGACTTCGACCCCAAGCCCGTGGTCAAGCTGTTCACGCCCGACGCCGGCGCGACCTGGCTGCTGACCGAGATTGACCCGAACGACCACGTCCATGCTTTCGGTCTGTGCGACCTGGGTCTGGGGGCGCCAGAGCTGGGCTGGGTCAGTCTTCAGGAACTGATGACGGTACGGGGTCGGCTCGGACTGCCGGTTGAGCGCGACCTGCACTTCCGTGCCGAGAAACGGCTGAGCGCCTACGCCCGAGACGCACGGCTGGCCGGACGCATCATCGTCTGACCATCCGCCAGGGCGTCGCCGACGCCCTGGTTTTCAGGGTTTGAGCAGATCCGGCAGGCAGTCGGCAAACGCCGGCTGGATCTTGCTCATCGGTTTGGCGATGGTCTCATCGCCGGTGAGAATGGCCATCGTCATGCCGGTCATGGTGGTAAGGCCGTTCGAGTTGCGCAGCACCTGCAGCGCCAAATGCACCGGAAACCCCTCGGCGCTGCGCCGCAACGGGTGGATGCCGCCATGCACGAAGGAATTCATGGCGTTCCAGGAGACGTCCTTGAAGTGCGCCAGCATCTGGTGGGCCGCTGCGGGAACGCCTTGCCCTACCCGCTTGCCCATCTGATCGATCATGTCTTTTGCACTCGGCAAATTCTTGGCGGCCTGCTCGGCTTCGATTGTCAGCGGTACCGACAACTTCTCGATGGCCGCGTCGCTGGCGGCATAGATCAGCCACATCGCTCGCGTCAGCGCCTCGAATTGCAGCCGCATCAGGCTGACGGCCGAGGTCGGCATGCCCAGCGTCATCAAGGCACGCAAAGCCATTGCGTGTTCCATGGCGACCACACACATGCCCAAAGAGGCTTCCCCACGCGGAGATCCATCGAACGCCGCATCGTCAAGCAACTCGTTCAGCCGCACATGCAAGGCATCGGAGCGTTGAAGCAATTGCTCCAGCAGGTCATCGGGATGAGCATGTTCTCTCTCGGGCATGTCGCCATCGTAAAGCCCGCTACGCATTCGGGCGTCCCCGGCCAATGAACATGGCCGGTCGCGCTGTTGTGCTGCGCATCGAGCCCCTGCAGGGTCTCGCCCCCTTCGGGCTTCCATCGTCCCCTCGCTCCGCTCGGCTGACGCCTCCGGCCCGGCTTCCAGTTTCGGGCCTGCGCGCTTCGCTTGCCGTGCGGTCGGCAGTGGAAGGGGCCGTTGCCTGTCCAGCCATCTTTCCTGACTCCATCACCTTGCTCGCGACTGTAGCCCGCAGCCGTGCGCCGTCAAGGCGCGCAGGGCCGTGTCCTCGGCTGCGCCTGCGGGCCGCACCCACCCTGCGCTTGTCTCCTTGACGGCCCCCGTCCACGGGCTCCCTTTCGTCGCGGGCGATGAACTCAGGAAAGACGGTGGCAACGAGGCCAACCGGGTTCTTCGTGCCGACCGCACCGAACAGCCAAAAGGCTGGGCTTCGAATCTAGGAATCCGGTGTGCGGTTTCTTCAACAGCCAACTTTGTCAGGAGAAAGACCATGCAACTCGCATCCCGTTTCGCAAACCATTCCCCCGCATTGCGTGCCGACCATCCCCTGTCGGATGACCAGATTCACCGCGTAGCGCCTTCCATCTTCGCGGAGGCCCCGCATGAGAGCCGTTCACACCGGTACGCCTATATCCCCACGGCCACGGTCTTGACCGAGCTTCGAAAGGAGGGGTTTCAGCCCTTCATGGTGTGTCAAACCCGCGTGCGCGATGAAGGCAAGCGCGAGCACACCAAGCACATGCTGCGCCTGCGCCACGTCAGCCAGATCAACGGCGCGGAAGCTAACGAAATCGTGCTGCTGAACTCGCACGACGGCACGAGCAGCTATCAGATGTTGGCGGGATTGCTGCGCTTTGTTTGCAGCAATGGCCTTGTCTTTGGCGACACCTTTGCCGATGTGCGCATACCCCACAAAGGCGACGTGGCGGGCCAAGTCATTGAAGGCGCCTACGAGGTGCTGCACGGCTTCGAGCGGGTGAAGGAATCCCGCGACCTGATGCGCGGCATCACCTTGGACGATGGTGAATCGGACGTGTTCGCCCGCGCTGCGCTGGCCCTCAAGTACGACGACCCGGACAAGCCCGCCCCCATCACGGAATCGCAAATCCTGATGCCGCGCCGGTTTGAAGACCGCCACACGGATTTGTGGTCGGTCTTTAACCGCACCCAAGAAAACCTCACAAAAGGTGGCCTGTCCGGGCGCAGCGCCAACGGACGCCGCCAGCAGACCCGCCCCGTGCAGGGCATTGATTCAGACATTCGCCTCAATCGTGCCCTGTGGCTGCTGGCCGATGGCATGCGCCAGTTGAAAGCCTAACCGTTCCCCGCCGGAGGGGCGGCTCCCCTCCATTTCCTTGTTTCACTCGATTGGAGATTCACCATGAACGCCGTTAATCAAACCGAAGCCCGCGCCGTCAACACCGCAGCCAGCAACGCCGCGAACGTACTGCAAGCCGCCGACCCGAGCAAGCACATGATTCTGGTTCCGTTGTCCCGGCTGGTGCTGCGCCCCATGGGCCGCAACGTGCGCAAGACCCCGCGCATGTCCATCCCCGAGCTGGCCGCTTCCATCCAGCGCGTGGGCCTGCTGCAAAACCTGATCGTGATTCCCGCCGCCGATGGCGAGCATTACGAGGTGGTGGCCGGTGGCCGTCGCCTTGCAGCCCTCAAGCTGCTGGCGAAGAAGCATCGCATCGCCAAGGATTGGGACGTGCCTTGCCTGCAAGTGGCCGATGGCACGGCGCGCACCGCCAGCCTCACCGAGAACGTGCAGCGTGAAGCCATGCACCCCGCAGACCAGTTTGAAGCCTTCGCGGCATTGGTGGCCGAAGGCCGGCCCATCGAGGACATTGCGGCGGATTTCAGTGTCACGCCGCTGGTGGTGCAGCGTCGCTTGAAGCTGGCGAACGTCTCGCCGCGCTTGATGGCCGACTATCGCGCCGATGCCGTCACGCTCGACCAGTTGATGGCCCTTGCCATTACCGACGGCCACGCCGCGCAAGAAGCCGCGTACTACGATGCGCCGCAGTGGCAGCGCAGCCCGTCCGCCTTGCGCGAACGCCTCACCGAGCGCGAGATTGACGCCTACCGGCATCCGCTGGTGCGCTTTATCGGGCTGGGCACCTACGAGGCCGCAGGCGGCGGGATTCGCCGCGATCTATTCGCGGAAGGCGATGCGGGCGTGTATCTCAACGATGCGGCCTTGCTGGAACGGTTGGCGCAAGACAAGCTGGCGGGCATCGCCGCGGAGGTGAAGGCCGAAGGCTGGGCATGGGTGGATGCTGCACACGCCGCCACCTATGCCGACCTGCAAGCGTTTCAACGCGCCCCGAGAGAGCGGCGCACGCCGGACAAGCGCGAAGCCCTGCGCATCGAGAAGCTGCAAGCCAAGATGCGGGAGGTAGCCGAAGCCCTCAATGCCGCGATGGACGCCGACGACGAGGACAAGGCCGAAGCCTTGCAGGAGGAAGGCGAAGCCCTGGGCGAACAGTTGCAGGCGCTGGAAGATGGCTTGCAGGGGTACGGCGCGAATGTGCGATCCGCCGCCGGTGCCATTGTCACGATCGACCGCAACGGCGAGGCCGTGATTCATCGAGGGCTAATGCGTGAGGCCGAAGCGAAGGCGCTGCGCGTGCTGGAAAAGTTGCGCCAAGGTTTCGGCAGTGTGAAGAGCGAAGCCGAGAACGACGACGAAGGTGAGAGCGACGAAGTGCCCAAGGCCGCTATCTCCGACCGGCTGGCCCAACGCCTGAGCGCCCACCGCACCGCCGCGCTGCAAATCGAGGTGGCCCGGCATCCACAAGTGGCACTGGCGATGCTGGTGCATGGCATGGTGCAGACCGTCTTGCAGGAACGCCACTACGGGCACGACCTGCCGCTGGGCGTGCGCCTGACGGTGCAAGACCGGCTGGCAGGCATGGCCCCGGATTGGCCGGAATCACCCGCCGCCGTGGCGCTGCGCGAACTGCAACAGGTGACGGGCAAAGCCCTGCCCGAAGACAGCGCCGAACTGTTCGCCGCATTGCTGGCGATGGAGCAACGCGAACTGGTGAAACTGCTGGCCGTGTGCGTGGCGTCGACAGTGGACGTGGTGACGCCGCGTGCGACGGCGCAGCAGCCGGGCGCGGAACTGGCACAGGCCGTGGGGCTGGACATGGCCGCATGGTGGCAGCCGAGCGCGGAGGGCTACTTCAAGCATGTTTCCAAGGCTGTGATTCTGGAGGCCGTGGGCGAGTTCGCACCCGACTCCATCAACCGGCTGGCGAAGATGAAGAAGGCCGACATTGCCAGCGAAGCCGAACGGCTGGCCGATGGCACGGGCTGGATGCCCGTCATCTTCAAGGGCGAAGGCTCGCAGGAAGATGCACCGGAAGTAGGCGCGGCGCAGGACGCCGAGGCCGTGTCGGATGAACCCGCCGAGGCATTGGCCGCTTGAACTTCATCGAAGCGCCCGGTTCACGCCGGGGCGCTTCGCTTTCAGGGAGAACCATCCATGACCCGCACCACCAACTACAGTCGCCCGCGTATGACGGCGGTCTATGCCCCTGGCACGGTACGCGCCCGCCGCTGGCACGGCGATGGCGACGTGCGCGGCTACCGTCCCCTTGCGGGCTGGACGGCCCGCGCCGACCTCACCGACATTCACCCCATCACGGACTGTGCGTTGCAGCGCGCCCAGTGGTGGATCATCGAGACGAAGGAATGACGCGAGCACCGGCCCCAGCGTTTTGCGCTGAGGCCGGTGGATTCAAAAATCCGGACGCTGCAGTGGCCGCGCCCGGCGTCGAATCCGAACAGCCGGGATACCACACCGCCGCCCTCGCTCATGCTCGGGCGGCGGCACATGCGGGCATCGCGGCGGTGCGCGATGCCTGCATGTGTCGATGGGGTCAATCGACTATTTCAGCTATGCCACACTTTCCGCCATGAGCATCAGCACCACTTTGAAGACTTGGGCCAAACGCATCAAACGCGATGGTGTGACGCTGTGGTTTGCCGGTAAGCATCCCGGCACGCCTTGGCACGCCAAAGCCCTGGGGCTGTTCGTGGTGGCCTATGCCCTGAGTCCCATCGACTTGATTCCAGATTTCATCCCTGTGCTGGGTTATCTGGATGATGTGATTCTGTTGCCTGTGTTGATCTGGTTGACCGTCAAGCTGCTGCCGGCCGATGTTCTGGCGGAGTGCCGCGTGCAGGCCGATGAGTGGATGCGAACGGAAGGGGCCAAGCCACGGAGCCGATTAGGGGCAGTGGTGATCGTGTGTTTATGGCTGGCGGTGGGGGTCGCATTGTGGTTTTGGCTCAGGCCGCATCTGTAGGCAGTCTTTGATTGGATTGGGCGTGTCGGCACAAGGTGCCGCCGGGCTATTGGGCTGCGCCCCGCGCCGACTTCGCCGTCACGGCCATTCGGCGGCTATCCCTCACGCCTTCGCGCCTGTGGCGCTGCGCACTTCGCTTGCCTCCAGGGGATCAGCGCCAGGCCCATCCCCGCCGCGCGATGCTTGGCGCCCCTATGGGAGCGCCGAACCGGCTGACACCGGATCGGCCGGGCCAGTGCCCCGCCGCAATGGTCAGGCTACGGCGGATACGCCGTGGCTTGCTGCGGCAGGTTGTGTGAATGCGTGCCGTCCTCGACGCTGGTGGGTCTCACCCATCACGTCACGAAGGACAGTTCACGGACACGATACCCGGCCTCGCCATGGAGCCTTCATCCCACCGTTCAAGCACAGCGCCGCAAGGTGCGGCGAGGCGTTCTCACCCTGGTCGGTTGGGCGTGGCGCTTGCCCGTGTCAGGGGCGTGCCAGTGCAGCCTTCATGCGGGGATGCCGAGTCGGCCCTGTCTCCTTTCGGAGTGATTCGGCCCAGGGCGTCCTTGTGTTGTTGTGAATCCTGGCAGGGGCGCGGCTGCGCCTCGGGCTTCATGGCTGCAACCGTACGGCGAAAACAATTTCCCCTGCTTTGTCACTGCGTTCGGCGCATTCCTCGCGGGCCAAATTGTTTTCTCCTTCCGGTTCTCCACTGCGTTGCGACCGCAGGCGGTGCAGCCCGCACGTCCCCCGCCGGCCGGATCACAACAAGGACGCGATGGGCGCGAACCTTGTTCAACCGAAAGGAAAACATCATGGCCAACATCGGCACCTTCACCGCAGACAAAGACGGCTTCGCCGGCACGCTTCGCACCCTGACGCTCAACGTCAAGGCCAAGCTCGTTCCCAACGATAAGGGCGGCAACGAGAACGCCCCAGACTTCCGTATCCAGGCCGCTGGCTACGACGTGGGCGCGGGCTGGCGGAAAACCAGCGAGGCCGGCCGAGCCTACGTGTCCTGCACCCTCGATGACCCATCGTTCCCGGCAACGGTCTATGCCCGCCTGATCGAGGGTGAGAACGGCACGCACGACCTGATCTGGTCGCGTAACAAACCGCAGGCGGCCTGATGACCGCAGCGCCCCACCCGTTGCGGCGGGGCGTTTTCCGGGTTTCCTTCAGGCTCTGCGGCCTGTGCGCGTCACGGCTGGGCGGAGCGTCCCCTGCATGGAAGGGTTAGAGCGTCGCCCCCTTTACAACCCGGAGTTGAAATACGTGCCGACGCGTACCAGCACGCCCGACTTCGTGAAACCCCGCAGCCTCGAACGTGGGAACAAAACCCATGAACCGATAGCTCGGCGACTCCGGGTCCACGGGATAGGCTTCCACCATCGAGGCGCCTCGGGATTGGGCAAAGTCCACGGCGGCGGCAATGAGGCGTTGGGTGAAGCCTTGGCCGCGCAGCCTGCGCACCACGAAGAAACAAGCGATCGACCAAATGCCCTCGTCGGAACCACCGTCCTCCACCAGCCGACGATAGGTCGATCGAGGCGCCACCGAGCACCATGCGACGGGTTCTTCATCCAGGTAGCCCAGCAATCCCACCGTCGTTCCAGCAGCGATGCGCTGGGCCATCGCTGCTTTGCGGCTGGCCCCGTCCGTAAGCTTTGCCTCCACGGGCGTTGCGCGCCAGACCATGCACCAACACGACTTGGGGCTGCCCCGACATTCAAAAAGCTTCTCGAAGTCAGTCCACCGGTCGGCGGTCACTTCTCGGAAGACGATGCGGTCCATTGCGGATGCTTCAGTCATGCAACGCCCAACGCCCGCGCTCACCGGCGGGCCGAGCAACGCGAAGCGCGTCCGAGTGCAGCGCGTTGTTAGGCGACATGACTCATCTCCGAGTCAGCGCGCGCGCCGGTAGTGCATGGCGACCGCGCCGCAGCGGAGTGGCTTCGCCGAGATCAATTCGAGCCGTCGCGTGCTGGGCAGCCCGCTCTCGTACAGGGTCGGGCCGTGACCGGCGATCCTGGGATGGACGAGGAATTTGTACTCGTCGATCAGATCCAGCCGGTCCAACTCGGCCGCGAGCTTGCCGCTACCGAGGAGTACGCCGTCCGGAGTCGCGTCCTTGGGCTTCTGTACGCCCGTGCGCAGGTCGTTGGCGATGTGATGGCTGTTGGTCCACAGGAAGTCCTCTCGCGTAGAGGACACCACGTACTTCGGCTTGGCCTCCAACTTGAGCGCCCACGCGCGCATTGCCGGCGGTGCCTCTGCGTCACCGCGGGCGACCGCTGGCCAATAGCTCTCCATCATCTCGTAGGTGATGCGGCCCCACAGCATCGCCCCGCACTCGTCCATGAGGCGGGTGAAGAAGGCGTGTGTCTCGTCGTCGGCGATTCCTTCCTGGTGGTCGACACAGCCGTCCAGGGTGACGTTGATACTGAAGGTCAAGAGTCCCATGGTGTCCTCCGTTCGAGATACGCGACGAGCCGCCCGCCGCCTGGCGTCAAGGGCGCGGGCCCAATCGCGAGGTGCTCAGCCTGTGTCGCCTAACACGTGAATCAGGCGCTACGGCCATGACGCCCAGCCCCTGAACCGAGCGGCAACGTAGGGTGCGGCCGCCGTGACCAGTAGAACGACGGGCCAGATGTTGCCATCCTTGAACGTATACGCCTCCAATATGGTGGCCCACGACTTGCCCTGGAACCGGCCGAATGAGAATTCGAAGACGAGGGTGAGAGCCAGCCAGAATACGCCAAGCCCGATGAGTTGCGCTGGCCGGGGAGCCCTCAGCCATGGCAAGGCAAGAAAGGTGAGGCTCAGAATCAAGGCGGAAAGCAGCACGCCACTCAGGATGAGTCCTGGTGCCCTGCCGAGATGAGGGATGAGAGCGCCTTCACGCAGAGCGCCATTGGCAACGGCGCACACGAGAATGACGAGCCAAACGGCGAGTGCTTTTGCGATGAGAGCCATCACCTGTCCAATAGCGTCCAATATTCCATGCAAGGGGCTTGTCGCAGGCAGATCCCTTTGACGTGCGGGTTAGGCACGTGGGTCACCCTTGGTCGCTCTTGCAGCGAAAATCATATCCAGCGTGCAACTTCCGTACTGCGCGACGGAATGTCCCTTGCGGTGAGCCCAATACTGATCTCCATAGGAGAAGTGCCACCACTCATGCTCATAGGCTGCGAAACCTTCGCGTTCCATCAGCTGAGCAAGTTGACTCCGGTTGCACCTAGCGGCCTCCGTTAGTGAGGGACACAACGGAGCGCAGAGTGCCGGCTCGACCACGGACCAGTCTCGTATTTCCATTCCGTAGTCGAGCACCTTTCCATGGCCGTCTACGATCTCGACATCAACGGCACCACCAGTGGAATGAGGCGGCGTGTTCTTTGTTCCATCCCAATGGACAACAGGAGATACGAGGGCCGTCGCTTCGGCGTGTACGGCCTCGGGTGACAGATGCGGACTTCTCTCCCTGACTCGTCGCTTCTCCTGGTCAAAGAGAAGACTCTGCACTGCTTGGCTGCGAAGTCCCTCGTAAAGCCGCAAACGATATGGCCTCGGAAGGGCATCCTGGACTTGCAGGAGCCTGCGGTAGACCTCACGACGCAAGAGACAGTAGTCGGGTTCTGTTTCCGGACATTCTGGCGGAGGGCCGAAATGAATTCCTCCGGCGAGTCGGATATCAACGAGGGGCTCCCCGCACTCTTGAATGGGAATCTCGGCTGGTTTCATTGGTGCGGAGGGGTGCAATCGCATTGCAGCCAAGGGTCTAACGCCGAAGGTCGGTCGCTGGCCTGCCGGAGCGCTTGTTATGCCGTGCTACCGACGGACGGAAGCCCGTCATTACTTTGCCTGTTGCTTCGGTTTGTAAATCTTGCTCTGCTTCAGCGCACCTGATTTTTCGAAAACCTTCCATTCGCCAACCTTCTTCCCGTCAATATAGCTGCCCTCATCCCAAAGCTGCCCATTTTCGTAATAGCGCTTCCAAGGGCCGACTTGTTTACCGTCTGAAAAAGCACCTGCCTGGAGAAACTGACCATTCTCTCGCCACCACTCCCAGTATCCGTCGAGGTCCCCATTGAGATATGAACCAGCAGCTTTCTTGCCTCCACTCACGTAATAGAATCTCCACTGACCGTGGCGCTTGCCATTTCTGACGCTGCCCTCGCCGGAGAGCCCACCGTCTGAGAACAACTCTTTGTGTGGTCCATTCAGTGGCGTATTTGCAGACGATTTCATAGCTCATCCTATCGCGCCGCTTTTTGCGGCATAACGTGAAAGGTAAGCAGCTGGCCTTTGGTCAGTCCGCTTGACCGAAAGGTTCTGCGCCAACAACTGGCGCCTCGGCAAATGCCATCCCCTGTTCCTGCGATGCCAGGCACCATGCAGAGCGTCTCAGCAACTCGGTCTAACCAGTTTGCGCCCGTTCGGCCTGGCTCACTGCGCACTGCCTTTCTTTGTCACCATTTCCAACTCCTGCCGCACCCTCTCCAGCAACGGGTCCGTCCGCCGCAGGTCGCCCGCATAGGCCAGCGTCAGCAGCGTGAGCGGGTGCACCTCCATGACCTCGCACAGCTCGGCCAGCTTGTTCAAGGTGGGGCTTTTGAGGTCGCGCTCCAGCGAACTCATGTAGGTGCGGCTGGACACGTCCGAGAAGGCCTCCTGGCTCAGACCCCGTGCCTTTCGGACGGTCTTCAATGCCTCCGACAATGTGTGCTTCTCTGCCAACCTTGGATCTCCCTAAAATCCACGATGACATCCGATTGCGTCCTATAGGGCTACAATCTATAGTGTTCATTGCTTGCGGTTCGCCGCTTTTGTGTTTTTACGGGAATCCGCATTTGCGCATTCCCACTGAAGTACGGAGGCGCATCCGTGGTTTTCTTTGAATCCGCCAAAGCGGCTTTGCGCTTTCACGCTTTGGCGGATTCGTGCAATAAGGGGATTGCCATGAATCCACTCATCACCGATGAGGAACGTGTGCAACTGCTGGCCCACGGCCAGGCCCGCGCCGCCGACCAGGCGATCGACCCGCTGCCCGTCGTGCGGCTGTTCACGCCCGACGCCCACGCCACTTGGCTACTGGCTGCGCTCGATCCAGCAGACAGCGACACCGCTTGGGGCGTCATGGATGTGGGCATTGGCATGCCTGAGCTGGGTCACATCAAGCTGTCCGATTTGGCCTCCGTCGTCGGCCCAAACAAACAACCCGTGATGCGGGATCGTTATTTCCGGGCGGTGCGTCCGCTGTCGGAGTACCTGCGACTGGCCCAGGAGAACGGTTCCGTCGTCGATTGAACCGTTCGCACCTCGGCCAAGCCGGGCGCATTGAGACTATTTCAGTCTTACTCCAGACCTGTCCGGTCTGAATCCGTACTCTTGCGTGCAGGCCCTGTGCTTGTGCTGGAAACAGTCACGATCATTCCCGCGTGCTGAGGCACGGTGTGCTGTATCGCATGACGTTTCTGAAGTCATGCGGTCGTCGCATTCGGACGGATTTCGCAACACACCGGAGCCAATCGGTCTTGACTGCCAATGGTTACAGCCACCCCCGATTCTGATGATGTTTTGACCTTGATGCGATAGCTCCGCGTTTCTTGCCGTGGCGACGTTCCTGATTCTCTACAGGAGCTATCGCCATGGTTGATCCACAGCTTTTCGCACACCACCACGCGCACTGGTATCCCACCGCCGCTTATCTTTACATCCTGGGCCTGGATGCCCTCGCACTGGCTTGGGAGTACCTGCGCAGGCATCCCGACTACCGGCTCGACTGGCTGCGCCGGCATCGTCGGCCACGAGCGGCACCACCTGCAGCGCATCGCTGGGGCTTGCGCTTGCTGGAAGACCCGGCCCTGGATGCGCGGGACGCGCAACCGACCTGGCTGCCCGGCCATGCTGCCGTGGTGCAGCTCTACGCAGACGCCGATCCGCCCGCCGATGCCACCGTCTTCGCGTTCTGGGCCGTCCCTGGCCACAAGCAACTGATCCATGACGGCAAGGGGCTGGCGCTGATCGCGCGCAGCCCTGGCCGCTGCCTGCGCTTCGTACTGGCGCCGGGACTGGAAGATGGCATGGCCGTGGTCTATGCCCGTCGTGGCGGCGCGACCGCGAAGCTGGCGACCGACCTCGCACCCATGGCGCGGCCCCGGCCGCCTCCTGCCGTATTGCTCGAGTTGCACACCCTGCAGGCGCTCGATGCTGCTCTGGCGGGCGCATCCATGCATCAGATCGCCGAGGGTTTGTTTGGTGAAGATGCGGCGTCCGATTGGTACGCCGATGGTGGCCTGCGCTCCAAGGTGCGCCGCCTGGTGCATCGCGGCGAGGCGTTGATGCGCGGCGGCTATCGCCACCTAGCACAACTTCCACCGCTTGAGAAGGGTCGTTTTGAAGGGGATGCAAATCGACCCTGAGCAAGAGGGCTTGGTTTTCTGAGACTGCCTCCATCCGGTTGCGCTGTGTGGCCGGAGCTTTGAAAGCTATGTAGGTTCATCCCATGCGTCCTGCTCCCTTACGGCCTGCCGCCGCTCCCGCAACTGCCGCTGCGCAGCCGCAGCGCTATCTGACCAACGACGAAGCCGCCGACTATCTGCGCCTGTCCCCGCGCACGCTGGAGAAACAGCGCGTGATGGGTGGCGGCCCGAAGTTCCGCAAGTTCGGACGGCGCGTCATGTACGCCGTGGCCGACCTCGATGCCTGGGCCGCGGAGCGTAGCTTCGAGAGCACGTCCGATCCCGAGTACGCCGAGCAGCACTCGGCGGACAGCCGTGCGCGCTGACCGCTGGAGCGCCGGAGGCCATCGCCATGTCCAGCCCATCGCTGCCATCGCGGCAGCGACCGTCGCAGGAACGCGAACAGCTCGATCTGTTCCGCGCCGTGCCGGGCGACATGGCGCCGCGCGACAGCCAGGACTTGATGGCCTTTCCGTTCTTCTCGCTGGCGAAGTCGCGGCGTGTTGCGCCGATCGACTTTCGCAGCGGGAACGTCACCATCCGCGTGGAAGGCACGCAGGAGCACGGCATCGCCACGATCTGGGATGCGGACATCCTGATCTGGGCCGCCAGCCAGATCGTGGAGGCGCGCGACGCGGGCTTGCGCCCGTCGCGGCTAATGCAAGCCACGCCCTACGAGATCCTGCGCTTCATCGGGCGCGGTACGTCGCTGCGCGACTACCAGCGCCTCAAGGCCGCGCTGGATCGACTGCAATCCACGACGGTGGCCACGTCGATCCGCGAGACCACGGGAAGACGGTTGCACCGCTTCTCGTGGATCAACGAGTGGAAGGAGCTGGCCGATGCCAGGGGCACGCCACTTGGCATCGAATTGATCCTGCCGGACTGGTTCTATGCAGGCGTGCTGGATGCGGCACTGGTGCTGACGATCGACCCGGCATATTTCCAGCTCACGGGCGGCATCGAGCGGTGGCTGTACCGGCTGGTGCGCAAGCATGGCGGCCGACAACCGGGCGGCTGGCAATTCGACTTCCAGCACCTGTACCGCAAATCGGGCAGCGTCGCGCGGTTCTACGACTTCGCCGCCGATCTGCGCGCGCTGGTGGCCCGGCAATCCTTGCCGGGCTACCAGTTGGGCATCGAGTACGTCTGCGGCATTTCCTCGCCGCTGCTGACGTTCCGGCCCGTGCTGCAAACGGCACGGGGATAACTGCGGTCAAGCCTGTGGACGGGCTCGTGCTATCAGGCAACAGAGGTATCGTGCTATCAGGCAACAAATCCTCGTGCTATCAGGCAACAAAACCGGCCACAAAGCCAGTGTTGGCGCGGGTTTTGGCCTCCCTTAACTTACCTAACTTAAATACTCTAACTTTTAGTAGAAGCGCGCCGGTTCGGTGGACAACTGCCGAAAGACGAAAAGCGCAGCAAGCCAGAAACCCAAAGCAACCCCGCTTTGCAGTGCAAGTGCAGGCCAGCTCTCCAGCATGGAGGGCCGCGCCATGATCATCGCCTTGCTCAACCAGAAAGGCGGCGTGGGCAAGACCACGCTCGCCACGCACATCGCCGGAGAACTCGCGATGCGCGGGCAGTCGGTCATCTTGTTAGATGCCGATCCGCAGGGTTCATCCCTGGACTGGACGCAGCGCCGCAGCCAACAGGGCTTGCCAAGGCTGTTCAGCGCGGTCGGTCTCGCTCGTGAAACCCTGCACCAGGAAGCCCCAGAACTCGCCAGGCGGGCCGATCACGTTGTCATTGATGGTCCACCCAGGATCGCGGCCCTGGCACGCTCTGCGTTGCTGGCGGCCGAGCGCGTGCTGATCCCTGTGCAGCCGAGCCCCTACGACCTATGGGCGAGTGCTGAAATGGTGGCGCTGATCCGCGAGGCCCAGGTGTTTCGCCCCGCATTGCGCGCAGCCTTTGTCATCAACCGGCGCGTCAGCACGACCGTGATCGGGCGCGAGGCAAGGCAGTCGCTGGCCGAGCAGCCGCTGCCAGCGCTGCGTGCCGAGGTGCGCCAGCGCATCGTGTTCGCCGACAGCGTGGCCGCTGGCCGGCTTGCTAGCGAGACGGCGCCCGACAGCGCCGCCGCACGCGAAATCACCGCGCTGGTGGATGAACTGTTGCGGTGGCCGACATGACAGCCAAGCCCACACCCGGCCGCAAACGCGCTGGCAAGCGTATCGGCATCGGCCTGCGTCCACCCGCGAATCCGCACGCCGAAGCGTGGATTCGCCAGGGCAGCACCGATGACCTCCAGAAGGGCGACGTCTACACCGCCCGCCTGACCCTCGACATCACGCCCGCCATGCGCTCGCGCATCAAGGTCTCGGCCTTCACGCAAGGCGTGACGGTGGCCGACCTGCTGCGCGCGCTGCTGGAGCGGGAGTTTCCAGAACACCGCAGGGAGAAGATGCCATGAACGCGTTCGCTTTGCCTGTCGCTGATACGGCGATGACTGCGCCGTCTCCGCCACTTGCCCCACATGGGGCGCGACCTACCGCCACGCCACTGACGCGCGTTTCTCTGGCCTACGTGGAGCACCGGATCAAGCTCTACCTGCGCTTTGGCGAGCCTGCGCGCACGCTGCGGCTTGACCGCTGGCGCAGCGTGGCCATATTCACCCCGAACGCCATGTTCTGCCGCATCCGCTGGCACTCCAATGACTACGGAACCATTCGCTGGCAGCTCATGGTGATGCAGTCATGCACGCCTTTGGATAGCGCACAGCGCATCCCCGGCGTGCAGCCGGGTGCGCGCCTGCTGCTGCACGCGGAGGGCGAAAAAGCCGTGCGGGCCGTGCTGGAGCGCATCGACGCCATCGAGGCGCTGGGCATCGCGTCCGTCGCCGTCTCGCCCGCGTACTGGCGCACGTTGGGCAACCGGCTCGCGGCACGCTTGCCGCTGCCCGAATACACCGCCGATCGGCACGCCGCCTGGTTGGCCGGGAGGGTGCTGCCATGACGGCCACGACAGCATCCCTTTCTCGCTCGCCTGCGCACTCACGTTTGCGCGCGCGCCTCGTGCTGGCGACACTGTCCGCCTGCGGCCTCGCTGCGCTGGCCTGGACGGCGTTCGTGCACCCGCTGCCGCGCCTGGTCTACAACCCGTCCGACAGCGTGGCGGTCGGGTGGTATCGCGTCGATCCGCTTGATCGCGGCACCGACTCGCTGTCCGTGGGCAGCATCGTGCTGATCCGCTTGCCTGCCGGCGCTGCCGCGCTCGCTGCGCAGCGCGGCTACCTGCCGGCGCGCGTGCCGCTGCTCAAGCGCGTGGGCGCCGTCGCGCCGCAGCACGTCTGCGTGTTCGATGCGCTGGTCTGGATCGACGGTGCGCCGGTGGCCGCCGTTCGGTCTGCCGATCGGCTCGGCCGTTCGCTGCCATCCTGGCCGCAGTGCCGACGCCTTGTCTCTGGCGAACTGTTCTTGTTGAGTAGCACCAATCCGGCATCGTTCGACAGTCGGTATTTCGGGCCGGTCAGTGCATCCGCCGTGATCGGCGTGGCGTATCCGGTCTGGCTGGAGACAAGACCATGATGGCGGCCGATTTACTGCACGCAAGCGTGCACTCCATCGTGCTATCGGGTGTTTCATCGCCATGTCGCCGCGCGTGCAGTGCCCATGCATTCGCATTGCACTTTGCGCTGCACGTCGGATTGCCTTCAGCGCCGTCATCCGGTGCGCCAATCACTGGATTGCTGGCCGCCGACGCGCTGCGCGTCGCCGTGCAGCCAGTCATGCTCGCGGGTGGGTCTTTCCGGCTGCATGGGCTATGTCGCTGCGCATGGCGTGCCCGTGCCTCCGCACAGCCCTTCGTGCCGCCGTCCAACGTGCAGATGTCTTGCCTCGAACACGGTTGGCCTGTGGTCGTCGCAGTGTTCGCCAGGGCGCTGGCTGCATGTGCAGCAGCGCCACCGGGCCGCGATTGCCGGGAGCGCAAGCGGGAGGCAAATGCGGAAGGCAAGATTGAAGGGTGCGGCACCACGGTGCGCGCCAAGCCAGTCTGCACGTGGGTTTGGGGCGGCACACATCCAGGGGCGGTTGCGTGCCGCCAACAGCCCCACCGCCTTGCGGGCCTTGGGCGTACCGCGTGCCGCATTCGCCCGGGTGCGATGGGCTTGGCTGGAGTCTCGCCATGAGCAAGCGCAATTTCTCCGGCGAAGACGACCGTTTCCGCGTGCGGCCCGGCAAGCCGAAGCAGCGCGGCGATACTTTCATTGCGCAGGTATTGCGCCAGACCAGCAAGGCTGCTGGCGCCACAGGTGGCAGGCGTGGAATGGGTGGCAAGGCGGGGGGCAAGACCACCGGCAAGGCCCCCGGTTCGCGCTTGGGGCGCGGTCATGTCGCGGCGCGCTTCACGGGCCAGTCGCTGACTGCCGATTCACGCCGGGCCACGGTCAAGGTACGGCTGGTGTACTTGCAGCAGGCCAGCGGCAAATCCACTATTCAGCACCTGCGTTACATCGAGCGCGAAGGCGTGGATCGTCAGGGCGGACAAGGCCGGGCCTATGGCGCCATCACCGACGAGGCGGATACAGCCGCTTTCGAGGAACGCGGTCGGGGCGACCGCCACCAGTTTCGCTTCATCGTCTCGCCAGAGGATGCGGAACAGCTCGAAGACCTGCGCACCTACACCCGCCACCTGATGGCCCGCATGGAGGCCGACCTGGGCACCCGGCTGGACTGGGTGGCGGTGGATCACTGGAACACCGACAACCCGCACACCCATGTCGTGCTGCGCGGCAAGGACGATACGGGCAAAGACCTCATCATCTCGCAGGAGTACATCACCCGCGGGATGCGCGAGCGGGCGATGGAACTGGCGACCGAATGGCTGGGGCCGCGCACCGAGCTGGAGATCCAGCGCACCCTGGCCCGCGAGGTGGAGCAGGAGCGGTGGACTTCACTGGATCGAACCTTGCAACAGGAATCGGTGGATGGCCTGGTGAAGAGCGAGCGCTTCAACGATCCCAAGCTGCAACGACAACGCCTGCTGTTGGTCGGGCGGCTGCAACGGCTTCAGCGCATGGGCCTGGCGACCGAAACCCAGCCCGGCACCTGGGCCGTGCATACCGAGGCCGAGCCGACCCTGCGGGCCATGGGCGAGCGTGGCGACATCATCCGTACCATGCAGCGCGCGATGGGCGGCAAACAGCGTGACCTGGCTGTGTTCCAACCGGGTGAGGAAGGCCGCACCACGATTGGCCGGGTTGCCGGCAAGGGGCTGGCCGACGAACTGTACGACCGAGGTTATCTGGTGGTCGATGGCATCGACGGCAAGGCACACTACGTGGCGCTGCCGCCCAGGACGGAACTGGGGCAGTACCCGGTGGGTGCGGTGGTCGAGGTCAAGGGCTTCGCTGACATACGGGTAGCGGACAAGACCATCGCCGCGCTGGCCACCGATGGCCTGTACCGCACCGACCATCACCTCGCCATCGCGCAGGGGCAGGCCCACCAGGTCGAGCGCGATCCACAGGAGGTTGTCGCCGCCCATGTCCGCCGGCTTGAAGCCCTGCGCCGTGCTGGCATCGTGGAGCGCGTAGCCGAGGGGTTGTGGAAGGTGCCAAACGACCTGCCCGAACGTGGCCGCCAGTACGACGCGCAGCGCCTGGGTGGCGTGGCCGTGGAGCTGAAATCCCATCTGCCCATCGAGCGGCAGGCCCGCGTCATCGGCGCCACCTGGCTGGATCAGCAGTTGATCGGCGGCGGCAAGGGGCTGGGCGACCTGGGCTTTGGCAGCGAGGTCAAGGACACATTACAGAAGCGCGCCGACTTCCTGGCAGCGCAAGGGCTGGCCGAGCGGCGCGGGCAGCGTGTGATCCTGGCGCGCAACCTGCTGGGCACGCTGCGCAGCCGGGAACTGGCGCAGGCCGCCAAGGACATTGCCGCCGATACCGGCTTGGAGCATCGGCCTGTGGGCGACGGCCAGCGTGTGGCCGGTATCTACCGGCGCACCGTCATGCTCGCCAGCGGGCGTTACGCGATGCTTGATGACGGCAAGGGGTTCAGCCTGGTGCCGTGGAAGCCGGTGATCGAACAGCGATTGGGGCAACGGCTTGCCGCGACGGTACGCGGTGGTGGCGTGTCTTGGGAAATTGGGCGGCAGCGTGGGCCAGCAATCTCATGAGTACGCGGTTCATTCAAGTAATCAGCAATTCAACAGCAATATGCCCCTCTCTGCTTGACTTAGAGCACGCTCGAACCAGTGTATGCATCCGGCAAAGGCATCCCCACCGCGGGCCTGCTCGCGCATGTGCTGGTGGCCAAGTACGCAGACCATCTGCCGCTCAACCGTCAGGAAAGTATCTTTGGACGGGCGGGTCTGGCGATTCCTCACTCCACGCTGGCACAGTGGGTCGGCATCTGCGGCGTGCGCCTGCAACCGCTGGTCGATGCGCTGAAGGAAGAGATGCTCAAGAGCGCAGTCCTTCACGCTGACGAGACACCGGTGCAGATGCTCCAACCCGGCAAGGGCAGCACGCATCGGGCTTACCTCTGGGCTTACGCGAACACCACGTTCGACGACATGAAGGCGGTGATCTACGACTTCTGCGAATCCCGCGCTGGAGAGCATGCACGCAAGTTCCTCGGCAACTGGACAGGCAGCTTAGTCTGCGACGACTTCAGTGGCTACAAGCAAAGCTTTACGCAAGGCGGCATCACGGAAGCGGGATGTCTGGCCCACGCACGTCGCAAATTCTTCGACCTGCATGCAGCCAACAAAAGCCAGCTCGCTGAGTTTGCGCTCACGCAGATCGACAAGGTCTACGAGATCGAGCGACAGGCCAAAGAGCTCAGCATCGAAGATCGATTGGCAATGAGGCACAAGCACAGCGACAGGCGCATGTTGACTCTAACCCGTTATCCAACTTTCAGCTACGTCAACGACCGCTGACAAGCAGTTCCTTCACTTGCATCGTTGCAATCACACGCAGACTTCTCCAAGCAGAATTTGGTGAGTGCAGCTCCAACGATACACCAGGCATTACAGCAAGCCGGACTAAAGGACCTGCCCTTCGTGATTGAAGGGCATCTCTCAAAACGGGGAATCAATAGGTAGCACGCCCTCCCGAGATGTCATAAACAGCGCCCGTGGAAAAAGCGAGTTCATTGGAGGACAGCCAAGCCACCAACGCAGCAACCTCTTGTGCCGTACCCATGCGGCCCATTGGAATTTTTGATAGCGACCTTGCCTTGTTCTCATCAGACATATCGGAAATGATATCGGTCTCAATCAAACCGGGTGCGATGGCATTCACAAGAACTCCCGACCGAGCAAGCTCTTTTCCGAGAGACTTAGTTAGGGCTATGACGCCGCCTTTACTCGCTGAATAAGCACCTTGATTCTGGTTCCCTTCTTTGCCTGCAATGCTTGCTAGGTTCACGATTCGGCCCCAGCCATTGCGTGCCATGGAGCGCACCGCTCCGCGGCACATGTAGAACGTTCCGGATAGATTGATGTCGATGGTTCGCTGCCATGCTTCCGAGTCCGTTTCGGCTACGGGAGTGCTCGGGCCCGCAATACCTGCACTATTGACGAGCACATCGACACTGCCGATCCGATCAAAGAACGCATCTACCGCAGCGCTTGAGCTGACGTCAACATAAGCGTCAACATCGCCAGAAATGTCGATCCTTATGACTCTCAACCTTTCAGCAGTAAGTCGCTCAGCCACAGCGAAGCCAATTCCTTTCCCTGCGCCGGTAACGATTGCCGTTTTCATATTAAAGATTGCCTGTCATTTTGCCAATGCGCCAGTAAATGCCACCGCCCGTCATTCCACCATCTACAGGAATATCTGCCGCAGTAATAAATGACGAATCAGGCCCGAGGAGAAAAATCACAGCTCCCGCAATCTCAGTTGATGCCGCTCCCCTTGAGAGCAATGTAGCCTGACGGTTGCCTTCGTGGAAGGTCTTGGCTTGCTCAGCGTTATGCACAGCATTGGCCTTGTGAATCATTGCTGTCTCGACAAGGCCTGGGCATACAGTGTTGACTCGGATGTTGCGATCAGCCAGTTCCTGTGCTGCAGCGCGCGTCAATCCACGCAATGCCCACTTGCTTGCCGTGTACGCCGCACTGAAGTAGCCCGTTAATCCCGCTGTTGAGGATATGTTGACAATGGCACCACCGCTTGCCATCAGGGGGGACAAATAATGGATCGCAAAAAAAGCTCCATCCAGATTGACGCCAAGTACGCGGCGCCACTCTTCGGGATCGGTCTGGCCAACAGTCTTGCGCAGAGTAATCCCTGCGTTGTTGACTAGGCCGTGGATTTGCGTACCACTACTTTGGAGCTCAGCAGCCAGCGTAGCCCAAGCAGAGGAGTTTGCAACGTCCAAGCTTCTCAGGTTCAGTCGGCCTGAATCACTCGCACCATGGTCTTTCAGCTCGTTCCAGACAGGCAGGTCGGTTGCTGCAATGTCGATCGCCAGCACATTAGCCCCGAGGTCATACAGCGCCTTGGCTTCGGCGGCACCTTGTCCTTGTGCCGCGCCGGTCACTACGAAGGTCTTGTTCTGCCAAAATTTATGCATGAATGATGCCTCCATCAATGGTCAAGGTATGGCCGGTGACAAAGGAAGACATAGGGCTTACTAGATAGAGCACCCCCATAGCAATCTCCTCCGGCTCGCCAAGGCGCCCCAGGGGAGTTTTCCCTAAGTACTCGGCTTTGAGTGCTGCGTCGTCGTGCATCCAGCCGCTCATACGCGTGTTTATGTAGCCGGGAGCTATGGCATTGACTCGGACCCCTATCGGGCCGAACTCGACAGCCAAGCATTTGGTGGCGTGATGCACACCTGCCTTTGCCGAGGCGTAGTCGATGCAATTGGGACGCGCTTTCAGACCGGCATAGCTGGTCAAGTTCACAATGGCTCCCCCACCCGAGTTCTGCATGATCTGCGCTGCAGCTTGGCTGGCAAAGACGGCGGAACGCAGGTTCACGTCGAGAGAAAGGTTCCACGCTTGCTCGGTGAGATCTAAGGCGGTAGAGCGTTGCAACATGCCGGCATTGTTCACCCAGATGTGTAGTCCACCGCATTGCTGCAGAACCTCCTGAGCAACCTGCTGTATAGCGGCAGTGTCTGTGACATCTAGCTGGAGGAAGTCGGGGTGAGGTTCTTGAGGTGCCGTCAAATCCGTGGCAAACACACGCGCTCCATGTGCGCGCAGTGTGGAGACAACGGCTGCACCAATACCGCCGTTCGCTCCCGTCACTACAGCAATCTTTCCGGAAAGGTCAATGGGGTTGTTGATCATTTCTTTTGCGAATCCAATAGATAAATCGTCACGTTGCTATAACGTGTACTCACTTCTTCCAACTAGCGCTGACTTCCGCCAGATCCAGACCTGCAGTTTCACGAATCGTCAATCCGGCAACCACCGCCAGCAGGCCCAAAAACATCACATAGCCCACATAAACACCCTCGTATCCACTGCCTGCCAGATATGCATTCAGATAGGGTGCAGTACCACCAAAGACGGCTACCGATAAGGACGACACAAAGCCAACGCCTTGGGCGCGCGCTTGCGTAGGTACCTGTTCAGACAACACGGCTGGAAAGATGGAAGCCAGCAGAGACCATGCCCCGAGACCGAGAACCTGCGCCATAAACAGCGTGTGGGGTTCTGTATTCACCATCACAGAGACGGGGTATGTCAGGACGATGACGCCAAGCCCCCAGAGAGTCACCATCGGCTTGCGACCAAATCGGTCTGACATCCAGCCGCAAACCGGGAGCCAGAAGATACAGAGTACTTGAGCTGCCAAGCTGGCCCAGTAAGCGCGAGAGGGGTCCATGCCGCCGGCGATTGCTGTTGAAGGAGCGAACGTCACCCACGTGTAGTAAGCGACATTTGAAGCTGCTGCAAGCATGACAATGTTTCGTGCAACTGCCCACATCTCACGGGCAGACAGCCGAGGTGCCGGCACAGTGCTATCTTTCTTTTCCTCGAAGACATGAGACTCTTCGGCGCTGCGTCGCAACACTAATGCGTAAAGGCCCAGTATCCCGCCGATACCGAAGCCGATGCGCCAACCATAGGCATTCATTCCATCTGCCCCCAAAACGGAGGTCAGTGCTGCAGCAACGCCTGTGGCAGCCATCACGCCAATCGTCACACTGACAAAAACAGAACTAGACCACAAGCCACGCCGTTCTTTTGGTGCAATTTCGGCAATATAGGTATAGGAGACGCCTGTTTCTCCACCATGTGCAAGGCCCTGAAGCAGACGAAAAAAGAGGAGCAAGACAGAGGCCAAGACACCCACATCCTGATAGGCTGGGATCAGCGCGATGCCAATACTACTTAATGCCAGCAGCAGCATGGTGACCACCATCGTCACCTTGCGCCCAAGCCGGTCACCAAATCGCCCAAAAAGCCACCCTCCGGCTGGCCTGGCAACAAATCCAACTGCAAACACAGCGAGTGTTGAAAGAAGGGCAGAGCGGGGGTCGGTCTTATCAAACAGATTCCGGGCCAAGTACACCGAGAAGGTGCCATAGAGGGTCCAGTCAAACCATTCCAGCATGTTTCCAATGGCAGCGGCACGTAAGGATTTCAGCTTGCCTGCCAGCGTGTTTGTTGTCTCATTCATGTTATTCACTTAGCTTCTCTAAAAAAAGGAAGTACTTAGCCAAGGTGTTCCTCAAACCAGTCAGCTGCAGCCTTGCTCGTCTGGTCAAAGTGCTCCTGATAGACGGTGTAATGCCCCCCCTCGACCTCAAGGAGCTTCTTGGTGGTCTGCAGAGCCGCAAAAGCCTCCCGTTGAAGCCGATGCGGCGTGGTGATATCGTGGTTGGCAATAATCATCAGCACCGGGGTACGAGTGATTCGATATAGATAAGCACCAGGCTCGTAGTGCCGAGCAAGCTCGATGGATGCCAAAGTGGTGAAGTTCTTCCACTCCGGGCAGCGCTTTCTCTGCACTGTCATGTAGTCATGAGAGGCACTGTCTGGATAGCTGACTGGTTCTGCTGGATCAGCACTGACAGTCTTTTGAATTGTCCAGTCGGCCCCGGCAAACACTCCTTCACGATCTGCGATGAATGCTTTCCACTGCTCGTCCCATGCCTTGGGTGTCATGCGCCCCATGGCCGCGCGCCAGCCACTGATCGTTGGGACTTGAGAGACAACGCACGCGATGCGAGAGTCCATCGCTGCCACGCTCAGTGCATGGCCGCCTCCATAACTAGATCCCCAGATGCCGATGCGCATGCCATCGATTTCCGGCAGACTGCGCACAAAACTTACAGCTGCACGGAAATCTTCAATTTGGCGGTTCGGGTCAAGATGCTGCCGCGGTAGGCCTTCACTCTTCCCCAGGTTTCGGTAGTCAAACGTGAGTGCTGCAATGCCGCGAGCGACGATTGCCTTTGCGTAGTCCTCCAGGTCTCCTCCTGCAACCATGCCCCAGCCATGACCGAGCACCACGCATGGCAAGGGGCCCGTATCTTTACGTTCAGGCAGATAAAGGGAGCCGCGAATCTTCTCGCTGCCGACTTGATAACTAACTTGCTGACTTGTCCATGTCATCCGTCTTCCTTTCGTTCTTGGTGTTGTCGCTGCGACGAACTTTAGAAGCACCAGTTCGATCGATCAATGCAATTAATTCGATTGATCAATCGCTATAAGCGATCAATTGATATATGCTTCTGCGGAAAGGGACCTGGATCAAGGTCGGCGCCCGACGCAACCAAGGCTCCTCGTTCTTTACCTGAGATTCGCGATCCCCTTGTGCTATGTCATGATCAATTCACCGACTACACGAAGAGGACAACAGAAGTATGGATATACGCGCACTGGAAGTTCTTATCGCGCTAAGCGAGGAACTCCACTTCGGGCGGACAGCAGATCGTCTGGGAATGAGCCAGTCGACGGTATCTGAACACTTGCGCCGTCTGGAGAGAAGGATCGGTCACGCGTTATTTGATCGCACTAGCAGACGAGTGACGCTGACCCAAACCGGAGAGATCCTAGTCCACCGGTTGAGGGACCCTGTGCGAGCGATTCGTATGGCCATGCGAGAAGCAGAGCGTGACGGCTCGGAAGCGAAAGAATCGCTTCGCATAGGCTTTCTGGGTGGCGGCTTTTACGAGTTGTATAGGCCTTTAGTTGAACTCTACAAAGAAGAGGCGCCACTTATTAGGTTAGAGTTTGTAGAACTCAACTATGACACCCAGTTCACGGCCATTCTAAATGGGGATGTAGATATTGGGTTTTGTCGATTACCAGTCGGACTTCCTGGATTAGAGGCGGGACCTATCGTTATGTCTGATCCTCGGGTCGTCTGCATCAGCGCCAATCATCGACTAGCGGGAAGAACGCATATTGACGCAGAAGAACTATGCGGAGAAACAATTCTTCGGGTACCGTCCTTGAATACTGGGGTCAAGTGGGCCGAATACCACTTTCCACTGATGACGCCAGAGAGAAAGCCATTAAAGCCCGGCCCCATCATACGTACGGTGCGGGAGGGCATTGCCGCTGTGGTCGCCGATCAGGGGGTTTTTTTCCTCACAAAGCGTGCGGTGCAATATTACGCTACCCCACGAGTCACATATGTCGAAGTCAATCTTCCTCCGATCCAATCTGCTCTCGTATGGCGGCAAGGGGACAACCGTCTGTCAATCAATCAGCTGTGCCGATTACTACTGACGGCTGCAAAGGAAAATTTGCAAATACCAATCAGTCCGATGTCATCCTTAAATTCGATGTGACCTGTGTAGAAAACTCATAGTTAGACCGCATATAAAGCATTCACTAATTTGTGCTGTACGAACCTCAATGAAGCTTTAATTGCACAGCTTGAGTGCTTAGGAGGAACTCCTTGAACATCGAAAGCCACTACGAACGCGGACTCGCCAAACTGCGGGAGATCGACGGTGAGGCCGGAGAACGTGTGCCGGAAAGTCTGGATGGCATTGCCCCTGACTTTGCGCGCTACCTGATTGAACTCCCTTTCGGGGATATCTATTCCAGACCCGGCCTGGATCTGAAAAGCCGGGAGATCGCAGTTGTCGCCGCGCTTACCGCGCTGGGCAATGCAGCGCCCCAACTTAAGGTGCATATCCAGGGCGCCCTCAATGTGGGGGTGACACATGCGGAAGTGGTTGAAACCATCATGCAGATGGCGGTCTCTGCAGGATTCCCGGCCACTTTGAATGGGTTGACGGTGGCAAAAGAGGTATTTGCGCAGGGAGCAGGAAAATGAAACAGTCGATGATCCATATGGCAGTCGCCATCACCGTAGCAGGAGGCCAATTCTCTCAACCGAGCCTGTTTGCCCGCTCTACCGGCCTCACCTACGCCCTTTGCTGCAGCATCCCCACCTTCCCGCATAGCCTTGATCGACAGCCCCACTCCCCAGGAACTCCCGGCAAGGCCAGGGCCATGGTATCGGCCACCAGTCCGGCCGCATCCACCCCAGCCGCTGCCCAGTTGCCCTGCTTGAGGTTGTCCACCAAGCTCTTCGAACCCATGTACATCCCAGGCAGGGCCAACACAACATCCTCTGCCCACATGCCGTTGGGATCAACATACCGAACCGGGTTGTTGTTGCCAAACGCATAACGATTGAAGCTGTGCAGGTTCCCATCCTGGTAGTCCATCGGATCAATGCCCTGGAACCGCCCCACAGTCGGGTCGTAGTACCGTGCCCCGAAGTACTGCAGACCCGTGTTCGCGTTCTGCTCCTTGCCGTGAAACCACTGCGATTGCTGCGCGCTACCCGGATCGTTGACCCAGCGCTCGCCATAGGCGCGGTAGCTCTCCGTCCACACCACGGCGCCGGTGTCGTCAGTCGCCGCCAGCGGGCTGCCGCTAATGTCGCTATGCAGGTAGGTGACGATTTCTGTCGCTGCGCGGGCCGTGCCTGCTGCCAGCAGCATGGCCCCCAGGATCAGGGCCAGCAGAGCCTGCAGCAAAGCCATGTGCGGCCTGCTTGCTGTTTGCTAGGTGCGTTCATGAAGCCTCCAAATTCAGTGCGTTGTGCGGCTCTGCCGCGCTTGCTGGTTGCGAGCTGGCGGAAAGTGGCAAGTTATTTTTTAAAAAATACATCATCATAGAATATTTAGATTTTTATTTAACACCCCCTCAACATTGACCAATTGACTGAGAGGCATTCATCTTAAGACCAAGTAAATAAAATTAGCCATGTTGCCGAAGCAAATATATCAGCCGCAAGAAATTCCATAAATTGATTAAATTAATTTCATTTGGCAGTTATTTTGGGTTGAAAAAGCGCGAGACATTTATCTGTGATTTATTATTACTTGACCAATAAAGGCAAAAACAGGAAAGGATAGAGCATATCTAAAATCCCACTCACGAGATGCCAATTTCTAATTCCTTTTGTTGATATTCAACACGCAATAGGAGCGCCGACAGAATTACTTCTTGATAAATTTAAACTACCAACAAATCTTCACAACAAGGAAGATGATTTCGTTCCGTTAAGAAACTCAGTTCAATTTGTAGATTCGACTGCTCGGGCACAAGGTATTTTTGATTTTGGGCACATGGTGTCTCAAGGCATACGCTTTGAGCACCTAAGCAAAGTTTCCCGCGAGTTGATTTCCACTGCTCCCACCTTGTTTTGTGCGCTTCGCATTACCTGTGCGAGAGCCCATTTTGAAGATACTATTCTCTGTACACATTTAGAGCTTCACGGATCTTCATTGAGGGTTTGTACCCGGCTAAAAGGTACTACTGGACTGCAGCACCTTGAACATGCGCAATGGCTTCAAAACATTCTACCCATCGAGATAATTCGGCAGTTTATCAACCCAAAATGGGCTCCAGAGACGATCGCATTTGAGGCCCGCTACACCCCTAGCTTGGATGTACAAGCACAATGGCCTAAAACTCGATTTCTCTCAGGTCAACCAACCTCCTGGATAGATGTTCCGGTGAGATATTTAGGGCTTCCCCCGGCCGCCCTAAAGCTCGGCGCTGATTCAACAAGAATCAACGAGTTAAGCTCTTCATCTCAATTTATCGAGTCTTTGAAGATGATGTTGCCGGCTTATCTGGATGGAAAAATGCCGACAGTTGATGATGTTGCTGAAATGGCGAATATAAGCACCCGAAGCCTGCAGAGAATTTTGAGTGATCTTGGATCAGGGTATCGGGATATCTTAAATATAATAAAATTTGAGAGAGCTGCTCAATTATTGAAAGATACTGATATAAAAATTATCGATATCGCATTATCTCTGGGCTATTCTGATGCTGCGCATTTCACCCGTGCATTCAAGAAAATGACCGCCTCCTCGCCGTTGGAGTTTCGCATATTTAATCGCATATCCGAATAAAATATCGGTCAAGCGCTATGGGCAATCAAAATAGTCGCCCTTGCAGCAAAAATGACTAAGGTCGTTTCTGATAACTTTTAATATCAGATTTTTCAGAGGATGATAATTATTAAGTTGACTTGTTTTACAAAGATCCGGCGATCTGGCTATTGGCCACTTTTTGCGCTGGCTTCTTCATGGAAATCTTCAGGCGCCTACATTACGCGGTTGACCGCGAATAAGATACCACTAGAAGCTTAAAGCGGGAATCTCTGGTGACTTGTGGGTTGATCGCGGCGATCAATTGCCACCTGTCGCTAACGCGTAAAACCAATAACTAGAAAAGACATCATAAAAGCTTCCATGGAAATCCGCAAATGTCAACATTCATGCATCAATAAAAAATTGGCGGAATGTGGCAGGTAAAAATTTCTAAAACCTCCAGACTCTCAATAAGTTTTTGAAATTTGGCCGCTTGGCTTGACCAGATCTACGCCTTATTTTGAATTTATTGTTCAGAATTTGCTTGCACCTTGGAGATGACGCAAATTCTGGAGGTTTTCAAGAAAGAAAATTTTTAATGTCACAGCGATTGCGCGCCTATCTCGCTTTTGATTGTCCAGATTGGTCGTCGATGAGAGAGCAACACCCGCTTTCTTTTGTGCCAGCAATCACCTTGTATCGTCAGACTTCCGGCACCACTTGGCGCAATAGACTGGCATATGGCAGCATCGCCCTGGCGGCGTTGCTGGGCGGTGGTAGCGCTTGGGCACAATCGGCCGACTTGGTGCTATCTAATCACGTGGTCAGTCCAGATCCCGTGCCGGCTCAAGGTATCGCTACTATCACGATGACGGTGCAGAACAACGGCACCGATGCAGCCAACGGCATCAAGCTCACTGACACCATCCCCGCTGGCTCAACGTTTGTGAGCATGAGCGCTAGCGATGGCGGCATCTGCACCAATGTGGTGCCCTACGAATGCACCTGGGGATCTCTGCCTTTCCCCGGCACACGCACCGTCACACTGCGCGTGCGACTTCCCAGTGCGCAGGTATGGACGAACATGGCTGCGGTCACGTCCACCTCCACCGATCCAAACCAAGGTAACAACAGCCTGACCCGTAACATTACCGTGCAACAGGCGGCAGACTTGGCCATTACCGCCACCAGTTCGGCCGGAGGCACGATTGCCGCGGGCGCGCCGTATACCTACACGCTGAACGTCAACAACCTGGGCCCAGATCCCTTGCCAGTGGGCCAGTCACCTACGGTCACCTTTAACGTGCCGGCGGGTTCGTCTATCAGGTCGCGGCCCACCGGAGTGGGGTGGACCTGTCAACCCGCATCCGGGTACCCGCTGACCGATGAGCCCGGCGGCCCCGTGGGCGACGCGATTACCTGCACCCGCGACGACGGGTTGGCCACCGGTAACAGCTTTCCGCCAATCACCGTCAACGCCGTGGGCAACGTCACTGGCGCCGTTGATGCTGCCTTCGATGTGTCGTCTAACTATCTGGACGGTGATGGCAACAACAATCTCGCCACGGTAAGTCAGCCGCTCAGTGCTGGCACCGACATGAGCATCAAGAAGACCGTGGTTCTAGCTGCGGGCGGAGGCGGCACTCAGGCGTCGTTCACCCTGACCGCGCGCCAGGAAGGCGGGACCGCGCCCACCGGGGTGACCGTAACTGACTTGCTGCCCGCCGGATTCGCTTACGTGTCCTCCAACGGCGCCGCGCCCTGGAACTGCAATTTTGCGGACGGAGCACCCGTGGGATCCGCTGGCACGCTGACCTGTACCTACCCCGGTACCTACACCGGCGGCGCCTTCACCGACCTGCCTCCCATCACCTTGCTGGCCAATGTGACCGGCATCGGCGACATCCCGAACACGGGCCATGTGGCGGCTACCCCGCCCGACCCGACCGGAGGTAATAACACCAGCACCGTCATCGTAAACAACACGGCCGACTTGGGCATCACCAAGGCATCCAGCCTCAGTCCGGTGGTGACAGGTCAGAACTACGACTGGAACATCACGCTGCGCAACTATGGGCCCATGCCTCTGCTGACAGGCCAAGCGGTGACTGTGACCGAGACTATTCCGTCCGGTATGACACTTCGGGCGCTGCCTACCAGTGCCGGATGGCTTTGCTCCGTACCCGTTGGCACTACTCTGCCAGCTGCTGGCCTCGTCACGCTGACCTGCACTCATACGCGCTCAACGCCTCTGGCCATCAACAGCAACCTTCCCAATCTCGCCATACAGGTGGTGAATACGGCAGCGGGTTCACCACAAAACAACGTCTGTCTTGCGTTGAGCGGCAACGGCCCTACGGAAGCTGGCAACGGTCCCACCCAAGCCCCCGGCACGAATCCGGCCACCTTCGCGCGCAACTGCCACGGCGCCGGCGTTGCCGGCACAGATCCGTTGAATTCCAGCGATCTTCAGATCGTGAAGACTGTGGTGGGGCCGGACCCTGTGGTGGTCGGTCAACCCCTGACTTACCTCATTACGGCTACCAATCTGTCCGCTACCGTCAACGCGACCAACGTGCACATATACGACACGGTTAACAACCTGCTCTCCAGTAGCGGGGCACCAGGTCTGTTGTCTGTCACGCCTTCGGCTGGCTCGTGCACACCTAGTGCACCCGCCAACGTCGGATCAGCCAGCATAGATTGCACTTTGGGTACGCTGAATGCTGGCGCGTCTGCCACGGTCACCATCGTTGTGCGTCCCAACAACGCCACTGCCACTGACCTGACCCGTAACAACACGGCTACGGTCAATTCGCTGGATGTGGGGGATCCGAACCGGGGCAACAACACCTCGACCGTCACCAGCGTGGTGCAGCCGCGTGTGGACATGACCGTAAGCAAGACCGTCAATCCTACTCCGGTGCGCGTGGGCCAGCCCATGACGTACACGGTAACCGCCAACAACGGTGGACCGTCCATTGCGACCAACGTGCGTATCACCGACGTGATGCCACCTAATACCGCTTTCGTCAGCGCAAGCACACCGTCCAATGGCGGCACCTGCGGCACCGTGCCTACGATGGATTCCACGGGCCAGACGCTGCTGTGTACATGGGCGTCCGTGGAGCCGGGTGGCAACCGCACCGTGACCTTCACCGTCCGGCCTTTGCCGGCTGCGCTGGGCACCACTATCACCAACACGGTGACCGTGGCCACTGACAGCACCGAAACCAACCTGAATAACAACACGGGCACCATTCCCGCTCAGGTGATCGACTCGCTGGTAGACATCCTTGTGCAGAAGACTGACAGCGTGGACCCCGTGGTCTTGGGCGCGATGACCCGTTACACCGTCAATATCCGCAACGCCGGGCCGTCCTATGGCACCAACCTGGTGATGACGGACACCTTCCCTAATGTCGGCAACACCGCGCGCTTCAGCTACCAAGGCAACCTGACCGCCAGCGTGGCTGGTGTCGCAGTGGCTACGCCGACATGCACCGAGCCCGCCGTGGGTGCCACATCGGGCATTCTCACTTGCACTTTCCCGTCTCTTGCCGTAGGTGCAGACAAAGAGGTGGTGGTGCAATACGACATGCGGGCCGAGAGCATCGTCACTGCGGGGGACTACTCGGGCACGCAGGGTAACCATGTCGGTGTGAAGGTGGATGAGAACGAAGCAGAGATGGGTAACAACCAGGTGGATGAAGACACCACCACCCGCCGCGCGCCTATCGCTACCGACCTGGGCCTGACCAAGGACGTGGACAAGGCGACCATCACCGCTGGCGAGGAATTGGTCTACACCCTGACGGTGCGTAACAACGGCCCGCTGGAAAGCTTGGGCGCCCAGGTCATCGACACCTTGCCAGCCGGCATGAGTTTCGTCTCGTCTGCCGACGGTTGTGTGAACAGTGCCGGCACCGTGACTTGTGCCGTGGGTACCCTGCCTGTGAATGAAAGCCGCATCTTCCACTTCACGGCCAAGAGCGATGCATCCACTGCTGCCGGCACCACGTTGCTCAACACGGGACGCCTGGATGCGCCTGGAGACATCAACCTGAGCAACAACGAGGACGATGCCAAAACGGAAGTGCCCGGCAAGCCTCTGACGCCAACCCCGGTTCCGACTTTAGGCGCATGGGCCATGATATTGTTAATGATTGTGTTGGCCGGCTTGGGGGCCCAACGCCTGCGACGCCACGCTCCAAAACAATAGTCTTCGTGCGTGGGCTGGCAACACCCGCGGGCTTGTCCTTCGACGCACGCGGCCGGTTGCTGATTGCTAACAGGCGGACCAATCAGATTCTCGCCGCGTATCCTGATGGAAAGATCGACGTCGCTGCCAAAGGGCTGCAAACACATGTAGGTGCCGTAGAGCTTCCCAACGGGGATCTTCTGGTGAGCAATATCGCAGGTGGTATTTCCTTGGTCTCAGGTGGTTCGCGTGCTCGCACCATCAACTCTGATTTGGGAAGCCCTGGCCCTGGCCCCGGCATCGTGCGGGCTGGCACGGATGCCGCCTTTGACTACGGTGGCACAACAGTCAACCGGATAGATCGCAATGGTCGGCGCACGGTGATCGCTGATGGCTTGAGCAGTCCCGTGGACTTGGCGCTAGCGCCAGACGGCAGTCTGACGGTGGCGACCTGGGGTGCAAACGCGGCGTTCCGCATCGCGCGACCATAGCCGCAGAAAAGGTCACGCGGAAGTCACCAGTTACAGAAGGAGCGAACTATGGAGATGAGGCACCTGCGCTGCTTTCTGGCTGTTGCGGAAGAACTCCACTTCGCCCGTGCAGCCGAGCGACTGCACATGGAGCAATCCCCGCTGTCCCGCGCCATCAAGGAACTGGAGGAAGAACTGGACGTGGTGCTGTTCGCCCGCACCACGCGCAGCACACGGCTGACCCGCGCCGGCAAACTGTTCTTGGAACACGTGCCTCGCGTATTCACCGTCTTGCAACAAGCTCGTGACAGCGTCAAAGCTGCCGCGAACGGATTTCACGGCCAGTTACGCATTGCCTTGTCCGATGGCATCACGCCGTGGCGTCTGCCGAACTTGCTGGCATTGTGCCGAGAGGAAGAACCCGACGTCGAGACACGGCTGTTCGAGGTGCCTCTATCTCAGCAGATCAAGGGGCTGCATGACGACCTGTACGACGCGGGATTCGCCCAGTCGGAAGAAGTCGGCGATGACATCGTGGCGATTCCTGTTTGGAGTGATCCCCTCATGGTCGCCGTACCGGCCCGGCACCCGCTGCTCAAGTACAAACGCATTCCTCTGGAGGAACTGCTGCGCTATCCGTTGGCACTATGTGATCCGCAAGCATGCGAGGGCCATGCCAAGCACATCGAGCGCGTGCTGCGTCAGGTCGACACAGAGCCGCTGATTGCAGAACGCGTAGCGTCATGCGACATGATGATGGTGCTGGTATCAGCGGGGCTTGCCTTGGGGTTGGCCAGCAAGATACACATCACGACCAGCCGAGAAACAGGTGTGGTAGCGCGTCCACTGGCTGGGCGCACGCACATGGTCACGACCTACTTGCTGCGCCCGGCGGGAGAGATTTCAGAGGCACTGGCTCGTTTCATCGAGCGAGTGCAAGCCATCGAGCCATCCGAACGCGACAGACCTGTTTCGGATGATCGCCAAGATACACAGAAGGAGTCCGCGTCATGAAGGTGTCCATTCCACTGGTGTTGGTCGCGGTACTTGCTGGCTGCGGTCGATCTGAGTCCCCTCCGCAGACGAACATCCCGACGGTCGAAGAATTGGCCGCTGATCCCAAGCGACTCAAAGAGCTGCGCCAACAGTGCAAGACTGATCGTCCCAAGCTGGGCGACGTGCTGTGCAACCGGGTCGCCGAAGCCACGCGCAAGCGGTTCTACGGTGACGGTCAAACCCCCTACACACCGCCGAAAGAATTTCCGAAGTTCTGATTCTGACCAGGAACGGAGCGAGCGACCAGTAAGCACTATGCCATGTTCGATGACGGCATGGTGCTCATGCCTAGTGCAGTGGAAGCCACCGGTATCGTGACGCGCGACATGCTGCCGCTGTTCGCCATCGTGGCGCCCGCCATGCTGGTGCCCACGCTGCTGCGCACCCGGCTGTATATCGGTATCAGCGAGGCGCGGTTTCCTCGGATCGTGCTGGGTCTGCTCACAATCTCGGGCGTGGCGCTGCTGGTGTCTTCCGTGCCGCAGTTGTTGTAGGCATGAACGCGATGCTTTGAGCCCGTTTTCGACAGCTCTCGGGATGGACGAGAAGCGTTTTCCCGAGATGGGAGGCCGACATCAGCGGCACAGCGCACGCAGCACGTTCGCCAGTTTTTTGACGGCAACTTCCAGTTCATGCGGAGCATGGGCGGCGAATCCCATGAGGAAGCCTGCCTTGTGCTTGCTCGACGCATGCAGTGCCGTCAGCCCCAGCAAGTCGATGCCCGCTCGACGGGCGGACTCCACGGCCTCGCGCTCGGGGATGTCGCGGATGAACACGCACGGCATCTGCATGCCACCGGCGGGCACCCGAGCTTCCACGAAGTTGGCCAGATGTTCGCGCACCAGCCGCGCCAGCACGTCGCGCCGTTCGGCATAGACGGCGCGCATGGTACGCACATGGGCGCCGAAGTGGCCGCCCTCGATGAAGCGCGCCAACGTGAGCTGCGGAATCGGCGCGCTGTGCCCATCTAGCAGGGTTCTGGCCACGGTCATCGGGGCCACCAACGGCGACGGCAAAACCATGTAGCCGATGCGCAGGCCGGGAAACAGCGATTTGGTGAAGGTGCCGATGTAGATCGTGCGCTCATGCGGATCGAGCCCCTGCACGCAGGCGGTGGGTTTGCCCGCGTAGTGGAACTCGCTGTCGTAGTCGTCTTCGATGATCCAGCCCTGCTGCGCTCTGGCCCATTCGATGACGGCCAGGCGCCGGTCCAGCGCCAGCGTCGCCCCGGTGGGGAACTGGTGCGATGGCGTCAGGAACACCGCCCTGGTCGGTTCACCGGGCGCCTTGCTCGCCTCCAGCAAACGATCTACCCGCAGGCCGTCCGCATCCAGCGGCACGGGCACGCATTCCAGAGCGGCGGCGTCGAACGCCTTGCGTGCGCCGTGGTACGTGGGGTCTTCGATGAAGATTCGCTCACCCGCATCAAGCAGCACCGTGGCACACAGGGTCAGGGCCTGCTGCGAACTGGTCAGCACCAGCACGCGATCGGGCGTGGCGCGCGCCCCCCGTTCAAGATTGACGTAATCGGCGATGGCGCGCCGCAGCGGCTCCATGCCCTGCGGCGGGCTATGTAGCAGCGCCAGGGTGCCGTATTCCTTCAACACCTGCCGCTCCAATCGCTCCCAGGTCTGGAGCGGAAAGCTGCGCGTCTCGGGCACGCCGGGCGCGAACGGCCGTGGTGCCAGGAAGTCGCGCACGCCGCCGCTGTGGAACATGGCGCTGCCGCGCTGGCTCAGACGCAGTGTGGCCTTGCGATCCACACTGGTTTGCCGAGGTTTGCCGCGTCCCGGTAGGCGCTGCGCCCGCTCCGAAACGAAGCTGCCGCTGCCCACGCGCCGCTCGATGAAGCCTTCCGCGTGCAGCTGGCTGTAGGCCGACTCGACCGTATCGCGGGACACCCCCAGGGACTTCGCCAAAGCGCGTGACGCGGGCAATGGTCTGCCCACGTCAAGCACCCCATCAAGGATCAATTGGCGAATGGCCCGCTGCACGCGCGCGTGCAGAGGCAAGGCGCCATGCGCAGGATCGCCGATCCAGGCTTTGACGGATTCAAGTTGGGCATGCTTGAACAATTGGCCGGTATCTCTTCATAAAAGTGGCGGGGAACATCCGGCCATTTTAAATCTATAAATACGTTTCACAAGCCATTCAACCGATTTGTCAGGAGTCACCGTCAAGCCATGTCATCCGTCCCTTCACTTTCAATCGTTCGCTGGAGCGATCTCACCCATCCCGTTGTAGCCGGCCTGATCTCGGTCATCGTCAACTACGGCGGCACATTCATTCTGGTGTTCCAGGCCGCCAAGGTCGCGGGCCTGAGCCCGGAGCTGACGGCCTCTTGGGTGTGGTCGATTTCCATCGGCGTGGGAATGACGGGGATCATTCTGAGCTGGCTGACGCGCGAGCCCATCATTACCGCCTGGTCCACGCCTGCGGCGGCGTTTCTGGTCACGGCGCTGGCAACCACGCCCTATGCCGAAGCCGTGGGGGCCTACCTGATTTCAGCAGCGGCATTTGTGTTGCTGGGGCTATCGGGTTGGTTCGAGCGCTTGATCCGGCTGATTCCACCAGGCGTGGCCGCGGGTTTGCTCGCGGGCATCCTGCTGCAATTCGGTATCAAGGCTTTCGGTGGCATGAGCATTGATCCGGTGCTGGCCGGCTTGCTGATCGTGACTTATGTGGTGCTCAAACGCTTCAGCGCCCGATATGCCGTCGTCGGCATCCTGGTGTTGGGCCTGCTCTTTCTGCTGATGCAGGATCGAGTGGATCTGTCGGGACTGAGCTTGACGCTCGCCGCCCCGGTTTTCACCATGCCAGCGTTTTCGCTCAATGCGCTGCTGAGCGTCGCCTTGCCGCTGTTCCTCATCACGCTGACCGGCCAGTACATGCCTGGCATGCTGGTGCTGCGCAATGACGGGTTCAAGACCAGCGCCAACCCCATCGTCACGGTGACCGGGTTGGGATCGCTGCTGATGGCGCCGTTCGGCTCGCATGCCTTCAACATCGCCGCCATCACGGCCGCCATCGCCACGGGCCGGGAGGCGCACGAAGACCCGTCCAAGCGCTGGATCGCGGGTATCGCCGCAGGCGTGTGCTACATCCTCGTGGGCGTGTTCGGCGTGACACTGGCCGCTGTCTTCATGGCCTTCCCGGCGACCTTCATCACCACGCTGGCAGGACTGGCGTTGCTGGGCACCATCGGCGGCAGTCTCGCCACCGCCTTGGCCGACGCGAAGACGCGCGAAGCGTCGCTGATCACCTTTCTGGCCGCAGCAGCCAACATCACGCTGTTGGGCATCGGTGGTGCGTTTTGGGGTCTGGTCATCGGCTTGGTGGCCCATGCCGTGCTCAATGGCACACTGCCACGCCGTGGGCGGCCGGCCACGGCGGCATCGGCCACCGAGCCTGCGATCAAGAGGGAGGGAGCCAATGCCTGAGCCATTGGACACCCAGACCTTTCATGACCAGCATGGCCGTTATCCGCAGGCGGCCACGGTCGATGACTTCCGGTACAACCTAGCTGCGGTGCGCGCCCGCATGGACGCCGCCTGCCGCCGTGCCGGGCGCAATTCGGCCGGGGTGCGCCTGCTGCCGGTGAGCAAGACCAAGCCCGAGGCCAGCCTGCGCCTGGCCTATGCGGCAGGCTGCCGCCTGCTAGGCGAAAACAAGGTGCAGGAAGCCTTCGGCAAATGGGAAGGTCTGCAGGACCTGGCCGATCTGCACTGGTCGGTCATCGGCCACCTGCAGACCAACAAGGCCAAGCTGGTGGCGCGCTTCGCCACCGAGTTCCAGGCGCTGGACAGCCTGCGCGTGGCCGAGGCGCTGGAGCGGCGCCTACAGGCCGAGGGACGATCGCTGGATGTGTTCGTGCAGGTCAACACCTCGGGCGAGGCCAGCAAGTACGGACTGTCGCCCGAGGAGGTACAGGGCTTCATCGAGAAGTTGCCCGCATTCCCGGCGCTGCGCGTACGCGGGCTGATGACGCTGGCATTGTTTTCCGGCGAGGCGGAGCGGGTGCGCCAGTGCTTCATCCTCCTGCGCACCTTGCGCGACCAGTTGCGGCAAGACGCGCCAGCAAGCATCGGGCTGGAAGAGCTGTCCATGGGCATGTCCGGCGACTTCGAGATCGCCATCGAGGAAGGCGCCACCGTGGTGCGCGTCGGGCAGGCCATCTTTGGCGCGCGCGCCATGCCGGACAGCTACTACTGGCCGACAGAGACAGCGGGGACGCCGCCATGACCGACACACCGTTTCCTGCCCTGCGGCCATTGCGGCCGGACGTGGTTTCGGTGCAATCGCAGGTGGTCTATGGCCGCGTGGGCAACAACGTCGCGGTTCCGACCTTGGAGTCCCTGGGCCTGTCGGTGGCAGCGGTACCGACGGTCGTGTTCAGCAACACGCCGCACTATCCGACGGTGCACGGCGGTGCGCTGCCCATCGAATGGTTCGAGGGTTACTTGCAGGATTTGTCGGCACGCGGCGCGCTGCATGCGCTGCGCGCCGTTTTGGTCGGCTACCTGGGCAATCCGGGGCAAGCCGAGGTGCTGGCCCGCTGGACGCAGGCCTTGCAGGCCGAGCGCGCGGACCTGCGCGTGGTCATCGACCCCGTGATGGGCGATCACGACCACGGCATCTATGTCGATACCGGCATGGCCGACGCCTACCGCCAGCTTTTGCTGCCGCTGGCTCATGGACTGTCACCGAACGGCTTCGAGCTGGCGCACCTGACAGGCCGTCCGGTCGATGACATGGAGAGTGTGGTTGCCGCGGCCCGTACCTTGATGACGGGCCGCACTCAATGGATCGCGGTGATCAGTGCGGCGCCGGGTACCTGGGCGGACGGAGAGATGCAGGTTGTATTTGTCACCCGCGAGCAAGCGCACGTCATCACGCATGCGCGCATCGACGCCGTGCCCAAAGGAACCGGTGATCTGTTCAGCGCCGCCCTGACGGGGCATTGGCTCAACGGTGCCACGTTGCCCGAAGCCATTGCCAATGGCTTGCCAAATGATCGTGCAGGCGCTGCGCCACACCCACAACGCGCGATGCGCCGAATTGGTGCTGCCGAGCCGAGTGGCCAGCCCCCAAGCCAACAGCCAGACCCACGCACGCGAACTGGTGCGTATCCGCCAAGCATTTTCCGAATCTCACTGGAGTCACCATTCATGCAACACGTCCCTTCCCACTTGATGCGGGCCTATGCCCGCCAACCCGTCTCATTCATGCGAGGCAGCGGCGCGCGTCTGTGGGACGCGAACGGCGTGGAGTACCTGGATGCCATTGCGGGTGTCGCCGTCACCAGCCTGGGCCATGCCCATCCGGAGATTGCCACCGTCATCGCGGAGCAGGCCGGGCTGCTGCTGCACACCTCCAACGTGTTCCGCATCGACTGGCAGGAACAACTGGGCGAACGCCTGTGCGCGCTGGCGGGCATGCAGCGGGTCTTCTTTTGCAACTCTGGCGCCGAGGCCAACGAAACCGCACTCAAGCTTGCACGCCTGCATGGGCACCGCAAGCAGGTGGCGCAACCCCAGATCCTCGTGATGGAGAACGGCTTTCATGGCCGCACCCTGGCCACACTCTCGGCCACCGGCAATCCGGCGAAGCAGCAAGGCTTTGAGCCTCTGATGCCCGGTTTCCTGCGGGTTCCCTACGACGACATCGAAGCGGTGCGTAGTGCAGCAGACCAATCGCCGGGCATCGTTGCGGTGCTGATTGAGCCTGTGCAGGGGGAAGGCGGCATCCGCGTCGCCAGTGCCGATTATTTGCGGCAACTGCGGGCCTTGTGCGATACGCGAGGCTGGCTGCTGATGATCGACGAGATCCAGGCCGGCATGGGCCGCACCGGCGCGTGGTTCGGGCACCAACATGCGGGCATCACACCCGACGTCATGACCTTGGCGAAGGCGCTGGGCAACGGCTTTCCGATCGGCGCGTGCCTTGCCCGGGGTGAGGCGGCCGACCTGTTCTCGCCCGGCCAGCACGGATCCACTTTCGGCGGCAATCCCCTAGCCTGCCGCGTGGGCTGTACCGTGCTCGACATCATGGCGCGGGACGGCATGCCGCAGCGGGCCGCCGTGCTGGGAGCCCGCCTGCTCACAGGCCTGCAAAAAGCGCTGGGCAACCACCGGAGCGTCCTTGCGATCCGGGGTCAGGGCCTGATGGCGGGCATCGAGCTGGACAGGAGTTGCAAGGAACTGGTCGGGCAGGCGTTGGAGGAGCAGCGCTTGCTCATCACGGTGACCCGCGACACCACCATCCGTTTGCTGCCTCCGTTGATCTGCGACGAAGCGCAGATTGACGACATCGTGGCGCGTGTCACCCGCTTGCTGTCCTCCGTTCCTGCGTTCAGTCGTACGAACCCTGCGGTGCCTGACGCCGCCTTGCAGGCGGAGTGTGTGAGGTGACTGCGGGTCCGG
Source organism: Diaphorobacter sp. HDW4B (assembly GCF_011305535.1). Lineage (GTDB taxonomy): Bacteria > Pseudomonadota > Gammaproteobacteria > Burkholderiales > Burkholderiaceae_C > Diaphorobacter_A. The sequence continues at coordinate 273,020 of NZ_CP049905.1, forward strand.
CCACGCATCGCCTTGCCATCACGTTTGAGCGCTTGTGCGAACGAGGGCGCAAGGCGCTGATTACCCATGTCGTCGCGGGATACCCTTACGCGGACATCGCGCCTGCGTTGATGCATGTGCTGGTGGAGGCCGGAGCCGACGTCATTGAATTGGGCGTGCCGTTCTCCGATCCATCGGCAGATGACCCGGCGGTCCAAGCCGCTGGGGAACATGCATTGCGCTCAGGGGTCGGACCACTGCAAGTCCTTGACCAGGTGCGTCAGTTCCGCGAGGCGGATGGCGCCACGCCCGTGGTGCTGAGGGCTTATACAAACCCCATCGAACGCTACGACCAATTGCGTCAGTCGGGCGCCTTTGCCGAAGACGCGGCCAGCGCGGGCGTGGATGGTGTGCTGGTGGTCGATTGCCCGCTAGAAGCCCCCGGTGAGTTGGCCGCACAACTGCGCCATTGCGGCCTCGACATGATTCTTCGGTTGGCGTCATCCTCTACGGAGCGCCACGTGCGGGTGGTGGCCGAGCGCGCGAGCGGTTACCTCTGCTGCCTATGCGTCAAGGCCCTCACTGGCGACCAGACGCTGGATCGGTCCCTGGTGGAGGAAACGCTGGCGCGCATTCGCCGCCATGTGCGCATTCCCGTGGGCATCAACTTCAGCATTCGTGATGCGCATGCCACCCGCGACATCGCCCAGAGCGCCGATGCCGTCGTCATCGACGCCTGGCTCATCGAGAGCCTGGCGGAAAAGTCAGCGGCCGAAGCTCTGGCCGCTGCCAGCGATCTCATCCGCAGCATCCGCGGGCAACTGGACATGGACATGCGCGAGCTATCCCCAGCAACCCAACCTCAACGAAACCGACGATAGGACACCCCACCATGTACGACACATCCCTCGCTCTTATGGACTTCGATGCAGAGTTGGCGCAAGCCCTGCAGAGCGAAGAACGCCGCCAGGAGGATCATGTCGAGTTGATCGCCTCCGAGAACTACGCCAGCCCGCTGGTGATGGCCATCCAGAACTCGGTGTTCACCAACAAATATGCCGAAGGCTATCCGGGCAAGCGCTACTACAGCGGCTGCGACAACGTGGACGTGGCCGAATGCCTGGCCATCGAGCGGGCCAAGGCGCTGTTCGATTGCGACTATGCCAACGTCCAGCCTCACGCCGGCGCCCAGGCCAACGCGGCGGTGTTCCTAGCCTTGATCAATCCTGGCGATACCGTGATGGGCATGAATCTGGCCCAGGGCGGCCATCTGACCCACGGCAATCCGTCCAATTTCTCCGGGCGGCATTACAAGATCGTGCCTTATGGTCTTGATCCCGAGACGGGTCTGATCGACTACGACGAGATGGAGCGCATCGCGCTGGAGACCCGGCCGAAGATGCTGATCGGCGGTTTCTCCGCCTATTCCCGCCACAAGGACTGGGCGCGCATGCGCATCATTGCCGACAAGGTGGGAGCAGTCTTCTGGGTGGATATGGCGCATGTGGCCGGCCTAGTGGCGGCGGGCGAATACCCTAATCCACTGCCGCATGCCCACGTGGTCACCAGCACCACGCACAAGACCCTGCGCGGCCCACGCGGCGGCATCATCCTGTCTAAGGGGCAGGATGATGACTTTTACAAGAAGCTCAATTCCGCCGTGTTCCCCGGCATCCAAGGCGGCCCGTTGATGCATGTGATCGCCGCCAAGGCCATCGCATTCAAAGAAGCACTGCGGCCTGAGTTCAAGACGTACCAGCAACAAGTCGTGATCAACGCACGTGCCATGGCGGCCACGCTCCAGCAGCGCGGCTACAAGATCGTGTCAGGTGGGACCGACAACCACTTGATACTGATCGACCTGTCCGCCAAGCCGTACACCGGCAAAGACGCGGATGCCGCGCTGAGTGACGCCTACATCACCGCGAACAAGAACTCGGTGCCCAGCGATCCTCGCTCGCCTTTCGTAACTTCTGGCGTGCGCATCGGCACGCCAGCCGTGACCACACGCGGCTTTGGCGTGGCCGAATGCGAGCAACTGGCCGGCTGGCTTTGCGATGTGCTGGATGCGCTTGAGACGGGAGGCGGTACGCTGGCAACGGTACGTGATCGGGTGCGGGAACTGGTGGTGGCCTTGTGCCACCGCCATCCTGTGTACCGATAGCGGCGTTACAGATGGAATTGCGGCACCTGCGTTGCTTCCTGGCCGTGGCCGAAGAACTCCACTTTGCCCATGCCGCTGAGCGGCTGCATATGGAGCAGTCACCGCTGTCTCGCGCCATCAAGGAGCTAGAAGAAGAACTGGGCGTGGTGCTGTTCGCCCGCACCACGCGCAGCACACGGCTGACCCTCGCCGGCAATCTGTTCCTTGAGCATGTGCCGCGTATCTTCACGGCTTTGCAGCAGGCTCGCGACAGTGTGAAGGCGTCTGCCAATGGCTTTCACGGTCAATTGCGTATCGCACTGTCCGATGGCATGACTCCCTCACGCCTGCCGGCCTTGTTGGCACTGTGCCGGCAGGAAGAACCTGAAGTGGAAATCCGTCTGTTCGAGGTGCCTTTGGCGCAGCAGCTCAAGGGGCTGCATGAAGACCTGTACGACGTGGGCCTCGCCCAATCGGCCAACGTGGGCGATGGCATCCTGGCAGTGGAGGCCTGGAGCGATCCGCTGCACGTTGCCTTGCCGGCACGCCATCCCTTGCTGGCATACAAGCGCATTCCACTCAATGAAGTGCTGCGCTATCCGCTGGTGATGGGCGACCCACAGTTCTGCGAGGGCTACTGCCGGCAGATCGAGCACATCTTGCGCGTCGCGGATCAGGAGCCGCTGGTCGCCGAAAAGGTCATGTCCTGTGAATTGATGATGGCAATGGTCGCGGCGGGATTGGCGCTGGGACTGGCTGGTGCCTCGCAGATCGCAGGCGGGCGAGAGCAAGGCATCGTGGCGCGTCCATTGGCCGGGCACGCACCAGTGCTGACGACCTATCTACTGAGGTTGGATAGGGAGCCGTCCGAGAAGTTGTCGCGGTTTGTCGAAAGAGTCGTTGCGGCTCCATCGAAGGCTCGCTGCCTGGTGTCACGTCGTCCTGACGATAGGGAGGAAATTGGAGCATGAAACAAAGCCCAGAGGACAAGCTGATGCCTCTCCTTGCGGCGGGAGCAGGATTGGCTGTTGCCAATACCTACTACAGCCAACCCATGCTCGCCGAGCTTTCAATTGCATTCGTCACCACGCCTGCCGTCGTGGCCGCAATCCCGATGGCCGCCTTGACGGGCAATACCTTGGGGGTCATTTTTCTTGCGCCCCTGGGTGACAAATTTGAACGCCGGGCACTGATCGTTCTCACGACGGCTGCACTTGCGTTGGTACTGTTTGGAGCCTCAATGGCGACAACGCTGTGGTTGCTGATTGCGGCTAGCTTCTTGATCGGCCTGTTCTCTACCGCTGCACAACAAATCGTTCCACTTGCGGTTCACATTGCGCCCATTTCATCCAGAGGCCAGGTGCTTGGTTTGATCACGGGCGCCATTCTTCTAGGCATTCTGCTGTCAAGAACGATCAGCGGCGGCGTCACGGAATGGTGGGGTTGGCGGGCCATGTTTCTTGCTGCTGCCGGCGCCATGTTTGCAATGGCGGTCCTCTTTGCATGGCGGTTACCAAAGGTCCATCCGAAAGCAAGTCCGAGTTATGTCGCATTGCTGGGTTCGCTATGGCTGCTGCTGGCCGAGCATCGGACATTGCGGATCGCTGTCCTCATACAAGCCCTGATCTTCGCAGCCTTTTTGGCCTTCTGGTCGAACCTTGCGGTGCTGCTTGCCAGTGAGCCTTACCAATTGGGGCCATCAGCGACTGGGATGATGGCAGTGATCGGCGCGGCCGGTGTGGCCGCCGCACCCGCGGCCGGTCGCCTCGCTGACCGACGCGGCCCCCATGCGGTGATTCGTGCCGGGGCGGCGCTGGTCATCCTCGCGTTCGTCTTACTCATCGCCTTGCCTGGCAGTTTATGGGCACTTGCTGTGGGCGTATTGCTGATGGACATAGGTGTCCAATCGTCTCAAGTCGCGAACCATTCAAGGGCGCTGGCCCTCGATGCCACGGCGCACAGCCGCCTCAACACAGTGTTTATCGCGACGATGCTTCTTGGGGGTTCCATTGGGGCAGGCCTGGGCGGACTCGCGTTCTCCTTTTTCGGATGGAACGGTACCTGTGCCGTCGGAGCGGCCACGGCAAGTCTCGCACTGGCGTTCGCAGCAATATGCGGCGAACCCAGCGGAAGTTGTGCATGACGGCGCCAGAAGATCACACCGCGATGCTTACATGTACAAGTCATCATTCTTGCGCCAATGAAATTCGTTTGAAGCCATCAACGTTGGGCAGGTCGCCTTGGGGTTGGCGAGCAAGATACACATCACGACCAGCCGGGAGACGGGTGTGGTAGCGCGTCCGCTGGCTGGGCGCACGCACATGGTCACGACCTACTTGCTGCGCCCGGCGGGAGAGGTTTCAGAGGTACTGACTCGTTTCACCGAACGAGTGCAAACCATCGAGCCATCCGAACGCGACAGACCTGTTTCGGATGATCGCCCAGATACACAGAAGGAGTCCGCGTCATGAAGGTGTCCATTCCACTGGTGTTGGTCGCGGTACTTGCTGCCTGCGGTCGATCTGAATCCCCTCCGCAGACGAACATCCCGACGGTCGAAGAACTGGCCGCTGATCCCAAGCGACTCAAAGAGCTGCGCCAACAGTGCAAGACTGACCGTCCCACGCTGGGCGACGTGCTGTGCAACCGGGGCGCCGAAGCCACGCGCAAGCGGTTCTATGGCGACGGTCAAACGCCCTACACGCCGCCGAAGGAGCCGCCGAAGTTCTGATCGTCTGCTGTCAGCAACGAAGCCCGGCTTTTCTTTCTCAACACGCCGCAGCGCGCCCGCGTTTGCGGTTTTTTTTCGTCCTTCGCTCCTGTGCGAACTCTTGTTTTCTTCTCGACCTTTCTGCTGATAACGGTCTTTGACCAGCACTGACCCGGCACCGATCCTGATGCCTGCGGCACGTCCTTGTGCCGCTTTTCCCATGCGGAGTCAACGCAGGAGAAATCGGAGGCAAAGTCATGCAAGGGACGAACGTGCTGTTCGGTCAGATCGCCGTGGTTTTCGGCATCGTGATCTCCGGCGTGTGGGGCGCCACACAATGGACAGCCGCCGCCCTGGGCTACCAGCTACGCTTGGGCTCGCCTTGGTTCGATTTCTTCGGCACGCCGATCTACCACCCGTGGCGACTGTTCGAGTGGTGGTTCTTCTTCGATGCCTATGCGCCCCACGTCTTTGACACGGGTGGCGCCATTGCCGCCGGCAGCGGCCTTTTTGCCGTGGTGGTCGCCATCGGCATGTCGATCTGGCGTTCGCGCCAATCCAAGCTGGTCACGACTTATGGCACGGCACGCTGGGCCAACACGGAGGACATTCGCAAAGCGGGCCTTACTCAGCCCGTTGGCGTGTTCCTCGGCCAGCACGACCACCAGTACCTGCGCCATGAAGGCCCGGAACACGTCCTGACCTTTGCGCCCACGCGCTCGGGCAAGGGTGTCGGCCTGGTGGTGCCCACGCTGCTGTCCTGGCCCGTGTCCGCCGTCATCCACGACATCAAAGGCGAGAACTGGCAGATCACCGCTGGCTGGCGTAGCCGGTTTAGCCACTGCCTGTTGTTCAACCCCACCGACGCGAAGTCGGCGGCCTACAACCCGCTGCTGGAAGTGCGGCGCGGCGCGCATGAAGTGCGCGACGTGCAGAACATCGCGGACATCCTGGTCGATCCCGAAGGTGCGCTGGAGAAGCGCAACCATTGGGAGAAGACTTCGCACGCGCTGCTGGTCGGCGCCATCCTGCATGTGCTGTATGCGGGTGAGGATAAGACGCTGCGGGGCGTTGCGAACTTCCTCTCTGACCCGGCCTGCCCCTTCGAGCTGACGCTGCACAGGATGATGACCACGCGGCACCTCGGAGAGTCGACTCATCCCGTGGTGGCTTCCGCCGCACGCGAAGTCCTGAACAAGAGCGATAACGAGCGTTCTGGTGTGCTGTCCACAGCCATGTCGTTCTTGGGCCTCTACCGCGATCCCACAGTGGCCGAAGTCACCTCGCGCTGCGACTGGCGCATCGCCGATCTCATTTCTGCCGAGCACCCGGTATCGCTGTACCTGGTGGTACCGCCTTCGGACATCAGCCGCACCAAACCGCTGATCCGACTGATCCTCAACCAGATCGGACGGCGTCTCACCGAATCACTGGATGGCAGCGACGGCATCGCGCGCCGTCACAAGCTGCTGTTGATGCTCGACGAGTTCCCGGCGCTCGGGCGGCTCGACTTCTTCGAGACGGCCTTGGCTTTCATGGCCGGCTATGGCATCCGCAGCTTCCTCATCGCGCAGTCGCTGAACCAGATCGACAAAGCCTACGGTCAAAACCATTCGATCCTCGACAACTGCCATGTGCGCGTGACGTTCGCCACCAACGACGAGCGGACCGCCAAGCGGATTTCCGAAACCCTGGGCACGGCCACCGAACTGAAATCTCAGCGCAATTACGCGGGCCACCGGCTCGCGCCGTGGCTGGGCCACCTGATGGTGTCGCGCCAGGAGACAGCGCGCCCACTGCTCACGCCCGGCGAGGTGATGCAGCTCTCGCCCGACGAGGCAGTGGTGATGGTGTCCAGCGTGGCGCCGATCAAGGCGAAGAAGCTGCGTTACTACGCGGATAGCAATTTCAAACACCGCGTGCTGCCGCCTCCCGCGCTTGCCGTTGGACGCTATGCGGACGTGCCACCGGTCCGTGCCGATGACTGGAGCGGGCTGACGATTCCCGCTGTTCCAGCCGCACCCTCCCTCGAAGCCGCCGATGGCCAGGGTAGTGCTGACGACGGCGGCCCGCGCCGTCAGCCCGAGCTTTCTGAAGCCAGCGAGTACCACCCAGACATGGAGTCATTGGCCAGCGACCTGTCGCTGCTGGATGACGACGACGCGCCGCTTCCCCTCCCGCACCAGCTTGACCCGGCCATGCAGCGCACGGCGCGGCTGGCATCCCTCGACCCTGACGACGGAATCGACCTATGACCCAACACCGCCTCAACGTGTTCATCCAGCCGGAGCACAGCAAACGGCTTGACGAACTGGCCGCCAAGAAAGGCGTGTCCAAGTCCAGCATCGTCGCGGCCGCTTTGGCGTCCTGGCTGTCGCCGGACGCCGCCGACCAGCGCGAGGCGGCGATTGCCAAGCGGCTGGACCGCCTGTCCCGCCATGCCGAGCGCCTGGAGCGCGACCAGAACATCCAGATCGAGACGCTGGCGCTGTTCATCCGCTACTTCCTGACCGTCAGCACACCGGTGCCCGAAGCGCATCAGAATGCGGCTCGCGCCCAGGGCAAGGCCCGCTTTGAGCAGTTCGTCGAACAGCTCGGGCACCACCTGTTGCGCGGGCGCAGCCTGGTGCGGGACGTGGTGGAAGAACTGCATCCTGATCCGATGCGTATGGATGACGCGGCGGCCAGGGTCGCTACGGCCGATGCGCAGGAGCGTGCCTCATGAGTGCCGTTCCCCAACTCCCGCCAGGCCCCCGTTCATCGGCTGCCACGTCACTGGATCGTCGCATCCAGATGCTGCGCACCGCCATGGGGCCGCTGATCGCCGCAGCGCTGGAAGACCCGGACGTGGTGGAAATCATGCTCAACCCGGATCGCTCCTTGTGGATCGACCGGCTTTCGACCGGTCGCGCACCGATGGGCGTGGAACTGTCCGAGGCCGATGGCGAACGCATCATCCGCCTGGTGGCCGCCCATGTCGGCGCGGAAGTGCATCGCGGCCAGCCGCTGCTGTCGGCCGAGCTGCCCGAGACGGGCGAGCGCTTCGAGGGCATCTTGCCGCCAGCCGCGCCGGGGCCGGCCTTCGCATTGCGCAAGCGCGCTGTCGGCGTGATCCTGCTGTCGCGCTACACCGAGGACGGAATGATGACCGCCGCGCAGGCCGACCTGCTGGTGCGCTCCGTGCGCGAGCGTCAGAACATTCTGATCGCGGGCGGCACCAGCACGGGAAAGACCACGCTCGCCAACGCGCTGCTGGCCGAGATCGCCGCCACGGGCGATCGCGTGCTGGTGCTCGAAGACACGGTAGAGCTGCAATGCGCTGCCCGCGACCATGTGCCGCTACGCACGCGCCAGGGCGTGGTGTCCATGCAAGAGCTGGTGCGCTCTTCCATGCGACTTCGGCCGGACCGCGTGGTAGTGGGCGAGGTTCGTGGCGCCGAGGCGCTGGATCTCATCAAGGTGTGGGGCACGGGCCACCCCGGCGGCATCGCCACCATCCACGCCGGCTCTGCCATCGGCGCATTGCTGCGCCTGGAGCAACTGATTCTCGAAGTGGCGGTGAACCCGCCGCGTGCACTGATCGCGGAAGCGGTCAACGTGGTGATCCACATCGCCGGGCGCGGGCGCAAGCGCCGCATCGAGAGCATTGCCCGCGTCGTCGGTTTTGACGGCGTGGGCTACCGACTGGTGGATGCGATGGAGACGCCGTTTCCCGAGCTGTCGCCGGTTTCCCCTGAGTCTTTCCCGTCCCTCAACCACCCTGGAGAACTGCCATGACGCAGATGCACGTTCCTGCTTTCCGCTTTTCTGTAAATCCGGCTTTGCGTAATGCGCGGCCATCGTGCAGCTCACGCTTGCGTAACCTGGCCGGCCCGGTCTATCGGGGCCTGCTGCTGGCCGCGCTGATGCTGCTGATCGCCGGCACCGCGCAGGCCGCCGGTTCCTCCATGCCGTGGGAAGGGCCGTTGCAATCCATCCTCGAATCCATCCAGGGGCCGGTGGCGCGCATCGTCGCCGTGATCATCATCATCGCCACGGGCCTGGCGCTGGCCTTCGGCGATACCTCGGGGGGCTTTCGCAAGCTGATCCAGATCGTGTTCGGTCTGTCCATCGCGTTCGCTGCGTCCTCGTTCTTCCTGTCGTTCTTCAGCTTCTCCGGCGGGGCTGTCGTATGAGCACGGTCAACGATCTTCCTGGCTTTGAGGTGCCGCTGCATCGCTCGCTGACCGAGCCGATCCTGATGGGCGGTGCGCCGCGCACCGTGGCGATCGCCAACGGCACGCTGGCCGCCGCAGTCGGGCTGGGCCTGCAACTGTGGATTCCCGGTGTCGTGCTTTGGATCGTCGGCCACTCGCTGGCGGTGTGGGGCGCGCGTGTCGATCCGCAGTTCATGCAGGTCTTCGCGCGTCACATCAAGCACCGGCCTCTGCTGGACGTGTGAGGGGAATGCCATGCTGAACCTTACCGAATACCGCCAGCGGCCCGCGTTGCTCGCCGACTGGCTGTCGTGGGCCGGGCTGGTTGCGCCGGGCGTCGTCTTGAACAAGGACGGAAGTTTCCAGCGCACGGCGCGTTTCCGTGGGCCAGACTTGGACAGCGCGACGCAAGGCGAGCTGATTTCCACGTCGGCGCGCTTGAACAACGCGCTGCGCCGCCTGGGTTCGGGCTGGGCGCTGTTCATCGAGGCCGAGCGCCGCGCTGCCGCCGACTATCCGCACTCGGAGTTTCCCGAGCCGCTGTCGTGGCTGGTGGACGAGGAACGCCGCGCAGCGTTTGAGGAATCGGGCAACCACTTCGAGAGCGGCTATCACCTGACGCTGGTGTACCTGCCGCCGGAGGAATCCCGCGCCCGCGCAGCCAAGATGCTCTACGAGAACACGCCAACGAATGGTGCGGACTGGCGCGAGCGGCTGCAAGCCTTTCTGGCGGAAACGGATCGCGTCTTCGATCTGCTCGATGGTGTCATGCCAGAAATCGCCTGGCTCGACGACAGTCAGTCGCTGACCTACTTGCACTCGACTATCTCTACGCGGCGCTACCGCGTGGGCGTGCCGGAGTTGCCGTTCCACCTTGATGCGCTATTGGCCGATTCCGCGCTCATTGGTGGCCTGGCTCCGATGCTGGGCAATGCCCATCTGCGCGTGGCAACGGTGCGGGGCTTTCCCACCTCGACCTGGCCGGGGATTCTGGATGACCTGAACCGCCTCGGCTTTGCGTACCGCTGGTCAACCCGGTTCCTCTGCATGGACAAAGCCGATGCGGAACGGGAATTGGGGCGTTTGCGCCGACAGTGGTTCGCCAAGCGCAAGAACGTCATCGCGCTGCTGCGTGAAACCATCTTCCAGCAAGAAAGCCCGCTGGTCGATACTGACGCCAGCAACAAGGCCTCCGACGCCGATGCCGCCTTGCAGGAGCTGGGCAGCGATCAAGTGGCCTTCGGGTATGTCACCACCACGGTGACGGTACTCGATGCCGACCCGGCGAAGGCCGACGAAAAGCTGCGCATGGTGGAGCGCGTCATCCAGGGCCGGGGCTTCGTCACCATTCCCGAAACGCTCAACTCTGTCGATGCCTGGTTGTCGTCGATCCCTGGCAACGCCTACGCCAACGTGCGCCAGCCCATCGTCTCGACGTTGAACCTGGCGCACTTGATGCCGGTGTCGGCTGTGTGGGCTGGGCCTGAGCGCAATGCTCACCTCGACGGCCCGCCGCTGATCGTCACGCGGACCGAAGGCGCGACGCCGTTCCGGCTGGTGACACACATCGGCGACGTGGGCCACACGCTGGTGGCTGGGCCAACCGGAATGGGCAAGTCGGTGTTGCTCGCCACCTTGGCGATTCAGTTCCGGCGCTACCACGGCTCGCGCATCTTCGCCTTCGACATGGGACGCTCGATGCGCGCCACCATCCTGGGTCTGGGCGGCGAGCACTACGACCTGGGCACGGATGGCGGGATTGCCTTCCAGCCGCTTACGCGTATTGACCGCGAGGGCTACCGCACCTGGGCGGCCGAATGGATCGAAGGCCGCTTGCTGCATGAAGGCGTGGCAGTCGGCCCCGACGAGAAAGCCTCCATCTGGTCGGCGCTGGGCAGCCTCGCAGGTGCACCCGTGCAGCAGCGCACGATGACCGGCCTGTTCGTGCTGCTGCAATCGAACGCGCTGCGCCAGGCGCTCGCACCCTATGTGCTTGGCGGCGCCCACGGCAAGCTGCTGGATGCGGATTCGGATCGCCTCGGTTCTGGTTCCGTTCAGTGCTTCGAGATGGAGGAGCTGATGCACAGCAAGGCCGCCGTCATGGCCGTGCTGCATTACCTCTTTGCGCGCTTCGATGAACGTTTCGACGGAGCGCCCACGCTGCTGATCCTCGATGAGGCGTGGCTGTTCTTGGATGACCCGGTGTTTGCCGCGCGCATCCGCCAGTGGCTCAAGACGCTGCGCAAGAAGAACGTCAGCGTCATCTTCGCCACGCAGAGCCTGGCGGACATCAAGGATTCGAGTATTGCGCCCGCGATCATCGAAAGCTGCGCCAGTCGCATCTTCCTACCGAACCCGCAGGCAACCGAGCCGCAGATTCGCACGATCTACGAAGGCTTCGGCCTGAACTCGCGTCAGATCGAGATCGTCGCCACCGCGCAGCCCAAGCGCGACTACTACTACCAATCCCGCCTCGGCAATCGCCTGTTCGACCTTGACCTGGGGCCGGCGACGCTGGCCTTCGCGGGTGCTTCCTCACCGCAGGACCAGCGCGACATCGACGCCGTGCTCGCTGCCGCCACCACCTCCACGCCTTCCGCATCCACCCCGTTCGCAGCCACGTGGCTGCGCCATCGCGGCCTGCACTGGGCCACTGACCTGCTGTCCTCGTTTCCGTCCCCCCACCCACAGGAGAACCCATCATGAAAAAGCACCTTATCGCCGCCACCATCGCAGCCATGCTTTGCACCGTGTCCACCGTACAGGCGCAATGGGTCGTCATCGACCCCACGAACCTGGTGCAGAACACGCTGACCGCGATCCGCACGTTGGAGCAGATCAACAACCAGATCCAGCAGCTTCAGAACGAAGCGCAGATGCTGCGGAATCAGGCGCGCAACCTTGCCAGCTTGCCGTCCAGCGTAGTGGGACAGTTGCGCGCCAACCTGGCGACGACCGAGCGGCTGATTGCCCAGGCCAGGGGCCTGGCCTACGACGTGACGAATCTGGATCGGGAGTTCCAGCGGCTGTATCCCGAGAGGTACGCCGCCACCGTCAGCGGCGACCAGATGTACCGCGATGCGCAGGAGCACTGGAAGAACACGCTCAATGGCCTGCAAACCACGATGCAGATGCAGGCCCAGGCCTCGCAGAACCTGAGCGATGACGAAAGCATGCTGACCGACCTCGTGGGCAAGAGCCAGTCGGCCCAAGGCGCGCTCCAGGCGATGCAAGCCACGAATCAATTGCTGGCCTTGCAGGCCAAGCAGTTCATCCAGGGGCAACGGCTCCAGATCACGCAGGACCGGGCCGCCTCGTTGGAACTGGCGCGACAGGCGGCGGCTACCGAGCGCGCCCGCGAAGTGCGACGGCGCTTCCTGGGCGAAGGTACGCCGTACACGCCTCAGTCCGTGAACTTCTACGGCAACTGACGGGAGGCAGTCATGCGATGCGTTCTCGCCCTGTCTATTGCGGTCCTTGTTGCGCTGCTGGCCGCCTGCGGCGAGCAGCCGGCCGACCACCTTGCCGATACCTTGGCCGCCGATCCCGTGCGGCTCAAGGCATTGCGCGCGCAGTGCGCGGCTAATCCACAACAGGTCATGCAGGTCACGGGCGAGGACGCCTGCCGCGCTGCGGCCGAAGCCTTCCGGCGACGTTTCTTCTCCGGCCAGACCGGGCCGGATGAATACCAGACGCTGGCCGACCTGCCGCCAATCCCGCCGAGCTTTGATGAACCCGCCACATCCGACGGCATCAGCGAGGTGCTGGCCTTGCCTGCCCCAGAGGACACGCCATGAATGACGTCACCATCATCGACCGCTTCCTCAACACCTTCTCCACCTACATCGACTCGGGGTTCGGACTGTTGCAGGGCGAAGTGGCATTCCTCACCGCCACGCTGATCGTTATCGACATGACCCTCGCCGGCCTGTATTGGGCGATGGGCCACGCCACCGGCCAGGGCGAGGACGTGATCGCCAAGCTGCTGAGCAAGGTGCTCTACGTCGGTGCCTTCGCTTACATCATCGGCAATTTCAATTGGCTGGCCGGCATCGTGTTCCGTTCCTTCGCCGGACTGGGCATCACAGCCACCGGCTCAGCTATCACGATGGAGAACTTTTTGCGGCCGGGCCGGCTCGCCAAGACTGGCATCGACGCCGGGGCGCCGATCCTGGAACAAGTCGGCGAGATGGCCGGCTTTCCCGAGGTGTTCGTGAACCTCGACGCCATCACGGTGATGTTTCTCGCCTGGCTGGTGGTGGTCTTGTGCTTCTTCGTGCTGGCGATCCAGCTTTTCATCACGCTGATCGAGTTCAAGCTGACCACGCTCGCGGGCTTCGTACTGGTGCCGTTCGCGCTCTGGAACAAAACGGCATTCCTGGCCGAGAAGGTCTTGGGCAACGTGGTGGCCTCGGGCATCAAGGTGCTGGTGCTGGCCGTGATCGTCGGCATCGGCTCGGGCTTGTTCGCGGAGTTTCAGGTGCATCCCGACGAACCGTCCATCGACCACGCGCTGGTCATCATGCTGGCCTCGCTCACCTTGCTGGCACTGGGGATCTTCGGCCCTGGCATCGCCACGGGCCTCGTCTCCGGTGCGCCGCAGCTCGGTGCGGGCGCGATGGCCGGTGCTGCGGTCGGTGCAGCCGGGACAGCCGTGGCCGTCGGCGCTGCGGCGACTGGCGTAGGTGGCGCCGTCATGGCCGGAGCGCGCATGGCGCCGGCCGCCGCCAAGCTGGCGGGCAGCGGCGCGCGTGCCGCCACCTCGACGGCCAGCAGCGCACGGTCGGCTTTCCAGACGGGTTCCACGGCCGCAGGCGGTGGTGCGAAGGGCGCGATGGCCGGTTTGGGCAACGTCGCCAAGACCGGTGCGCAGTCCGCCGGGCGCGGCGCAGCATCGCGTGCATCCGCTGCCGGGCAGCAGATGGCCGCCCCGTTCCGCGCTGGCTGGAATGGCTCGGCGACCGCTGGAGCCGTGGCATCCGGTCCGGCTGCTGGCGAAGCCACGTCCGGCGCGGCCAATGCGCAGCCCGCGTGGGCCAAGCGGCTGCATCGCCGCCAACAACTCACCCACGCCGCGACGACCGCCGCTCACGCGCTGCGCGGTGGCGATGGCGGGGGCTCCGGGCAAGGCCCGAGCCTGCGCGGCTCCGACGATTAAACCGATTCACAAGGAGAACTGAGCATGCGATTCAAACGACCCCAGGTGCGGTATGCCGACACACCGCAGCCTGCCACGCCGTACCAAGCTGCCGGCCAGGTGTGGGACGACCGTATCGGCTCGCCGCGTGTGCAGGCAAAGAACTGGCGTCTGATGGCCTTCGGCTGCTTGACGCTCGCGCTGTTGATGGCCGGAGGTCTGGTGTGGCGCTCGGCGCAGTCCATCGTCACGCCTTACGTGATCGAGGTGGACAACGCGGGCCAGGTGCGCGCTGTCGGTGAAGCGGCCACGCCGTACCAGCCCAGCGATGCGCAGGTGGCCTACCACCTGGGCCGCTTCATCGGCCTGGTGCGCTCTTTGTCCATCGACCCCATCGTGGTGCGGCAGAACTGGCTCGATGCTTATGACTACACCACCGACAAAGGCGCGGGCGTGCTCAACGACTACGCGCGGGTGAACGATCCGTTCTCTCGCATTGGCAAGGAGTCGGTGACGGTGCAGATCAGCAGCGTGACCCGCGCCAGCGACACGTCTTTCAACGTGCGCTGGACGGAGACGCGCTTCGTCAATGGCGCTCTGGATCGCACCGAACGCTGGAACGCCGTGGTGTCCATCGTGCAGCAAACGCCGCGCACCGAGCAGCGCGTGCGCAAGAACCCATTGGGTATCTACGTCAACGGCCTGTCCTGGAGCCGCGAACTGGATTCTTCCGAAGGAGCAAAACCATGAATGATCTTTTCTGTAAATCCGCCTTGCCGGTGATGCTGATGGCATCCACCGTTTTGTTCACGGGCTGCGCCACGCAGGGAAAGCCGCCACCGCTGATCTCGGTTGATGAGCCGGTGCAGGTCCAACCGATGCCGGAAACGCCCGCGCCGGTGGAGGTGGTGGCCGTGCCCGAGGTCCTACCGATGCCCGCGCAGTTGAAGCCAGTTCCCGACGCCGAGGACAAGTCCACGCCGGAGCCGACAGACGAGAAAGTGCGCGTCTCGCGCGCCAATGCCGAGGCGCGCATCGCGCCCACGCGCGAGGGCTATATCAACGCGATCCAGATCTGGCCCTTCACCGATGGTGCGCTGTACCAGGTCTATGCGGCCGTGGGCCGCGTCACAGTCATTGCATTGCAGCCGGGGGAGGAGCTGGTAACGGTGGCCGCTGGCGATACCGTGCGCTGGATCGTGGGCGACACATCGAGCGGCGGCGGCGCCAACCTGCGCGTGACCGTGCTGGTCAAGCCGATCCGCTCGGGCCTGAAAACCAATCTGGTCATCACCACCAGCCGGCGCACCTACCTGCTGGAGCTGACCTCGACCGAGAAGACATGGATGGCGTCGGTGTCTTGGGAGTATCCGAAGGACAAGATGCTGGCCTTGCAGCGCCAGGCGCAAGCGGCCAGTGCCGCCGCGCCGGTCGATGCCGGCTTGTCGCTGGAGAAGATTCGCTTTCGCTACGCCGTCAGTGGCAGCAATCCGCCCTGGAAGCCGCTGCGCGCCTTCGACGACGGCGAGAAGGTCTATATCCAGTTCCCGCCGGGCATCGCCCAGGGCGAGCTGCCGCCGCTGTTTGTTATTGGCGCGCAGGGTGATGGGCAGTTGGTGAACTATCGCTTTCGCTCGCCGTACTACATCGTCGATCGCCTGTTTGGTGCGGCCGAACTGCGCCTGGGCGCGGACAAGGGCGACGTGGTGCGGATCGAGCGCACGGACGGCACGCGGAGGAATTGACCATGCGCCAGGATGACACTCCCGACCTTGCCACGCCGCAGGCGGATAAGGTGGCGCCCGAGGCGGTGGCGCTGCGCGCGCAGCCGCGTCCGGTCACGCGCCTGAACCGGCGTACGCTGGCCATCCTCACCGGCGGCCTGTCGGTCGCCGTGCTCGGGGCCACGATCTGGTCATTACAGCCGCACCGGCGCGGCGCGGGTGTACAGAACGAGCTGTACAACGTAGACCGCGTGTCCAAGTCCGAGGGACTGGATGGTCTGCCTTCGGATTACTCCAAGCTGCCGAAGGTACCGGCGCTGGGGCCACCGCTGCCGGGCGATCTGGGCCCAGCCATCGTGGCCTCGCAACAGACGGTAACGCCCACCTATGCGCCACCGGGACACGATCCCGAAGATGCCTTACGCAAGGAGGCCGAAGCGGCGGCGGCTTCGGCGGTGTTCTTCCGCTCGGGCAAGCCTGGGCAAACCGCTGGCGCTATTGCGCAGGCAGCGCCCGCTGTACCAGGCATGAGCCCCATGGCAGCTTTCGATCCGCTGGCGGCCGGGCCGGCCTCGACAGCGGCCCAGCCCGCCGATCCGACCACGGTGCAGAACCGGCAGGACCAAAAGGAAGCCTTCCTGAAAAGCGGGTCTACGGAAACCCGCAATTCCGGCAACCTGCAAATGCCGGCTTCGCCGTACCAGGTGATGGCCGGGACGGTGGTCGCGGCAGCGCTGGTGACGGGGATCAAGTCGGACTTGCCGGGCGATGTGATCGCCACGGTGACAGAGCCGGTCTATGACACGGCCACGGGCAAGTTCCTACTGATCCCGCAGGGATCACGCATCCTGGGCCGCTACAACAGTCAAGTGAGCTACGGCCAGAGCCGCGTACAGATGGTGTGGAACCGGGTCATCCTGCCGGATACGTCCTCGCTGACGCTGGACAACCTCGTGGGCACCGATCCGGCGGGTTATGCCGGCGTGGAAGACGAGATTGACCGGCACTGGGGCCGCATCCTGGCCGGCGCGGCACTGACGACGCTGCTGGGCGCGGGGGCCGAATTGGCCGCGCCGGAAAACCGGCAGGACGGCAACCGCATCATCATCGCTGGGCGCGATGGCTTGCAGGACAGCGTGAACCAGGTCGGACAGGAGATGACCCGGCGCAACATGAACATCCAGCCGACGCTGACAGCGCGGCCCGGGTTGCAAGTGCGCATTATCGTTAACCGCGATCTGATGCTGCGGCCCTACCAGCCGTTACTCTTCAATCGAGGAGCGTCGCAATGAGCACGACCAAGAAGCTGCGACTCGGGCCCTTACCCAAGACCGAAAGCATCAAACTGACCTTCGTCTGCCCAGCAAGCCTCAAAGTCGACCTCGATCGCTACGCCTCGCTGCACACGCAGATGTACGGAGAGGCCGTCGATGCCATGACGCTGATCCCGCACATGCTCGAAGCGTTCATAGGACGCGATCGGGGATTTCGCTCTCAATCGCAGGTGCAACAGAAGCGGGCCGCGCGAGATTCAACGTCACCGTGATGCGTAGATTGGATGGTGCCCTCCTCGCTTCGCCACAGCGAGTTGTGCCAATTGCTGCCGATAGTCACCATGGCTCCGTATGCACAGAGATCTACCGGGAGTCATCAATGCACGTTCGCATGGAACACGTCGCTGAACACGAGGAACCGCAGGCGCACGCGCCGCATCCCGGCACGGATGGCTATGACAACCTGCCCCAGTTTCCTGCAAAGTTTCCCTTGCCTTTCCGTCGAACCATCCGCCGTCACGAGTTGCACCAGATCGTGCCTCTGGCAGAGACGACGATCTACGAGATGGAACAGCGCGGCGAATTCCCGCGCCGCTTCCGCCTCACCGCCCGCTGCGTCGTCTGGGACCTGGAAGAGGTCGAGGCCTGGATCGAAGGCCGCAAGCAAGCCTCTCGATCAGCGATGACGAGCACGTCGAGCGGACCGGACGTAAGGCAGCGCCGGCACCGCCCTGTTCGATGACGCCGCCATCAAATGCTTGCAGCGGCTATGCGGCATCCACCCGGATCAGCACTGCCCCCGGCAGCGCCTGTACGATCTGCGCCGTGGCAAGCGTCACCGCAGCATCGTGGTCGCTCGCCTCCCGGCTGAAAGCCAGGCCGACATGCCTTGGCCGGCCCCAGCCAACCGTGGTATCGGCGCAGTCGCTGTCCGCCAGCTGGCGAAGTACATCCTCCTGCGACCCCATGCGCGAGTCCAGCTCATAGACCAGTGTGAAATCGTGAACCATGGCGTCGGCCTCCCTCGTCATCAGGCACCGGCGATCCGCGCCAGCGTCTCTTCAAGCTGTTGGTGGTCTGCGGCACGCTTCGCGGCCGTGCGCTGTGCCAGGTTATGCAGTTTGCGCCGCACACCCGGCAGTTCCGCCGCATGCGCGAGCCCGATCAAGCCGAAATCCGGCTGCTCGTTCTCCACGGACCGCAGGAACGCACACGACGGTTCGTCCAGCCACTGCGCTACCCGCGCCAGCAGGCGCTCCCGGCTCTCCAGCAAGGTTTCCACGGCGACGGCCTCGGCCGTCATGCCTTTGAAATGCGCCTCGAAGGTTGCAGTGAAGTCCGCGGGCACGCGCGGCGCCAGCATCTCCCAGGCAGGCTTGGGACTAGAGGTCAGGTACACGAGGAAGGTCCGCCAAAGACTCACATCCGCTCGTTCATCCTCCAGCAGCAGGCCCACGTCGAAGAGATCGCGCGGATGCTGCCGCGATAACGCCGCCGCCAGCTTGCCAGCATAGAGATCGGCGAAATCCAGCACCTGCACTTCGGCGAAACCGAACGCCTCCTCCACGCGCGAGCGTACCACCATGCTGCGCACCGGATGCACCGTGCCGCGCATGACCGGCGTCGTCTCGATCTGCACACGCGCACGGCCGCGGCTGGCCACCAGCCGGGTGACCGCCCCGCCCTCGCCCGCCGACGACTGCACCTGCAATTGCAGAGGCCGGGCGCGCAGCACGTCGGCCAGTCTCCCTAGCGCTTCGGCGATCAACCTCGCATCCTCGGCATAGTCGTGCACCGGCAGCCAGGCCAGATCGATGTCCACCGACAGACGCGGCAGGTCATGCTCGAACAGATTGATGGCCGTGCCGCCCTTGAGCGCGAAGCGCGGCTCCGAGGCCAACACCGGCAGGATCTCCATCAGCAGCCGCACCCGGTCGGTGTAGCGCCGGTCCCAGTGGTCAAGCCAGGTGCTCATCGAGGTCTCCCGGCAAGGTGATCTGGTAGGTGGGGTGCAGACGCCCGCCAGGCACCAGCGCACGCTTGCCTCGGCCCAAATCGACGCCATCCAACGGCACATGCGATAGCCACGCATGCCGGTGCCGCTCGGCGAGCGCCAGGAACAGCCGCTTGGCCTTGATGCTGCGGCAATGGCGCAGTAGCAAGCCAACCCGCTGCGGCCGCAGCGTGGTCATGGCCTGCATCAGTGCATCGGCCTCGTAGACCAGCGCCGCGCCCGACACGTCGTCGCACAGTTCCAGCATGGCCCGCTCGGGCGTCGAGCAGACCAAGGCATCGACACCAGGCGAAGCGGAATGCCAGGCCAGTCCCGATTCGGTCAGCGCCTTCTCGGAGACGTCCGCCGAGACAGGCACGGTCGGCAGGTCGAACGGCCCCTTGCCCAGGAACTCGAAACGCTGCTCCAACGACAGCTTGCCCAGCCAGCCCGGCGGCCGCTCCGACCCATACAGAGTGATCGTCCCGGCATCGCCCAGACGCAGGTAATGCTCATGCCCCTGCAGGACCAGCGCAAAACGCCCCCCAACATACAGCGGCAACCCCTCCCCGACCTGCAGGCTGCGGACCACGCCCTCCCACTGCAGGCGCCCGCCCTTGCGCATGTAAACGCCGCGCGCCGGCGACACCAGCCAGCCGCCGCCCACGTAACGCGCGACAAGGCTGTTGGAGTAGCCGTGCACTCGTAGCCAGCGACTGGACACTAGGCGCGTATCACCCAGTTCGGTCAGCAGGCGGTTCAGTTTTCCTGAATTTTGAGCATCCATAGTGCTCAAAATAACAGATTTATAAACTTTCACCAAGGGCGAGAAGTTTGACAACCCTTGAAAAAGATCACTCAGAGTAATCTTTTCGCCATATACGCAAACCTTGCGCTGCCCGCCGACGGCGAGTCCCGATGGAGTCAACATGCGGCCCTCCCTTCACAAAGCCGCACTGAGCACCGGGACCGGCACGTTCTCCGGCAGCAGCTTCGGCACATGGGTACGCCCGTCGATCCAAGCATCGACCATGTCCGCCCACTCCTGCAGCATGTGGCGCCTCTGTTCGGCGTACTCGGCCTTGTTGTAGACCGAGCGCGAGGAACGCCCTTCCTCGTGGGCCAGGCACTTCTCGATCCAGTCGCCGTTGAATCCCACTTCGTTGAGCAGCGTCGAGCCGGTACGGCGCAGGTCATGCACCGTGAAGGGCTCCAACGGTAGGCCCGCGGCCTTGGCCCGCTTGACGATGAGCTGGGTGACACGGTTCAGCGTTGCATGCGACATGCAATGCGTCGGCTCGTAGCGCGAGGGCAACACGAACTTCGAACCGGCAGCGCATGTGTGCAACGCTACCAGGATGTCTAGAGCCTGCCGCGACAGATAGACCACGTGCGGGTTGCGCCCCTTCATGCGTTGCTTCGGGATCGTCCAGGTGGCGCTTTCGAAGTCGATCTCGCTCCAGGTGGCCTCGATCAACTCACTCTTGCGCACCAAGGTCAGCAGAACCATGCGCAGCGCCAAGCGGATCGTCGGATAGGTTGCGATGGACTCCAACTGATGGAATGCCAGCCGGATTTCGGCCGGCGAGAGCGCCCGATCCTTCGGCACAAAGGTTGCGATCGAGGCGGCAGCCACATCGCTGGCCGGGTTGTCCACCTTCTCACCATGCAGGATGGCGAAGGCATAGACCTGCTTCACGATGTCGCGGACATGCACCGCGGTCGCGGGTGCCCCGCGCGCCTTCACCTTGTTGCACAAGGCCCGCAGGTCATCAGCGGTGATTTCGTTGAGCAGCCGGTTCTGGAACGCCGGCAGGATGTCGCGATCAACGACATGCTTGCGCATCGCACGCGTGCTGTCGGCCATCCGGGCATCCGCCAGCCACTTGACGGCTAAGTCGCCGAAGTTCCTGGTCGCGGTCAGCCGGCGCTTCTCGCGCTGCTTTTCCAGTGCAGGGGAACGGCCGGCAGCGACGGCCTTCTTGGCGTCGAACAGCTTTTCACGGGCCAGCGCCAGCGAGATGCCGCCAAGACCATAGCGGCCGATGGTCAAGGTCTCACGGCGCCCGTTGAGACGGTAATCGTAGCGGAAGGTGACGGTACCGGCGGTCGATACCGTCACGTACATCCCATCCCGGTCAGAAGCCTTATAAGTCAACGACTTAGGCTTCAGATTGCGCAGTGCTGTGTCGGTAAGCATCGAGGTTTTACTCCTGTTTCGTGACGGCTTTTACCGTCAGGGGTCAGGAGACCTGCTGATGCCCGGAAAGCCGCATGAAACAAGCTTTCCAGAGGAGCTTTTTACCGTCAAAGACCGATTTGGTCTCAATAGTAAACGGGAGGGTCTTAATCCGACCTCCGGTTCTTACCGTCAGTTCTACCGTCAACCTGTTTTGCTGGCCGGCGATAGCCACCGATAGGTGCCGTGTCGTAAATTCTTATGAATCAACGACTTATGGCGATTTTTCGATAACTGGCGATAGTCCCCGAAGGACCCGATTTCACTCCCACTCGATGGTCGCTGGCGGCTTGGAGCTCACGTCATAAGTAACCCGGTTGATGCCGCGCACTTCATTGATGATGCGGCCGGAGGTCTTCTTCAAAAGACCATAAGGCAGCTCAGCCCAGTCCGCAGTCATGAAGTCGCTGGTCTGCACGGCGCGCAGTGCGACGACGTAGTCGTATGTGCGACCGTCGCCCATCACGCCCACGCTCTTGACGGGCAGGAAGACGGTGAAGGCTTGGCTGGTGAGGTCGTACCAGCTCTTGCCGGTGGCTTCGTCGATCCAGTTGCGGAGTTCTTCGATGAAGATGGCGTCGGCGCGGCGCAGGAGGTCGGCGTATTCCTTTTTCACTTCGCCGAGGATGCGCACGCCCAGACCTGGGCCTGGGAATGGGTGGCGATAGACCATCTCGCGTGGCAGGCCGAGCGCCACGCCGAGTTCGCGGACTTCGTCCTTGAAGAGGTCGCGCAGGGGTTCGAGCAGCTTGAGGCCGAGTTGCTCTGGCAGGCCACCGACGTTGTGGTGGCTCTTGATGGTGACGGCCTTCTTGCTCTTGGCGCCGCCGGATTCGATGACGTCAGGGTAGATCGTGCCTTGGGCGAGGAAGGTAGCGCCCTTAGCGTGAGCGTTCGCGGCCTTGAGCTTGCTGGCTTCTGCCTTGAACACGTCGACGAACAAGCGGCCAATGATCTTGCGCTTTTGTTCGGGCTCCGACACGCCGGCGAGTTCGCCGAGGAACAGGTCGGAGGCATCGACGCGCACGACCTTGGCGTGCAGCTTGCCTTCGAACATGTCCATGACCATGTCGCCTTCGTTCAGGCGCAGCAGGCCGTGATCGACGAACACGCAGGTGAGTTGGTCGCCGATGGCACGGTGGATCAGCGCCGCGGCCACGGACGAATCGACGCCGCCCGACAGGCCGAGGATGACTTCTTCATCGCCGACTTGTTCGCGGATCTTGGCGACGGCTTCTTCGATGTAGTCGCCCATGATCCAGTCCGGGCTTGCGCCGCAGATGCCGCGCACGAAGCGGTTGAGCATGGCCGCGCCCTGCACGGTGTGCGTGACTTCAGGGTGGAACTGCACGGCGTAGTAGCGACGCGCTTCGTCGGCCATGCCGGCGATGGGGCAGCTGGGTGTGGAAGCCATCACCTTGAAGCCTTCGGGCAACTGGGTGACCTTGTCGCCGTGGCTCATCCAGACCTTGAGCATGCCGTGGCCTTCAGCGGTGCTGAAGTCTTCGATGCCTTCGAGCAGCTTGGTGTGGCCGTGGGCGCGCACTTCGGCGTAGCCGAATTCGCGGGTGTTGGAGCCTTCGACCTTGCCGCCGAGTTGCGTGGCCATGGTCTGCATGCCGTAGCAGATGCCGAGCACAGGCAGGCCCAGTTCGAACACGGCGTCAGGCGCGCGGTCGTCCACTTCGTAGACGCTGGCGTGGCTGCCGGAGAGGATCACGCCCTTGAGCTTGCCGTCGGCGGCGAACTCGCGCACCCAGTCGCTCGTCACGTCGCAGGGATGGACTTCGCAATACACATTGGTTTCGCGCACGCGGCGTGCGATGAGCTGCGTGACCTGCGAGCCAAAATCGAGAATGAGGATCTTGTCGTGTTGCATGGTGATTGAGGGTGAGAAAAAACGGTTGAGGTTGGGTACTGATTCGGTTCAGAGACTGGCCAGATCGAGCAGCGCCACGCCGCTTTTTTTGGCGGCTTTGGCTTGCGCTGCATCGAAGGTGGCCAGCGGCAATTTGAGCGATCTTGCCAGCCAGAGATAGGCGGCGTCGTAGGTCGACAGGCCGGTTTCGAGTGCCACGTCGAGCACGGCCTTGTGCTGCGCGGGAGCAAGTTCATGCAGCTCCACGCGATGGCGAATGGCTTCGAGCACGCCCCACAGGCCTTCGACCGATGTGGGCGGAATGCGTCCGGCGTTCACGCCGCTGGCGATCAGGTTGCCACATTCCCATTGCCACAGATTGGGCGCATGCGGATCGACTTCATCGCGGCGAATGCGTGCGTACAGGCGGCGCGTGGCGGCGCTCGCGTGGTCGGGCAGCAGCCAGGCGGCTGTGACGGATGCGTCGAGAACGAAGGAAGTCACTTGCGCGGTCATGCGGCCTCGCTCCTGCCTTTTTTGCGCAGGGCTGCGGCGTCTTCATTCGTCACTGGTTCGATCGTGGCTTGCAGCGCTTCGATCTGGCCGAGTTCACGTGCGATCTGCTCGTCGGAAATCACCGGGCGGCGACGCACCGGCAGCATGCGCACCACTTCCTTGCCGTGGCGCGTGATGCGCACTTCCTCGCCCTGCTCGACGAGTTCGATCAGGGCGGAAAAACGGGTCTTGGCTTCGTAGATGCCGACGGATTGCATGAGCGTAGAAAGTTCGATCGGAACAGTGCTGAACGGAACAAAAACGGATTCGGCCTGCATTGCAGGTACAGACCGGATTCTAGCATTCTGACCAGAATTTCTCAAAATTTAGGCCAGAAATAAACCATGGTTGTGATGGGCATGTGCGGTTCTGGCGTCTCGGACTGACACAGCAACGCCTCCCTACCCGCCTTTGCGCCATGCCGCATCAGTTAGCACAAAACTTGACCAAGTGATCTGATTTGAATTTCAAACTCGACGCTGTCAGTTTGATATGGGTTATTACTTAGGCAATTATTTTTGAACAACTGGATAATTTTGCTTGTTCCAACCGTCACCGAAAGGTAAGCCACGATGAACCCGGTTCCCCTGCGCAGTCGCTTCTGGTCCGACCTGACCAGCGAAGAATTCTCCAGACTCGACCGAGAACGGCTCATCGCTGTTTTGCCGGTGGGAGCCACCGAGCAGCATGGTCCGCATCTGCCCATGTCCACCGACACCGCGACCATCGACGGCATGGTGCGTGCCAGCCTGCCGCATCTGCCGGACGACCTGCCGGTGCTGTTCCTGCCCACGGTGGCCTATGGCAAGAGCAACGAGCACTCGGGCTATCCGGGCACGCTCACGGTGTCGGCCAACACGCTGATCTCGCTGTGGAAGGACATTGGTGCCTGCGTCGCCAAGGCCGGCGTGCGCAAGCTGGTGCTCTACAACAGCCACGGCGGCCAGATGAGCGTGATGGACATCGTCGCACGCGATCTGCGCGAGGAGCACGACATGATGGTCGTGGCCGCCAACTGGTACACGCTGGGCCTGCCCGAGGGCCTGTTCACCGCGCATGAGGGCAAGCACGGCATCCATGCGGGCGATCTGGAAAGCTCGGTGATGCTGCATCTCACGCCCGACTACGTGCGCCGCGACCAGTTCCGCAATTTCAGCTCGTTGACCGAGCAGATGGCCGAGGAAAACAAGTTCCTGTCGATCACGCCCAGCGGCAAGCTCGGCTGGCAGATGCACGACATCAACCCCGCCGGTGCCGCCGGTGACGCCACGCGCGCCACGGCGGAAAAAGGCGCTGCGGTGCTCGACCACGTGGGCCGCCGTTTTGTGGAGTTGCTGCACGAGATCGACCGCTTCCCGATCGAGCGCCTTGCCAACGTGCCCGCGTGGAAGTGACACAAGGGATCAAACCCGCGAAGGAACCGCACGATGGACCACCACAACCCATCCAACGCCAACGCCTCCCAGCCACTGGTCAGCCTGCGCAATGCGGACAAGCGTTTTGCCAACGGCACACTGGCGCTGCAGGGCATGTCGCTCGACATTGGCGAGCACGATTTCATCAGCTTTCTCGGCCCCTCGGGCTGCGGCAAGAGCACGGCGCTGCGGCTGATCGCGGGACTCACGCGCATCAGCTCGGGCGACATCCAGTGGAACAGCGAACAGTCCGGCGGCAAGGGCCGCGGCAATCGCGATCTGGGCTTTGTGTTCCAGGAGCCCACGCTCATGCCCTGGGCCAAGGTGTTCGACAACGTCTGGCTGCCGCTCAAGCTTGCGGGCACCAGCCGCGACGCTGCTGCGCCCGTGGTGCAGCAAGCGCTTGAAATGGTGGGCCTTTCGCGCTTTGCCGATGTGTACCCACGCGAGCTTTCGGGCGGCATGAAGATGCGCGTGTCCATCGCCCGCGCGCTCGTCACGCGCCCGCGCCTGCTGTTGATGGACGAGCCATTCGCCGCACTCGACGAGATGACGCGCATAAAGCTGAACAACGACCTGCTCGCCATCTGGCGCGAGCACCGTTTCTCCATCGTGTTCGTCACGCACAGCGTCTACGAGTCGGTCTATCTGTCCAACCGCATCGTGGTGATGGCCGCGCGCCCGAGCCGCGTGATCGACGAAATCCGCATCGACGAGCCCTACCCGCGCGGCGAAGCCTTCCGCACTTCGAGTCGCTACAACGCACACTGCGCCGCCGTTTCCCAATCACTGCATGGAGCACTTCATGGCCTCGACATCGACCATTGATTCCGTCGTGACAACACCCGCTACCGCTGCTGCCGAGGCCACGCCTTCCGCCGAATCGCTGCGCGCACGCGAAGACCGCCTGCGCCGTCGTGAGTCGATGCTGCGCGTCGCCGTGCCCACGGCCATCATCGCGCTCCTGCTGCTGATGTGGGAATGGCTGGTGCGCGCCAACGACATTCCGCACTACATCCTGCCCGCGCCGTCGCTGGTGCTGCGCACGCTGTTCGAGAATTGGGATTCACTCTCGGGCGCGCTGTGGTTCACGGTCAAGCTCACGCTGCTGGCGTTGGCCGCCGCCATCATCGGCGGGGTGCTGCTGGCGATTGCGTTCGGCATGTTCAAGTGGGTGGAGATCGGCCTGTTCCCGATTGCCGTGCTGCTGCAGGTCACGCCCATCGTCGCGATTGCGCCGCTAATCCTGATCTACGTGTCCAACACCACGGCCGCGCTGCTGCTGTGCGCATGGATCGTGGCGTTCTTCCCGATTCTGTCGAACACCGTCATCGGCTTGAAGAGTGCAGACAGCAATCTGAAGGATCTGTTCCGTCTCTACAAGGCATCGCCCTGGCAGACGTTCCGCTATCTGCTGGTGCCAAGCGCCCTGCCGTACTTCATGGCGGGTCTCAAGATCGCGGGCGGCCTGAGCCTCATCGGTGCCGTAGTCGCCGAGTTCACTGCGGGCACTGCAGGCAAGGAAACCGGCCTCGCATCGCGCATTCTCGAGTCGAGCTTTCGCACCGAAATTCCCATGATGTTTGCGGCGCTGCTGCTGGTGTCGCTGCTCGGCATCGTGATCTTCATCGTGTTTGCCACGCTGTCGCGCATGGTGCTCGGCCACTGGCATGAAAGTGAGATGCGCCATGAACGCTAGACTGCCCCAACACTCAATGGCCATCGACTGGGATGCCGTGCGCGCAGACCTGCACGGCCTGAACCTGATCACCGCGCCCAGCCAGCGCAAGCAGCTGTCCAAGGACTTCTACTGGTACAGCCCGATCCTCACCGCACAGCTTGCAGACTGCGTGGCCGATCTGGTCGTCAAGGTGAGCACCGAGGACGACGTGCGCCAGGCCGCAGCGGTTGCCGCAAAGTGGAAGCTGCCGATCACCGTGCGCGCTGGCGGCACCGGCAACTACGGGCAATGCGTGCCGCTTGAAGGCGGCATCGTGCTCGACGTGACGCAGATGTGCCGCGTGCTCGACCTCGCGCAAGGCCGCATCCGCGTGGAAGCCGGTGCGCGCATGTACGACATCGACATGGCCGCGCGCGAGACCGAACAGGCGCTGCGCATGTGGCCTTCGACCTGGCATGTGGCCTCCATCGGCGGCTTCATCGCGGGCGGTTTCGGCGGCATCGGTTCGTTCCGCCACGGCATTCTGCGTGACGCTGGCAACCTGCTGCGCGCCCGCGTGATGACGGTGGAGCGCGAGCCGCGCATCATCGCACTCGTGGGCGACGAGATCCAGCAGGTGCACCATGCCTACGGCACGAACGGCGTGATCCTCGACGTGGAAGTGGCATTGAGCCCCGCCGTCGAATGGGTGCATTGCACGGCGCTGTTCCCCACGTATCGCGGCGCGCTGGACTTCGGCATCGCAGCGCAGGACCCGTCGCTCGACATCTTTCTGCTGTCGACCGTCGAGGCGCGTTTCTCGCCCTACTACACCGCCATGCGCGACCGTTTTCCGGCGGATCGCCACGCGGTGTTCACGATGGTCTCGCCCGATTCCATGCAGGACTTTCGCGCGCTGGCCGAGCAGCACGGCGGTGTGATCTCGATTGCCGGAACCGAGGCCGAGTTGCTGGCCGAAGGCTTTCCTCCTGCCTACGAATGCGCGTTCAACCACACCACGCTGCAGGCGCTCAAGGCCGATCGTGGCTGGACCTATCTGCAAGTGGCGTATGCGCAGCCGTTCAATCCCGAGGTGGTCGAGCGCCATCTCGCGATCTTCGGCGACGACGTGCTGCAGCACCAGGACTTCGCGCGCGCCAACGGCGAATGCGGCACCTTCGGCATTCTGCTGGTGCGCTGGAAGGGTGAAGAACACCTGAGCGGCGTGATGCGCGAGATCGAATCGCAAGGCGGCAGCATCGTCTTCAATCCGCATGTCGTGACCATCGAGGATGGCGGCATGAAGACCATCGACGAGCAGCAGATCGAATTCAAGAAGCGCAGCGATCCCATGGGCCTCATGAACCCCGGCAAGACGCTGGGCTGGAAGCCCGAGATGGCGCAAGAGCGCTGAAAAAAGCTCTGAGCCAAGGCACGCGCACCGAACCCATTTTTCAAGAACACAAGACCCGCCCCATGTTCCAACTCCGCAACTTCCGTACTTACCGCACCTCCCCCGGGACTCTCGTCAGCAGCATCGCCATCGGCCTGTCGCTGATGGGTGCCAGCATCGCCGCGCACGCTCAGGAAAAGGTGGTCTTCGCCACCAACTGGAAGGCCCATGCCGACCACGGCGGCTTCTACCAGGCACTGGTCGATGGCACGTACAAGAAGTACG
Source organism: Diaphorobacter sp. HDW4B (assembly GCF_011305535.1). Classification (GTDB taxonomy): domain Bacteria; phylum Pseudomonadota; class Gammaproteobacteria; order Burkholderiales; family Burkholderiaceae_C; genus Diaphorobacter_A. Next base: position 301,581 of record NZ_CP049905.1, read on the forward strand.
GCCTCGACGTCGAGATCCAGCAAGGCGGACCGATGGTCAACAACCGCCCCATGCTGCCCGCAGGCAAGGTCGATTTCCTGATGACCGGCAACCTGCTGCAGTCGTTCGAGAACGTGAAGAACGGCATCCCCACCGTGGTCGTCGCGGCCTTCTTCCAGAAGGACCCGCAGGCCATGTTCGCGCATCCCGGCCAGGGCTACGACACCTTCAAGGACATGGCCAACGCGCCCGTGGCCTTCATCGGCAAGGACGGTCAGTTCAGCTTCTGGCAGTGGATGAAGTCGGACTACGGCTTCAAGGACAAGAACCTCAAGCCCTACACCTTCAACATGGGTCCGTTCCTGGCCGACAAGAAGTCGATCCAGCAAGGCTACGCGTTCTCCGAGCCCATCACCATCAAGAACGCCGCAGGCTTCGAGCCCGTGGTGCATCTGCTGGCCGACAACGGTTTCTCGACCTACGGCACGACCATCGAGACGCGCGTGGACATGGTCAAGACCAAGCCCGAGACCGTGCGCAAGTTCGTCGAGGCCTCGATCATCGGCTGGAACAACTTCCTCTACGGCGAGAACAAGGCCGCCAAGGAGATGATCCTCAAGATCAATCCGGACGCTTCGTTCGCCGTGCAGCAGGGCTACATCGACAACATCAAGAAGCTCGGCATCGTCGACAGCAAGGACTCGCTGACCAAGGGCATCGGCGCGATCGATCCGGCGCGCGTGAAGGACTTCTACGACAAGATGGTCAAGGCGGGTCTGTACAAGCCCGGCCAGATCGATGTGAGCAAGGTCGTGGACACGCAGTTCGTCAACAAGGGCGTCGGCGTGGACATCCGCAAGAAGCTTACCGGCAAGTGAGCCGCACGCGCCAACGAGGAGAATCCGCATGAGTCTCGAACGCACGCTCACCGTCCGCGTCGCGCGCATTGCGCGCCAGACCCCTGAAATCCTGGCCTTCGAGCTGACGCATCCGTGGGGCCGCGACCTGCCCGACTACGAAGCCGGCGCGCACATCGACGTGCACATGCCCGGCGGTTTCTCGCGCCAGTATTCGCTCGCCCGTGCGCCCAACCCCAACGCGGGCGGCGCCTACGTGATCGGCGTGAAGCGCGAGACGCAAAGCCGTGGCGGCTCGGCCTCGATGCACGAGCGTGTGCGCGAAGGCGACCTGCTCGCCATCAGCACGCCGCGCAACACCTTTCCGCTGCAGGACGAGGCCCGCCAGCATCTGCTGCTCGCAGGCGGTATCGGCATGACGCCACTGCTCGCGATGGCGCAGGCGCTTGCGGCACGCAAGGCGAGCTTCACGCTTTGCGTGTTCGCACGCAGCGAAGAGCATCTCGCCTTTGCCAATGCACTGCGCGCGCCTGAACTTGCGCCGCATGTGCGCCTGCATCTCGATCAAGGCAATGAAGATCAGCGCATCGATCTCAAGGCGCTGCTCGCCGAGCGTGCGCCCGATGCGCATCTCTATGTCTGCGGCCCCGGCGGCTTCATGCAGGCGGTGCGCCAAGCGGCTGCTCACTGGCCCGAAGAAGCATTGCACACCGAATACTTCGCCGCGCCCGATGGCTCTGCCGCTGCCACCACCGGCTCGGCCTTCACGCTGAAGCTCAAGCGCCGCGGCATCGACGTGCCCGTCGCCGCCGACCAGACCGCCGTGGATGCGCTGCACGATGTGGGCATCGACATTCCCGTCTCGTGCCAGCAAGGCCTGTGCGGCACCTGCGTGGTGAGCGGCGATGGCGACAATGCGGAACACCGCGATTTCTGCCTGACCAGCGCCGAGCGCCGCAGCAAAATCGCGCTATGCTGCTCGCGTGCCAAGAGTCAGGAACTCGTCCTCGATCTGTGACCGCCATGCCAACCAACACCGCAGAGCCCGAAGAAATAGACACCGGCGATACGAGCGACATCAGCGACGCTGGTGAGGCTCCGGCCACACGCGGCCGCTCGCGCAAATACACCCAGGTGCTCGGCCACATCAATCAGGCCGCCATCGAGGTGTTCGCGCACGAAGGCGTGACCGGCGCGACCACCCAGGCCATCGCCGACAAGGCGGGTCTGTCCAAGGCCCAACTGCACTACTACATCGGCAACAAGGAGTCGCTGTACCGCCAGGTGCTGCAGGACATTCTGGACGACTGGATCGTGGTGTTCGGCTTCAGCGACGAGGCCTTCGGCGCGCGCAAGGTGCTCACCGACCTCATCCATCGCAAGATGGAGTTTTCGTTCAAGCACCCGCTGCGTTCGCGCATCTTCACCTCCGAGATGATGCGCGGCGCGCCCGTGCTCAACACCATGATGAACACGAGCAAGCTGCGCACCGATCAGGCCGCAGCCGTGCTGCAGAACTGGATGAATCAGGGCCAGATGGACAAGTCCGACCCGATGCTGGTGCTGTTCCACATCTGGGCCGTGACACAGTTCTATGCCGACCATGCGACTCAGGTGGCCTACTTCCGCAACGTGGCCGCCGACGAGGTTGAGAAGGACCGGCGCTATCTGGTGGACGAAGTCACCACATTTCTGCTCAAGGGAGCGGGCGTGAAATGAGCACCACCCACATCGCCAACGCCACCAACAACACCTCTTTCATTCATTGAAGAGCCGCCTTCTTTCGAAGGCATACCGATCACGATGAAGCTCGATTCCGCAGGGAGTCGAAGCCGCGCCTTTCCCGCAAAACCCGCAAAAAAACACCACCAACCACAACAGCATTTACAACGGAAAAATGACGGAGGCCACATGAAGAAGACGATGCAAACGACGACCACGAGCGACAGACAGAAGCCCAGCACTCACCGCCTGATCGCGCTCGGCGTGATGCTCGCGCTTGGCACGACAGGTGCCGCGCAGGCAGCAAACTCGTCGAACGAAGGTGACGCCGCCGAGTTCAGCGAGATGTTTTCCAAGGGCCATGTCGACGCCTACGCGCGCACCATCTACTTCCACAGCCAGAACGCGTATTACGTGTCAGGCCTGCATCAGGACACGGCCAGCATCGGCGGGAAAATCGGCTTTCAATCCGGCAAGTACAACGGTTTCTCGTTCGGCGTCTCGGGCTTCATGCAGCGCCCGCTGCATCGCTCGAACGATTCGTCGAAAGTGGACGGCTATGTGGGCCCCGACATCACCGCCATGGGCGAGGCTTATGTGCGCTGGGAAGACGCGAACACGCGCGTGACCGTGGGCAATCAGGCCATCGAACTGCCCTTCGCCGCAACCTACGACTGGCGCATGGCACCGCAGCTTTTCCAGGGCGTTGCCGTGCGCTACGGGCTGAACGATGACAACTACATCACAGCAGTGCGGATGACGCGCTTCAAGTCCTACATCGACGACAGCTTTGGCCGCCTCACGACCTACAACACCAACGTCGATCCCTACTCTCCCGTGGGCCGCGCCGAGACCAGCGGCTTCTACGGTCTGGGTGGCGTGAAAAGCCTCGATCTGAACACCGTCGATTTCAAGGGCGAGGCCTGGTACTTCGGCTACATGGACTACGCGAAGATGGCCTACGCGCAAGCGCAGGTCACCGCCAAGGGCGATGGCGTGAAGCCCTTCATCGCAGGCCAGGTGTTCCGCGAAACCGGCGCAGGCCGCGAGCTGCTCGGCAAGGTGGACAGCAAAGTCTTCGGTGCGCAGATCGGTGCCAAGCGCAACTCGGCAACGCTCTCGCTGGGCTACAACCGCATCGTGCCCAAGGCCGACTCGTACTTGAACGGCGCACTGGTCACGCCCTACGCGCACAACGTGGGATCGGGGCCGATGTTCGCGCAGCCGTTTCTCTCCAGCACACAGGATCTGGGCGCGGGCAACGCGTACGCGCTGGACGTCAACGGCTCTCCCGCACCCGGCTGGTTCATCGGCGCACGCTACTCCTACATGGATCTGAAGAGCAGCGCCGCCGCGCCAAGCCAGCGCCAGTCCGAAATTCTGGGCTACGCGATCTACCACTTCAGCGGCAAACTCAAAGGCCTGACCATCACCGATTTCATTGCCTACGCCAAGTCTCCGATTCAGGATGTGCGCTTCTGGCAGAACCGTCTGGCGATGGAATATCGCTGGCAATGAGCACACCGCAAAACATGCCTGACATGAACCAGCGAACCGAACTGAAGGCCCTGCACATTCCCGCGCCGCTGCAGGGCTTCGATGCAGGTGATGCGCAGGTGTTCGACCTCGTGCTCGCGGGTGGCCTCGTCGAATCGATTGCACCAAGTACGCAGCGCGAGGCGCGCGGCATCGTGCTGAGTGCATTCGTCGAAGCGCATGCGCATCTCGACAAAAACTATACGGTGCGCGATGTGGGCGCGGCCAAAGGCGATCTGTTTGCGGCCATCGAGCGTATGTCGCGCCATCGCGCAGGCTGGACACATGCCGACCTGCACCAGCGCATGACGCGCGCGCTGCACGATGCGTGGCGCTCGGGCACCCGCGCGCTGCGCACGCATCTGGACTGGATCGACACGACACCGCCGCTGTCACTCGAGGTCTTCAAACAACTGCGCGAGGAATGGCGTGGCCGCGTCGAGCTGCAATGCGTTGCGCTCGTGCCGCTCGATGTGTTTGCCGACCACGCGGCAGGCGAGCGCATTGCACGCGACGTGCGCGATGCCGGTGGCGTGCTCGGTGCGTTCGTCTATCGCAACGACGATCTGGAACACAAACTCAGCCGCGTGTTCGATCTGGCACAGCAGCATGGGCTGGCGCTCGACTTCCACGTGGACGAAGGGCTGGATGCCGACGCGACCGGCCTGCGCAGCATTGCGCAATTGGTGCTAGAACGCGGCTTCGCGCAGCGTGTGGTCTGCGGCCATGCGTGCTCGCTGTCGATGCAGGACGATGCTGCAGCCAACGACACGCTCGCACTCTGCGCCAAGGCGCAGATCCACATCGTCGCGCTGCCGACCACCAATCTTTATCTGCAGGGCGCGTGGCATCGCACGCCGCTGGAGCGCGGCATCACGCGCGTGCGTGAAGCGGCTGCGGCAGGCGTGCAGACGAGCTTTGCCACCGACAACGTGCAGGATGCGTTCTACCCCTACGGCAACTACGACCTGCTGGAGTCCTTTGCGCTCGGCGTGCAAGTAGCGCATCTGCCCGATGCGCTGGACTGGCTAGGTGCCATCACCGTGCATCCGGCCACGGCCATGGGGCTTGCATGGGATGGGCGCATCGCGCCGGGCTGCCCCGCCGATCTGGTGGTGCTGACGGCGGCCGATGAATATGACTTGATGAGCCCTCGCGGGCGTCAACGCTCCGTCTTTCGGGCGGGGCAACTTCTGGAGTGACTGAAAAATGAGCATGGGCAAACCAATGGCCAACTACGCGGCTGCCAAGCGCGTGGGCGATTTTGTTTTCATGAGCGGTGTGGTGGCGGCCGATCCCGCATTGCGCCGTGCCGTGTCAAGCTACGACGACATCCCCGAGCACGCACGCACTGCGCTGCAGTCCGTCGGCTACGCCACGGGACAGATGTCGGTGGACATTTTCGAGGCAGCCATCGTTGCGCAAAGCTGGTTCGTGCTGGAGCGCATCCGCCAGATCGCGGCCGAGCATGGCGGCACGATGGACGATGTCGTCAAGCTGGTGCAGTACTTCCGCCATCTGCCGCACTACGCGTTCTACAACCGTGTGCGCGGCATCTTCTATCCGGGCGAGCCCCCAGTGAGCACCGTGGTCGAAGTCTCGCGCTTTCTGCCGGGCGACGAGGTGCTGGTGGAAGTCGAAGCGACGATGTATCTGCCCCAATGAGGCACTTCACGATAGACCACGCCGGGCCGATTCCGCCTCACAATGGATGGCCCAGCCCATAATTTGTTCACCCACAACGACAGAAAAGCGAGACAAGCCATGGACATCAAACCCATCCAGATCAACCGCCGCAGTGCCAACATCACCGAAGGCAAGGCGCGCGCCGCCAACCGCTCCATGTACTACGGCATGGGCTACAAGGAAGACGACTTCAAGAAGCCCATGGTCGGCGTGGCCAACGGTCACAGCACCATCACGCCGTGCAACTCGGGGCTGCAGAAGCTTGCCGATGCAGCGATTGCGGGCATCGAGGAAGCAGGCGGCAACGCGCAGGTGTTCGGCACGCCGACCATCTCGGACGGCATGTCCATGGGCACCGAAGGCATGAAATATTCGCTGGTGAGCCGCGAGGTGATCAGCGACTGCATCGAGACCTGCGTGGGCGGCCAGTGGATGGACGGCGTGCTCGTCGTCGGTGGCTGCGACAAGAACATGCCCGGCGGCATGATGGGCATGCTGCGCGCCAACGTGCCCGCGATCTATGTGTATGGCGGCACCATCCTGCCGGGCAAGTGGAAGGGACGCGATCTCAACATCGTGAGCGTGTTCGAGGCCGTGGGCGAAAACGCCGCAGGCAAGATCAGCGATCAGGAACTCAAGGACATCGAGCAGCACGCCATCCCCGGCACCGGCTCGTGCGGCGGCATGTACACGGCCAACACCATGTCGAGCGCATTCGAGGCGCTGGGCATGAGCCTGCCCTACTCCTCCACCATGGCCAACCCGCATGACGAAAAGGCCAACTCGGCCAAGGAATCGGCCAAGGTGCTGATCGAAGCCATCAAGAAAGACTTGAAGCCGCGCGACATCGTCACGCGCAAGGCCATCGAGAACGCGGTCTCGGTGATCATGGCCACGGGCGGCTCGACCAACGCCGTGCTGCACTTTCTGGCGATGGCGCACGCGGCGGAAGTGGAATGGTCCATCGACGATTTCGAGCGCATCCGCAAGCAGGTTCCGGTGCTGTGCGACCTGAAGCCCAGCGGCAAATACCTGGCCGTCGATCTGCACAACGCGGGCGGCATTCCGCAGGTCATGAAGATTCTGCTGAACGCCGGTCTGCTGCATGGTGACTGCATCACCATCACCGGCAAGACCATCGCCGAAACGCTGGCCGATGTGCCCGATGTACCGCCCAACACCGACGTGATCCGCACCATCGACAAGGCGCTCTACAAGCAAGGCCACCTCGCCATCCTCAAAGGCAACCTGAGCCCCGAAGGCGCAGTCGCCAAGATCACCGGCTTGAAGAACCCGGTCATCACCGGCCCGGCGCGCGTGTTCGACGACGAACAATCCGCCCTCGCCGCGATTCTGGACGGCAAGATCAAGGCAGGCGACGTGATGGTGCTTCGCTACCTTGGCCCCAAGGGCGGCCCCGGCATGCCCGAAATGCTCGCCCCCACCGGCGCACTGATCGGCGCAGGTCTGGGCGAAAGCGTGGGCCTGATCACCGACGGCCGATTCTCCGGCGGCACCTGGGGCATGGTCGTAGGCCACGTCGCACCCGAAGCCGCCGCAGGCGGCAACATCGCACTGGTGCACGAAGGCGACTCCATCACCATCGACGCGCACAAATTGCAGCTCGAACTCAACGTGCCCGACGCCGAACTCGCAACCCGCCGTGCAGCATGGAAAGCCCCCGCCCCCCGCTATACAAGAGGCGTGCAAGCGAAGTTCGCGTTCAATGCATCGAGCGCCAGCTCCGGCGCAGTGCTAGACAAGTTCGACAACTGAACCGTATTGGATTGGATTGGGGGTATTGGACTTCAACAAACCAACTCAGCAGCGTGCAGAGCGTTTGAACAAAACACCCCAATGGTGAGATAGGCCCTCAGGCTAGGCGTGCCGACGCAGACAGTACTTTGGTACGGCAAGGAGGCACAACGACGCATGAGGGCCTATATCGCCACCTCAAAACGAAGACTGCCAACACACGAACAAACGCCCAAAACGAACAAAGGGCCTAGCCCACAAAGGACCAGACCCCTTCAAACCAATCAAATCAAAGATCAGTCAGCGCGGTAGTTGGGCGCTTCTTTGGTGATTTGAACATCGTGCACGTGGGACTCGCGAATACCGGCGGACGTGATCTCCACAAACTCCGCCTTGTCGTTCATGTCCTGAATCGTGCCGCAACCGCAGTAACCCATCGCAGCACGCACACCACCCGCCATCTGGAAGATGATGGCGATGACCGAGCCCTTGTAGGGCACGCGGCCTTCGATGCCTTCCGGCACGAGCTTGTCGGCGTTCGGGTTGCCGGTGGTGGCTTCCTGGAAGTAGCGGTCGGCCGAGCCTTGCTGCATCGCGCCGATGGAGCCCATGCCGCGGTAGCTCTTGTACGAGCGGCCTTGGTACAGGATCACTTCGCCCGGAGCTTCTTCGGTGCCCGCAAACATGCCGCCCATCATGATGGTGGATGCGCCAGCAGCCAGTGCCTTGGCGATGTCGCCGGAGTAGCGAACGCCGCCGTCGGCGATCAGTGGAACGCCGGTGCCAGCCAGTGCTTGAGCCACGCTGTCGATGGCCATGATCTGGGGAACGCCCACACCGGCCACGATACGGGTGGTGCAGATGGAGCCCGGGCCGATACCGACCTTGACCGCATCAGCGCCCGCCTCGACCAGTGCCAGAGCCGCAGCGCCGGTGGCGATGTTGCCGCCGATCACGTCGACTTGCGGATAATTTTCCTTGACCCAGCGAACGCGGTCGATCACGCCCTTGCTGTGGCCGTGAGCCGTGTCCACCACGATGGCGTCCACACCCGCCTTGACCAGAGCAGCCACACGCTCTTCGGTGCCAGCGCCCACGCCAACTGCAGCGGCCACGCGCAGGCGACCAGCGGAGTCACGCGCTGCGTTGGGGAAGCTGGTTTGCTTGTTGATGTCCTTGACGGTGATGAGGCCCTTGAGCTCGAACGCGTCGTTCACGACGAGGATGCGCTCCAGCTTGTGCTTGTTCAGCAGGACCTTGGCCTGTGCGGGCGTGGTGCCGTCTTTTTCGTTCACGGTGATCAGGCGCTCGCGGGGCGTCATGATCTCTTTGACTCGCACGTCGTAGCGGGTTTCGAAGCGCACATCACGGCTGGTGACAATGCCGACGACCTTGCCGCCATCGACCACCGGGAAGCCCGAAATGCCACGCTCTTCGGAGAGCTGCAGCACTTGCAGAACGGTGTGTTCAGGGGTGATTACCACGGGGTCGTGCACCACGCCGGATTCGTGGCGCTTGACCTTCGAAACCTCGGCAGCCTGCTCTTGGGCAGTCATGTTCTTGTGAACGACGCCAATGCCGCCTTCCTGAGCGATGGCAATGGCCAGGCGCGCTTCAGTCACCGTGTCCATGGCAGCGGACACGAGAGGCAGGTTCAGGGTGATGTTGCGTGTGAAACGCGTTGCGAGAGAAGTGTCCTTGGGCAGGACTTGGGAGAATGCGGGCACCAGCAACACATCGTCGAAGGTGAGCGCTTTACCGAGGAGGCGCATCTGAAAGCTCCAAAAAAACGATTGTACCCGCCGGGTAACATTTCTGCAGAAAGCAGGGAAAAAGCGCTTTGATCCCCCCTGCTGTCACCGCTACACTTGACGAGATGAAACCTCACAAGCTTCTTTTGTTGATCCTCGCCAGCACATGGGCGCTGGGAGCGTCTGCGCAATGGCAATGGCTGGACAAGGACGGCCGCAAGGTCTTCAGTGACCGTCCGCCGCCACTGGAAGTGCCGCAAAAGAACATTCTCAAGCAGCCAGGTTACGGCAAGGCGTCAAGCCAACCCGTTCCGGCACAAGCCCCCGCAGCAGCCACCACCGCCGCGCCAGCCAGCGCTGCCGCCAGCGCATCGGCTGCGCCGCAGGTGTCCGGCAAGGACAAGAAACTGGAAGAAGCCAAGGCCAAGGCCGACGCGGAAGAAGCTTCCAAAAAGAAGGCTGAAGAAGAACGCATTGCCAAGGTGAAGGCCGACAACTGTGCCCGTGCCCGCAAGTCGCAAACCTCGCTGACCTCGGGTGGCCTGATCGGCACCGTGAACGACAAGGGCGAACGCGGCTTCATGGATGACGCCACGCGTGAGGCCGAACTCAAGCGCGCTCAGGGCGTGATCGCCTCGGACTGTAGCTAACGACCCACATTCGATGGCTGTTTATAGATTTTTCAAACTCAGTTTGCAAAATTCATAAAACACAGCAATCACTCACAAAAAAACCAGATCCGATGATCTGGCTTTTTGCTTTTCAGGCGAGCCGCGTGATTCAGTAACCGGCCTTGGCCC